>CAJXWQ010000019.1 GCA_913062605.1 uncultured Cellvibrionales bacterium
CGTTTTTAGGTCAAACTCTCTAAGAACCTGTTGGCACCACTGTTTGATTCGTTCATCGGTGAGATCGAATTGGTTTTCATCATCGATGGCTAGCCCGACAAAATGTTGTTGATCGGGGGTTAATGCTTTTGACTCCTTAAACTCAAACCCGGCTACAGGCCAGTAACCTACAGTTTTGGCACCTTGATTACAGACTTTAGCCCAGAGATACCCCATAGCGTCGAGAAACCAGTCAGGATAACCCTCCTGGTCGCCGAGCCCGAATAGCGCGACTGTTTTTCCGGTGAGATTGAGTGTGTCGATGCCGTCCCAGATATTCTCCCAGTCTTCCTGTAATTCACCATAATCCCAAGTGGGAATGCCCAGTATCAGATAGTCATATTCTTCCATCATGGCGATGGGTTCATCGGCCACATTATAGATGTCGACTTGTGGTTGCCCTTGGAGTGCGTCACTAAGAGAAGCATTCAGCTCGTCACCTATTTTTTCAGCCACCATTTCGGTATAGCAAGTGGATGAACCGTAGAATAGTCCGATCGGTGCATGATTGATGTTGGATGCAGAGCACATCTAGACAGCGCCTTCAAAGTCCAATTGACGCCACGCTTCATAGACGATAAGTGCAACGGTATTGGACAGGTTCAGGCTGCGACTTTCTGCTTGCATAGGAATGCGGAGCACCTGTTCTGGTGGTAGCGCATGACGGAATTCTTGGGAAAGGCCGCGGGTTTCAGGACCAAAAACCAACGTATCTCCTGACTTGAAGGCAATATCGGTATAGCGGGTGTGTCCTTTGGTGCTGATGGCAAATACTCGATCGGGTTGTTCACTTGTCACAAAGGTTTCCCAGTTGGGGTGTACCTTGGCATCTTGCCACTCCCGGTAATCGAGTCCAGCACGTCGTAGCCGTTTGTCATCAAGCTCAAAGCCGAGGGGTTCTATCAAATGCAGAGCAAACCCGGTGTTGGCGCAGAGCCGGATAATATTACCCGTATTCGGTGGGATTTCGGGTTCAAACAGAACGATATTTAGCATGGGGCTGACTTCATTGATAAGAGTGCATATAACTTTCTCTGCGGTATGATGCAGTTTGCTTGGTCAAATGACCAGTAGAGAGCGCAAATGGCTAGGGCTAGCCATTATGTTGTTATTTTAATGGCAGTGGGAAGCGGTGACTAGCGTGTTAATGGTTTGGAGTATTAATGGAAAACCCTGATAGAGAAAATACTATTGAGCACGTCAAAGCTCACCACCACCCTCATTTAATTGCCAAACGGCTAGCCGATGGGCCAGAGTCAATTTACCTCAAAGAATTCATCTATGGTGCGGTAGATGGCGCTATTACCACATTTGCCGTTGTGGCCGGTGTGGCGGGTGCAGGCATGTCTGCTGGTGTGATCATTATTCTCGGCTTTGCCAATTTGTTGGCCGATGGCTTCAGTATGGCAGTCAGTAATTTTCTCAGTATACGAGCAGAGAATCAGCATCGGACCAAAGTCCGTCAGATGGAGTTGGCGGAGATTGAACGTTTTCCAGAGGGAGAGAAAGAGGAAGTTCGCCAAATATTTGCCATGAAGGGATTTGAAGGACAATTGCTGGAAGACGCTGTGGAGGTGATCACTTCTGATACTGAAAAGTGGGTGGATACAATGTTGCAGGAAGAGCATGGTATGACCCTTCAGGAGCATGATGCTTTGAAGGGTGGCTTGGCGACTTTTTGTGCATTCTGTCTAGTGGGTTTTGTGCCTCTGGGGACTTATGTGGCCAACTGGATTTGGCCTGGCTTTGTGGCTAATCCCTTCGGTTGGTCCATAGGCTTAACCGCAGTAGCTTTCTTCTGGGTAGGTGCAGTGAAAGGTAAGTTTGTGTCCCATTATTGGCTGTTGTCCGGCCTGGAGACGGTGGCTGTAGGTGGCGTTGCCGCTAGTATGGCCTATGGGGTTGGTGTGCTGCTAAAAGGCTTGGTTGGCTAAGTGATTGTCTGAGACATAGAGCTTTATCCGTATCAGATATTTTCCATCTCCACCATTAAATCATCAGAGAGTGATTCCAGCTCATCTTGAAGTTGATCTTTATTAAGGGCAGAGCCTGGGAGCCGTACTTTTGCTGTGGCTCGGAATAATATTTCTGAGCTCATGGGTGCATCTTCACAATTAGTGCTGAGTTCTTCCACATTCACATGTAGGCGAGCCAGAAGGGAAGAGAGTTCGCCAACAATACCGGGCCGGTCATTGCCTACTACGGAGAATATAAGGTGTTCACCCATTACTGGTTCAGCACCCGTGCTGGCTTCACCGCTGACCCGAATGCCCTGACTATTAAGTTCGTTTAATGCAGACAACAGCGTGGATTGCTTTTCCTCGGCAATATCTACCAACAAAATACCGGCGAACTTTCCGGCTAAGCGAGACATATTACTTTCCAGCCAATTACCACCATTCGTAGTGACCACGTCAGCCACTTTTTCAATAATGCCCGGGCGGTCATCTGCAATAATGGTGAGAGCGAGATAATGGTTCATGGCTGGGTCATCCTGATGGCTGGTTTGATGGCAGTGTACCCGGATATTATGCCGTATCAGTTATGGCCTGGGAACGTCAGGATAAAACAAGTATCCAATGGGTGACTGTTAGAAGTGTAGGGTAGGGAGAGGTCAATGATAAATACACGATTTATGTTGTTAGTACTGTTGTGCTGTATCGGTTTCGGTTTCGGTATCGGTATCAGTTCAACGGTTAGTGCGCAGGAAGGAGTGCCCCAGGGCGTGCTTCAGGGCTCTCATCGGACCCCGGAATTTGTGCTGCGAGATCAATACCGTCATCCACTGGAAACATTGGCATTTTTTGGTGTGGAGTCAGGAATGACGGTGGTGGAAATCTGGCCGGGAAAGGGCTGGTATACCGAGATACTGGTACCCTACGTGGGTGATGGTGCTTTTTATGCGGCTCACTTTCCCACGGGCGTTGGTGTGGATTATTACGATAAAAATCACACGCTATTTGTTAAAAAACTCGCTGTACACCCCGAGGTCTACCGTCGTGTCAACATGGCTTCTTTTGACCCTAAACGTAATCAGTTAACGGTGCCCAAAGGCAGTGTTGATCAGGTGCTGACGTTTCGCAATGTTCACAACTGGTTGCGTTCAGAGAGTGAGGCCAGTGCCTTTGAGTTGTTTTACAAAGCGTTAAAACCGGGTGGTGTGTTGGGGGTTGTTGAGCATCGTGCATTGGAGGGTACTGATTGGGAGGCTATGAAAACCAGTGGTTATATGACTGAGCAATATGTCATTAACCTGGCTCAAAAGGCTGGGTTTGTGTTGGAGGCAACATCAGACATTAACAGTAACCGGAAAGATACCAAGGGCCATCCAAGGGGCGTTTGGACACTACCGCCCACGTTGCGGTTAAAAGAGCAGGATCGTGATAAATATTTAGCCATTGGCGAAAGTGATCGTATGACATTGAAATTTAGGAAGCCGGAATAGCTCATGATTGAAGTTCCCTTAGCTCGAATTTCAGACGATATTCTCAATGCAATTATTGAGGACTTTATTGCCCGTGAGGGTACAGACTATGGTTCCTCTGAGGTGGCTTTCGAGACAAAAATTCAGCAAGTAACAAGGCAAATTGAGCGGGGTGATGTAGTGATAACGTTTGACCCTGAAACGGAAAGCTGTAACTTGCTGACCAAACACCAGTTTCAGCGCTTTCAGCAAGAGCAACGACTGCAACAAGAACAACAATCTTAAGCAAGCCAGCAATGAATTATTTGATTGATCAACCCGCCGCAGGGAAAAGCTCTTACGGTACATTAATATTTGCCCATGGTGCTGGTGCGCCCATGGACAGTGATTATATGCAGTCACTGACTGCAGAACTCAATGCTGCTGGTATAGCGGTGGCACGCTTTGAATTTCCCTATATGCAGCAGCGACGGGAGACAGACAAAAAACGACCCCCGGATCGTGCACCGATACTGCTAGATTGCTGGCGTGAAGTTTATGGCGAGCTTTTAAACTGTACAGAGTTACCCCAGCCACTCTTGATTGGTGGTAAATCCATGGGAGGCCGGATGGCCAGTATGGTCGCCGATGAGTTAGGTGTGGCAGGTCTTTGCTGTTTTGGTTATCCCTTTCATGCGCCGGGAAAACCAGAAAAAATGCGCACTGAACACTTACTTACCATTAATACACCCACCTTAATTTTTCAGGGTACCCGAGACCCTTTTGGCAAGCCCAATGAGTTGGCCCCAGTTCCTTTTAGCGATGCGATAAAAATACACTGGCTGGAAGATGGCGATCATGATTTAAAGCCACGCAAACTATCGGGTTTACTTCAGCAGGAACACTTGAAAACGGTCGCCGCTCTGGTCTCAGAGTTAGCTCGCCCTAGCTGAAGGTGACAGGGGGTGATAAAGGTAAAGGGAATGATAAAGGAGAGTTAGGTTTACCAGTGGTGAGGTTTTTTCAGGGGGCAGAAACTTACCACCTTCATGAGGTGGATATTTCCAGTGGCCGTCTCCCAGTGGCAATGTCCGAGTGATAATGCCTAATCAGTGGTGACTAATCAGGACTTAACTCAGGACTCAACCAGCTTGGAGATTGCCGCCAGTGCTTCCGGATCTTGCGCCTTGATCTTGTTGGCGATGTGATGCTGGAAGAAATACCGGAAAGACTCTTCTGCTTTAGCAGGGTAGAGGCTCTCATCACCTGGCAGCACGGGTGTACTGACAACTTTATCGTCGTCAATAAGCATGCCTTCTAGCGCACCATCAGAGTGGAGTCGCCAGCTGACTACTTCCTTCAATATGATGTTTTTAAAACCATCATTTGAAAGTACCGCATGAGTGCCAATGGTGTCTGGAATTTCCTGCACCACGTCACGGCCAGTATCACAGTCGAATTCATAGTATTCGGCTGCAGTTTCCAGCTCCATGACTTTGTGAATAGGCGCTTCGAAAAACACTTCGTCAATGCCCGGATCGTAATAACCTTCCCAGTGACCGTTAAGTGGATCCTGTATTTCAGTGCACGGCATAATGTCATCCAGCCATGGCACAAGACCTACTATTTCGCCATCTGCCCGCAGTGCCCAACACAAGACTTTAATACTGAAAAACTTGGATGGGTGAGACTCGTTGGAATAGATCATTTCAAGACCATCGAGCTCAGGGGCGAGACGAATAATGCGACGGTTGAGAGGGGAAGAGAAAGACTCCCCGGTGAAGAGGTCGACCACATTATCTGTGTTGTGGCCTGATGTTGAGGTAGTCATAATACGCCTCCTCAAATGGTAGTTAGACAAAGGCACGTATGTAGAGTTTCTTATCGTGCCAGAATCCTGAGTGGTGGACAGGATTCTGTGGCCACCACACTACATAAGGTACTACCGATCATCTAAAAGCACAATACCTAGGGTATGATTTTTGTGAGCTACTATTTTGCCTACGGTTCAAACATGAATTCTGAGCGTATGTCAGCACGTGATCTACAGGTTTTAAGCGCCTGCTCTGGGTGGCTGGAAGGCTTTGGTTTGCGCTTCAATAAACGATCACGCCGTGATGCAACACTTGCCTGTGCCAATGTGGTTTATGCGCCTGGAGAGCGTGTGGAAGGCGTGCTGTATCATTTGGCTACGCCAACAGAAATTATCAAGCTTGACCCTCATGAGGGGACGCCGTTTATGTATAGCCGAGAGTTGTTTCAGGTACAGACCATTTCCAGCCTGCTTCCCGCATGGACGTATATCGCCAACCCTGCGGTCATAGACAACACCATCAGGCCTGCGCGTTGGTACGTAGAACACCTGTTGGCAGGAAAAGCATTTCTTACACCAGAGTACTGGGATCGTATTGACCAAACGCCTTGTCGGGAGGCTGTCGATGTCATCTGGTAACCGTTTGGTGGCTGCAATAAGCGCAGCTCAATTGGTCACAACCTTTAACTGCTTGTTTACTGATACCTTCAATACACGGTTGGAGAGTGGGGGTGAGGAACCTATTTATCTGCCTTCTAATGCTACTTGTGATTACCATCGCCTGATTTTTCGCAGTGACTACATATCCAGTGCACTTCATGAAATTTCCCACTGGTGTATTGCTGGAGAGCAGCGCAGACAGATTGTGGACTTTGGATATTGGTATAACCCCGATGGCCGGACAGAGGTTCAGCAGCGAACTTTCGAACAAGTGGAAGTAAAACCCCAGGCGATGGAGTGGATTTTCTCCGTGGCAGCGGGACATTCTTTTAATATCAGTGCTGATAATTTGTCGGCTGATATTGGTGCCAGCCAGGAATTTATGGACTTGGTTGTTCAGCAGGCCGTGGCGTGGTGTGCTTCACCCATGCCTTCCCGTGCAGCAGCATTTACGCGGGCACTTTCTGAGCACTTTAATACCCAGCCATTCTGTGCGGACCATTACCGTAAGTCTTTTATCTGATGTCGTCTCCTCTCTATCTGATCGATGCATCGATTTATATTTTTCGTTATTATTTTGGATTACCTGAAAACTGGCGTAGCCAAGAGGGGTATCCCACTCAGGCAGTTTACGGGTATCTGAAATTTTTATTATCACTGATAGAAAAAGAGTCGCCTGAATATATTGCTGTGGCTTTCGATGAGAGTCTGGGAAATTGCTTTCGAAATCAGATTTACCCGGCTTATAAGGAAAATCGAGTGTTGCCAGATGAGGCGTTGGCATTCCAGCTCAATGCCTGTGTGGAAGTGACGGGTATTTTGGGCGTCATCGGACTTGCCAGCGATACCCACGAAGCGGATGACATTATTGGCACGCTTGCCAAACGTGGAGGTCAAATGAATGGCCGCCAAGTTATTGTGGTGAGCCGAGATAAGGATCTCATGCAGTTGGTTGGCGCTAATGATCTGATTTGGGACTATGGGCAAGCTGAGCCGCAAGATCGAATGGCCATTATGGGGCGCATGGGTGTTTGGCCTGAACAATTGGCGGACTATTTAGCACTGGTGGGAGACAGTATTGATAATATTCCCGGTGTTCCAGGTGTAGGGGCCAAAACAGCTGCCGCACTACTCAAGTATTTTGGAAGTCTTCGTGCACTGTTACAGGCTGGTGAATTGATAGCGGAGGTACCTGTTAGAGGTGCGAAAAATCTGCCTGCTAAAATTGATGCCTATAGAGAACAAATTCTTATGGCAAGAAAGCTCACTAAAATCGCGGAAGATGCTCCACTGGGTAATGTTGATATGAATACTGAGGCGAATATAGAGTTAAAGCGTCAGCCAATAGCACTGGATGCTTTGACCGATTTCTGCCAACGTATGGGGCTTGGTGAGCATCTATTATCCAAAGTAGAAAGATTGGTTGATGGTGTGGAAAGTGCTCAATGAAGAGAAGTGTTACAGAATGAAAATAGTTGCGGACGAGAATATGCCATTGGTTCGGGAGATGTTTTCTCCCTATGGCGAAGTGGTGACTTATCCTGGTCGAGAATTAACCGCAGAGCATGTGTGGGATGCCGATGTATTGTTGGTTCGTTCAGTGACGTTGGTGAACTCGAGTTTGTTGGAGGGTAGCAGGGTCAAATTTGTGGGGTCTGCCACCATTGGGGTTGACCATGTAGATCAGCATTATTTGGCCCAGCGTGGGATCCGTTTTGCTAATGCCCCCGGCTGTAACGCCAATTCAGTTGTCCAGTATGTGCTCTCGGTACTTTTTACGCTGCGTCCTGACTGGATGGAGCAAACTATAGGTATTGTGGGCTGCGGCAATGTGGGTGGCCGGCTGTATCGGATGTTGATCGAGCTGGGGATTAGCTGCCGCTGTTATGATCCTTTTTTAACCAGGGAGCAAATACCTGATTTGGTATCTTTTAACGATGTTCTTCAATCTGATGTGCTGTGTTTACACACACCGCTATCTACAGAGGGCTCTTTTCCTACGTACCATCTTTTTGATGAAGGCGTTCTGGCTCAACTCTCATCAAAGACATTGTTGATCAATGCCGGTCGAGGCGCCGTGGTGGACAATGCGGCGTTGCTTCGTCTATTGCCGGATAAATCATGGCAGGTGGCACTGGATGTTTGGGAGCAGGAGCCTGATATTGCACTGCCACTGCTGGAGCAGGTGGATATCGGAACCCCCCATATTGCTGGCTACAGTGATGATGGCAAGGTTAATGGAACAGAGATGATTCGGGATGCATTTTGTGCTTGGCAGGGGCAGGGTGTTCCTGAAACAGCCTCAAGGCCAGATCAGCCCGTTCAGGTGACGGCTTCCTACTTAGCCCAAGCGGTGTTGGCTACTTATAATGTGGCCGAGGAAGACCAGCGAATGAGGCAGGCTCTGCTAGCTGAAAGTACCGGTCTAGTTGAAAGTACCGGTCTAGTTGAAAGTACTGGTCTAGTTGAAAGTACTGGTCTAGCTGAAAGTACCGATGTGCCCAGTGTCTTTGATCGGCTCCGCAAGACTTATCCACAACGCCTGGAGTTTCAGCATTATCGGGTTGGGGGCACGCCAAGCGAGCAGTTGAGCCGGCAATTATCTGTATTAGGGTTTAGCTGAACTATTTAGTAGATAGGGACGTGTTTGTGGATAGGGGCGTGTAGTGGATAGGGGGAGGTGCTCACTTTGAGGACGATGGTTTTCCATCGTTTGTGTTACCTGCTTCTTCATCAGGGTCAGTGCAGGCTTCCTGCACCATACCTTCAGTGATTGGAATCTCGTTCCCATCTTCATCAATGAGTGCGGCGCCGTGGAAATCAGGGTCTTGCTCTTTCGGAGTTTTATCTTTTTGTTCGGTATTCATTGCTAGCGACATTAGCTCAGTTTCTTGTGAAGGTTGAACATATCACGATTGATAGCGTGGACAAACCCCGGGGTACATAATCCACAGGGTATAATCGTATGGCAGTTTTCTATAGTTAGTTCTGATATTGGTTCTGGAGTAGGTTGTGTTCAGAGTGGGCCTTATTATCAATCCCCTGGCAGGTATTGGTGGTGTTGTTGCGTTGAAGGGCAGTGACGGTAAAGAAACTGTTGCTGAGGCCCTATCGCGAGGTGCTGAGCTCCGTGCACCTCAACGTGCTATTAGAGCATTAGACGTGGTGTCAGAGGGTGCTAACTCTGGAACTGTTAACCCTGTGGCCGTGGCTTTGGTGACATATCCCGGCCCAATGGGGGAGGAGGTTGCCAGACACTGCGGTTTTAGTCCTGAAGTCATCGGTGATATTGACCCCAATGTAACGACACCAGAGGACACGGAGCTTGCAGCAAAGACCATGTCCGAGATGGGGTTGGACATGATCCTGTTTGTGGGTGGCGATGGCACTGCCCGTAATATCTGCAATGCTATTCCTGAAAGCCAGCCTGTTCTTGGTATTCCAGCGGGCGTCAAAATGCACTCGGGTGTCTATGCCATTACCCCTGAGGCGGCGGGCGAGTTGGTTTGTCGGTTGGCCAATGGTGAGTTAGTGGATATACGTCAGCAAGAAGTGCGCGATATTGATGAAGACGCCTTTCGGCAGGGTAATGTACGTGCGCGCTATTACGGCGATCTTCTGGTTCCTGAAGAGGGGCGCTTTATGCAACATGTGAAATCTGGAGGGCGAGAAGTAGAAGCACTTGTTCTTCAGGATATAGCTGGAACGTTAATCGAGGAGATGGAGGATGATTACCTCTATATCGTTGGTCCGGGTTCAACCACACGCGGTTTGATGGAAGAGTTGGGCCTTGAAAATACCTTGTTGGGTGTAGACCTTGTCCGGAGTCGACAAGTATTGGCATTGGATGTCACTGGCTCAGACATTGAACAGGCAGTCGCTGCAGCCGATGGAAAGGTAAAGATTATTATCACACCGATTGGTGGTCAGGGGCATCTGTTAGGCCGTGGCAATCATCAGTTGACCCCTTCTGTTATTAGACAGGTGGGCCGCGATAACTTGGTGGTTATCGCCACAAAGACAAAAATCACTGCACTTAACGGCAGGCCATTACTGGTGGATAGTAATGACCCCGCTTTGGATAAAGCCCTGGCAGGATATATTCCTGTCACCACGGGGTACCGTGATCGAATCCTTTACCCTGTTGGCTAAGTACTTGGTCAGCTAGGACACTACCTGAGTTATCTTAGGCTTCTTTTCGGCGTTATTGAGGCGATACTTTTCCAGGAAGTTGGCCAGCCTGCCGACGGCTTCTTCGAGGTCATCCTCTCTGGGCAGGAAGACAATCCGAAAGTGATCCGGGTTCGGCCAATTGAATGCGGTACCTTGAACCAGCAGAATTTTTTCATCCAGCAGCAAGTCCAGTACCAGCTGTTCATCATCCTCAATCGGGTAGATTTCTGGGTCCAGGCGAGGGAATAGGTACATGGCTGCTTTGGGCTTGACGCAGCTTACCCCTGGAATTTGGGTTAATAATGACCATGCCTTATCCCGTTGTTGTAATAGCCGCCCTTCAGGCCCAATGAGATCATTGATGCTTTGATAGCCCCCCAGAGCCGTCTGAATGGCATACATGGCCGGAACATTGGCGCACAGTCGCATAGAGGAAAGCATTTCAATGCCCTGAATATAGCTGCGGGCACGGTGTTTTGCGCCGCTAACGACCATCCAGCCGGAACGAAAGCCAGCCAGTCGGTAGGTTTTTGATAGACCGTTCAAGGTGATACAGAGTACGTCTGTAGCCAGTTTGCCCAAAGGGATATGCTCGGCATCATCGTAAAGGATGCGGTCATAAATTTCATCGGCATAGATAATCAGGTCATGCTTTCTAGCCAGCTCAACAATTTGTTGTAGCACGTCTTCACTGTAGACCGCCCCGGTTGGATTGTTGGGGTTGATGACGACAATGCCGCGCGTATTGGGTGTAATTTTTCTGGCAATGTCCTCGATATCAGGCTGCCACTCTTTTGCTTCATCACAAAGATAATGAACAGCGTTGCCTCCAGCCAGCGTTACAGCGGCTGTCCAGAGGGGGTAGTCAGGGGCGGGGACCAGGATTTCATCACCATTGTTGAGTAGTGCCTGCATGGCCATGACAATCAGCTCGCTGACGCCATTACCGAGAAAAACATCATCGATTTCAACGTCAGGGATACCCTGAATTTGGCAACGCTGCATCACAGCTTTTCGGGCGCTATAAATACCTTTGGCGTGACAGTAACCCTGTGCTTTAGCCAGATTATGAATGACGTCGTGGATGATTTCATCGGGTGCTTCAAGACCAAACGATGCAGGGTTCCCAATATTTAGTTTGAGAATGCGGTGGCCGTCCTCTTCAAGCCTGTTAGCATGGTCGAGTACTGGGCCACGGATGTCGTAGCAGACGTTATCCAGTTTGTTTGATTTCTTAATCTGTGGCATAAAAAAGGTTGTCTTTTGTCAAACAGTTACAATGAAGCCTATTGTATATTAAATACCAGCTATTATAACTAAGACCTGTTCTAACTAAGGCCCGTCACAACAAGGAAAGTCGAGATAGTCCCTATGAGTAATGACCAAAAAAAGAATGAGGAATACTGGCGACAGCGGTTAACCGATGAGGAGTTCAACATCTGTCGGAAAAAGGGCACCGAGCTAGCATTCTCTGGGGAGTACTGTCATGAGAAAGCTGCTGGGACTTATTTGTGCCGTTGTTGTGGAGAACCGATGTTTCATTCAATGAATAAGTATGACTCCGGTTCAGGATGGGCGAGTTTTTATCAGCCAGTGAATAGTGGCGCGGTTACCGAATATTCTGACGCCAGTCATGGCATGGATCGCACAGAAACTACCTGCGCCAACTGTGGTTCTCATTTGGGTCATGTTTTTAAGGATGGGCCTAAGCCAACAGGTTTAAGGTATTGCACCAACTCAGCTTCTCTACGCCTTAAAAAGGAATAATAGAGCACCTTTTCGGCGCAATGAGATGTTTGCTTGATATTGGTTGTTATCTTCAATAAACCACCTAACTGGGTGTCGCACCTATTTCCACTAATGCGCCAAGAGCATTTCGGGGTGGATAAATTGAAGTGCAGGGTTGACAGCATAGAGCCGGCTTCTTAGAATGCGCGCCTCTCTTGATGAGAACCATTGTGTCCCGTTCGTCTAGAGGCCTAGGACACCGCCCTTTCACGGCGGTAACAGGGGTTCGACTCCCCTACGGGACGCCATTTTATTGCTATCTCTTGTTATTATAGAGGCAGCGCGGGAATAGCTCAGTTGGTAGAGCGCAACCTTGCCAAGGTTGAGGTCGCCGGTTCGAACCCGGTTTCCCGCTCCAAATAAAAGCGCAGAGTCTATGACTCTGCGCTTTTTTTTGTTTGGCCCCCCCATATGTAGTCGAAGTGATTTAGACTAACTTAAACAGCCTATTTTGAAACATTGATCATTGAGATGTTATGACCCCAGCTTTATCCATACGTAATTTACACAAAGTCTACGATAGTGGCTTTGTAGCCCTAAAAGGGGTGGATCTAGAAGTCCAGCCCGGTGATTTTTTTGCACTGCTGGGTCCAAATGGGGCGGGGAAGTCCACCACGATTGGTGTGATTTGCTCCTTGGTGAAAAAAACCAGTGGCGATGTATCTATTTTTGGTACTGATATTGCCAAAGACTTTTCTTTGGCAAAAAAAAATATTGGTGTGGTGCCTCAGGAGTTTAATTTTAATCAATTTGAAAAGGTCTTCGATATTGTTAGAACACAGGGGGGGTATTTTGGTCTTCCTCCACAGTTGGCCGAGCAGCGGGCAGAAAAATACCTAAAGAAGCTAGGGCTATGGGAAAAACGTAATCAACCTTCTCGAACATTATCCGGTGGAATGAAGCGACGCTTAATGATCGCCAGAGCGCTGGTACATGAACCCAAGCTGCTCATCCTTGATGAGCCCACGGCAGGCGTAGATATAGAGATTCGTCGGTCAATGTGGCAGTTTCTCAAGGAAATTAATGCCAGTGGAACCACCATTATTCTGACAACCCATTACCTGGAAGAAGCTGAGAGCCTGTGTCGCAATGTGGCTATTATTGATCGAGGTCTGATTATTCAGAATACCTCTACCAAAGCACTATTGAGGCAATTGAGTAAAGAAGTTTTCATCCTAGATACTCAAGAGGCGTTAACAGAGCTTCCTCACATGGAGGGTTATCAGGGGCAGTTGATTGATAACCATAGTTTTGAAGTTGAGGTGAAGAAGCATCAGTCTATTAATGCTCTCTTTGCGAGCTTGAGTGATCATGGGGTTCATGTGACCAGTATGCGTAATAAAACCAATCGCCTTGAAGAACTCTTTGTGTCTCTGGTGGAACCGCATAATACTGACACTAATACCCAGGCTGAGAGTCGTGAGGAGGGTAAATCATGACCCCTCATGAGCAGTGGGTGGCATTCAGTACCATTCTTGTTAAGGAAATCAGGCGGTTTACACGAATCTGGTTGCAGACACTGTTGCCACCAGCGATAACAATCGTTCTCTATTTTGTAATTTTTGGCACGTTAATAGGCCCGCGCATTGGCAAGATGGCGGGCTTTAGTTATATCGAATTTGTGGTGCCAGGGCTGATTATGATGTCGGTAATTACTAACTCATATTCCAACGTGGTCTCTTCTTTTTACGGGACCAAGTTTCAACGGAGTGTGGAAGAGCTGCTCGTATCGCCAGTGCCTAATTATATTATTTTGCTGGGCTATGTGATTGGTGGCGTATGCCGGGGGCTGATGGTCGGATTGATTGTGACGCTGCTGTCGCTGTTTTTTACCGACCTTCAGGTCAGTCATGTTCCAGTGACTGTAGCTATCGTTTTTCTGACAGCAGTTCTTTTTGCATTGGCTGGATTTATTAACGCTGTTTTTGCCAATAGCTTTGATGATATATCCATTATTCCAACATTTGTGCTGACGCCCCTCACCTATTTGGGGGGCGTGTTCTATTCTATTAACATGCTACCTGAGTTTTGGCAGGACGTGTCAAAGGCAAACCCAATTCTATATATGGTCAATACTTTCCGTTATGGGCTCTTGGGGATAACGGATATAAATGTGGCTTGGGCTTTTAGTATGGTGATTGGGTTCTGTGTGGTGTTGTTTATCTTCTCTTTGTATCTACTGGATCGAGGGAAAAAACTACGTAGCTAGTGTTATTAATAAATGTTGTTGATGGAGATTTCTGGTGAGTGATAAAGACTTATTTTTGGGGGTAGAAACAGCCTATCCAACCTCTTACTGTCCAGATTTACTCTGTGCTATTCCGCGTTCCCAAGGACGGGAGCTGCTAGGCCTAACAGATAAAATACCATTTTTCGGGTTTGATTATTGGACTGCCTACGAGCTTTCATGGCTCGACTTAAAGGGAAAGCCAGTAGTGGCAGTGGCAGATATTTCCATGCCTTCTGATACCGTAAACCTAGTGGAATCAAAATCCCTCAAACTGTACCTGAACTCGCTTAATCAAGAGCGATATCGCTCTACACAGGATGTGATTGCTGTTCTAGAGAAAGATCTTGCTGGGTGTGTGGAGGGGGTGGTGCTTGTAGATATACATACCCCTGATAGCTACCGAAATTTCGGTTTGGCATCATTTCCCGGTATTTGTTTAGATGATATGGACATTGATCTTGTTGTCGATACCTATGAACCTGATCCTTCATTACTGAGTCTTAATAACGGGGGAGAGGCGGTGACAGAATCATTTTACAGCCACCTGTTAAAAACTAACTGTCCGGTCACCGGGCAGCCGGATTGGGCAAGTATCTTGGTTCGGTATACCGGGTGGCCTATCGATCCAGAAGGGTTACTCAAATACATTATTTCTTATCGAAATCACCAGGGTTTTCATGAGCAATGTGTTGAGCAGATGTTTACCGAGATTAACGAACTCTGCCAGCCTGATGAATTAGAGGTTTATGCTCGATATACCCGTCGAGGTGGATTGGACATCAACCCTTATCGCAGTTCGAAAAAAATGAATCCGCCGAAGCTGCGTCTATTCAGACAGTAGTTATGGTGATGTTAGGCATACTTTGAGAGCGCGTCTGAGGGTCGTTATAAAAAAGAATCTGGCAGAGTTAACACCTAGAAAATATCTTTGCTCTTTAAACGATTGGCTGCATCAATGAGAGAATCCATAATCTTGTCTTTATCATAGTTGCGCACCCGGTCTAAATCCATATAGATAGAAAAGCCATTGGTCAGGTGCTCAAAGTAAGTTTGCTCCTTCCCGAGGTTCTTCCGGAGATCTAGTGCAGAATGAACCCGAACAGGTTGTTGGTAGCCCTTCACTTGGATGTCGCCCTTGTCATGACACATGATCAAGTCTTTAACGAGAGAGTAGGTTTCGTGGGAGATCAGGATTTCTCCTGGTTCTGCCGCAGATTCCAGGCGGCTTGCCAAGTTAACTTCTGTGCCTAGCAAAGTGTAGTCCAAACGATTTTCTGTACCAAAATTACCCACCGTACAAAACCCAGTATTGATGCCCATTCTAATTTCTAAGGGTTTCTGAATCCCCTGATTAATCCACTGCTGTTGCAGTTCTTTCATATGTTTTTTCATGGCAATGGCCATGGACACCGCTGCAACACAGTCTTCTTTTGTGCCATGACTATCGGGGTCACCAAAAAACACCATAATGGCATCGCCAATAAACTTGTCGATTGTGCCACCATATTTGAGGGCAATTTTTGACATCTCTGTTAGATAATTATTGAGTAAGCTGGTTAGTGCATCCGCTTCCATTTCTTCAGACAATTCACTAAATCCCTTGATGTCTGAAAAGAAAATGGTCAGTTTTTTGCGCTGGGTTTCAAGCTTCACATCCTTGCCTGAAAGAATAGCCTTACGCAGTGTTGGTGAGAGATATTTTGACAGGTGATAATTCCTCAACTTCATTTGTACCAGCTGTTTTTCACCTTCTTTTTGTTTCGTCAACAAACAGTTTATTTGTTTAAAAGAGCTGGCTCCGTAAATACAGATATAAATTCCTAGAGCTATTAGCGGCGCAATACTTGTTTTTAGGTCAGCAGAAAAAGACAACTGTGGTTGTTGTATAAGAATGAGCAGGATGAGCCCAAGCCCCAATGCCAAATTATCGGGAATTAATCGTTTGATTCCGCCATTAATCAGCGCATTGAACTGTAATGTCAGGATGAATAACAGTGAGGGAAGGAGGTTAAGGTCAATAGCAACCACTAGGCAACCCAGCAGGAAGGCATCCGTAGAAGCTAGCGTCTGATTGATACGGACCTTATTTGGTTTGCCGATCGAACTACAAATGAAATGGGAAATAAGGATATAGAGGAGTATCGCCAGTATGAGCGTCACTAAGAAAAAGTCGTAGCCTTGTTTAGCTTGGGATGAGACTAATGTGGTGATAGCCGCTAACCCCACCAAAAAGCGGAAAAGGCTTTGGTGGAACAAGAATCTTTCAGTCTCTTTCGTGCTCTCAGCAGTCATCTTGTAAGATGGCGACTCCAGTGCTTATGATGCGCATAATTACACGATGTCTGAGTAGAAAAGTCCATTCTTTCTATGGGGAACTGTACTCGGTGTTGCTAATGCCTGAGAACACATGGGGAAAAAGGAGAAATGATGGATGCACTAAATGCATTACAGGGTAGGGTTTCATCTCCTAGATTGATAGAACCGGCCCCACAGGGAGACATTCTGGGCAACATTAAAAAAGCTGCATTTCGTGCTGCTGACCATGGTCGAATGAGGCCATGGCGATTTCTCGTTGTTGAAGGGCAGGGGCTCATCGAGTTAGGTCAACTGCTTGTCAAATCATCTGAGGCTCGAGGTGAGGTGCTGACGGACAAGGCGAGAGAACGCATGATAGCTCGCCCACAGCGGGCACCCATGATTGTCGTTGTTGTTGCCAGTCCAAGGGAGAATCCAAAAGTACCTGAAATTGAGCAGATCATCTCCGCTGGTGCAGCTGCACAGAATATGATTACAGCGGCCTATGCACAGGGTGTGGGTGCTATATGGCGTACCGGCGCCCCCGCTTATGATGAGATCATAATGAAGGGGCTTGGTTTAGAGGATTCAGAGAGAATTATTGGCTTTTTATACCTGGGAACCATCAAGGGAAAGGTACCAGAAGCCCCCCAACCGGATCTTGGAGAATACTTTCAACCTTGGCCTTGAGAATGGCCCTGGCAATTGCTTTTTAGGGGGTGCTTGTGTAGAGTTGCGCACCTCAAAATACACGGTGAGGTGTCCGAGTGGCTGAAGGAGCTCGCCTGGAAAGCGTGTATACGGAAACGTATCGAGGGTTCGAATCCCTCCCTCACCGCCATGCAGTCTGCCGAGTTTTCACAGTCTTGTGGAGACTCGGCAGAACTCTTTAAGAATTAGCTAGATAGCTGGCTATAGCCTTCTATAATTTGTCTCAAATATCACCGTAGAGACAGATAATCACCTAAAATACCTGTATTTTCTCAAAGTGGAAAATTCCGCTTCGCTTTTGTCCTACCTTTGGCCAAAATGTAATTGTCAGATTACGAGCCAAAGCGGACGTTTCAAGGTGGCAACCATCTAGATGTTGGTGGAGTCGGCGGGAAACGTTTACACCTGCATTGCCAGTAATTGTAAACTCTAAACTCATTGTTTTTATGCGATTAATTTAAAATACGGGTTTGGATGTTGCTCATACATTGTATGGGCAGAATGTACTAGAAATGTATGGGTTAGTTTGTTGGTGCGAACTACACAGTTATGGCTGAAATGGTACAGGTCAAGACTATGGTTTAGGTTGGATTCAATGGTGAAAGAGGGAATTTAATTGGTTGGCTTTATCAGGTGTCGATAGTTATAAGATGTCTAGGAGAGGACTGCGCACTATTTAAATATAACCTATTGATTAAATGACTTATTGTTTCAGTAAAAGTAATGCTAATGGGTAAGCTAATGAGTTGTAAAGTCACCATTTGAGCGAGGAGCGTCCCTGCTTCTTCATGCCCTATAAGCTATCTAGTGGGCTAGTAATAAATCGAGCGCTCTGTTGAAGCACATGGGTGCAGATCACATAAGCCTTGCTCTAATAATGGCCCCTCGTCCTTATCGTGTTCACGTAAACGCCACATCAATTCCACTTGCGTAATATGTAATGGGTCGATGTAGGGATTACGGCACATAATTGAACCACTCAATGCATTGTTTTCTAACGGAGTGGATTTATGATAGGAGGAAGAGGGAATGTATAAATAAAGCTATGCGAAGGGCAAACCATTCGCAAATTTAAAGAGCTTTCTAAAGAATAAATAATACTAAGCGCAGCGCCACATTATGATTCGTTACTACGTTGCACAAACGCGATTCTATTTTTATTAATTTCATGTAAATTTGTCTCTGCCCATGAGGTTACTTGACCCATTACAGAAAATAAATTTTCTCCTAGTGCGCTAAGCTTATATTCAACTCTTAGAGGTAACTTATCGACATGCACCGTTCGAATAACTAAACCATCGCGCTCTAGACTTCGTAATGTCTGTGTTAGCATTTTCTGAGATACGCCTTCGCAGATGCGCTTGAGTTCACCAAAGCGCAAAATTTTTTGCCCACTTAGTGCACCAATGATCAGACAAACCCATTTAGCACTAATTAAAACAAGTAATTCTCTGGCGGGACAATTGGCTGCGTATACATCTGGTTCTAATTCACTCATGTAAGGCCTTTCGTGGTTACTTATAGGTACCTAGTTTACAACATAAACCAATTTGATTACAGTTCTCCTATTCTAAAAACTAACAACTGTTAGGAGGTTTTTCATGAGTAGCGATAGTTCATTACTGAACCCCTTTAAATTAAACGAGGCATTGCAAACACGGAACCGTGTTGTGTTAGCGCCGTTAACGCGTGCGCGCGCCGGCAAGAATCGTGTGCCAACTTATGCAATGGCTGAATACTACCGCCAGCGCGCCTCGGCGGGCTTGATTATTGCCGAAGCAGCGTCAGTGTCAGATGTTGGGCTTGGTTGGGTCGAATCACCGGGTATCTATAACGATGAGCAAATGCAGGGGTGGAAACGGATTGTCGATACGGTTCATGCTGAAGGCGGTCTAATTTTTATGCAGTTATGGCATTGTGGCCGTGCCTCGCACAGCAGTTTTCATGCGAATGGTGAACTACCGGTTGCACCTTCTGCAATTAAACTGAATGGAGATCATGTTCATACCCCAAATGGTAAAGAACCCTACGAAACCCCGCATGCCCTTACCATAGACGAGATTAAGAAAACGGTTCAAGACTACAGAAATGCTGCGAGACGTGCAAAGCAAGCTGGTTTTGATGGTATTGAAGTGCACAGTGCGAACGGTTATCTACTAGATGAATTTTTGCAATCAAAAACCAATCAACGGTCGGATGAATACGGTGGCAGTATCGAAAAGCGCTATCGTATGTTGAATGAAGTTGTACAGGCTGTTATCCAAGAGATGCCTGTCGAGAGGGTGGGGGTTCGTCTTGCACCTAATGGCAATTTTAACGATATGGGTTCAGTGGATTATCGTGAGACCTTTAAATATGTCGCACAACAATTAAACCAATTTGGACTGGCCTATCTTCATGTGATGGATGGTCTGTCATTTGGATTTCATGAACAGGGAGAACCGATGACTCTAGATGAATTTCGCCAAGTTTTTGATGGTCCATTAATGGGAAATTGTGGCTATATACAAGAAACAGCGGAACAAGCTATAGAAAATAACAAAGCCGACTTTATTGCTTTTGGACGAGCTTATATGAGTAATCCGGATCTTGTTGAACGTTTTAGTAATGACTGGCCATTAGCACCAGAGGCGGATCAAGAAGTCTGGTGGACTCCGAGGGAAGATGGTTTAATCGATTTTCCTGCCTATAACGCTGATTTTACCAGATAAATTTCTGGCCCGAGACTTAAGTGCGGGCATCAATTATTAACCAGGTGCGGGAGGTGGGGATTATGACTACCATATTATAGAGGGAAAAAATTTTTAGAACGCAATATCTTCCGTTCTTGATCCGCAATGTCTTCCAAGTAGCGCAATTCGACCAGTTCTTTATTGGCAGAAATGATTTCTTGGTAGGTGTTTCGAAGTTCATCTGCAAGTGGGTTGGGTAGTTTGGTCTTGATTGAACAAGCAAGCGGACGGTTTCACCGCCGCTTCTTTCAGCGTTAGGTTGCCGGATGGACTACGAGACTGATTGTTGTATGAAGCGCACATGTAGAGGGGAAGACCCTGATGCAATACAGAGTTCTCATAACCCTGAAAAATAATCCAAAGAGAGGAGTAAGAAAATGACCTGCCAGGTAATACTCGAATTCAAAGCAAAGCCAGATGCTATTGAGGGTATTCGAAGCTTCCTTCGTGAAATCTTGCCCGACACACGCGGTTACGCTGGCTGCATCGGATTAAACGTCACTCAGAACCAAGACGACCCGACAGCTTTCGCAATAGTAGAGCAGTGGGACACCCGCAAACAATACGAAGCTTATCTTCAAGGGCGAATCGATAGTGGCGTTATGGATAAATTCGCAGACATGGTGGGTGGGGAGCCGAACATCCGATTCTTCGATTACTTTGGCGTATAAGGGAAATTGGCATAAGCGAGCCGCAACCTAACAACGGGATCAACACTGACCCGTTACAGCACTGGCTTTATGTGCTGCTTCGCATATTCGCACATAAAACCTGCGCCATAACGGGCAGGTTATCCCAACGTTAAGAAAACTACAATTTCTAATACCCGAGACAGCGAAAAAATCGGAAAAACAGGGTCTTTATGTTTTTCCTTCGATTTTTTTAAATGAAGGTTTTCTTAAGAGTCAGTGTTTCTGGCCGGTCGTGACTCAAAATCTACACTTTTTAATACACCCACAAAATCCGTTCAATATCTGTATTAAAAGTCGTATTTCACTGGTCTCTTGTGAACTCTGTAGGTTGTAATAGTTTTTGGCATTAGTGCTGCTTTAACCATACCGCCATTACTTCTCTACCAAGCTAGCAGCAACGGCTCTTTTTTTATCTTCTCTAGGCTGAGTCCATTTGGTATATCTCCTCCGATAATAGCCTGTATGTTTTTTGGCGATAATCCAGCTAGCTGTACGATATACGCCACATAGCGGCGAGTAACTTTTTCTCGCTTGGCAATATCCTCCATGGATTTCGCCTTACCTATTAGCAACTCTTGATTCCAGGTTAGCGCTTTAAGTAATGCATGTTGCATGGCTCGGACCGAGTTTGGATGTATTTTCGGTGGTGGACCATTTGTGATCACTAGCTTGGTTTCGATGCCGCAGCGTTTCAGTTGAGTAGGCACAGTGATTTCAATAGGCGTGACACTTTCAATCGCCACCGCTTCAGGGTCTTTTTGTTCCAGGCAAGCATTCCAAATCCCCACTTTGTTCAGTTCAATCACAACTTCGATTTGAGACACTGTTACCCGATGGGTAAAGGCTTTTAACCACGCGATCTGTTGGCTTGTGGATTGACTTTCCCATCTGTCGGCAAGGGTTTTGGCATTTGCTACCATGACTCCTTTGTTCAACGCCGATAATGATTGAGTATCAAGATCATCCAAGAGTTGAGGGGAGTTATTCAGATAAGCCTTGATCTGGTCAATTAAGAGACTTTCAATATTCTCTGCGCTGAGGCGAGTGACACTCCCCGCGTCGTTTTCCCGGTATTGCAATAAGGCCTGACTGACATAGTAACGGTAACGTTTTTGTTGACGTTTGGAGTGAGAAGGGCTCATTGGATTCCCTTTATCGTCAAACAGTAATCCTGCCAGTAAACTGGGTGACTTGCAGTGTGTGCGCAGCGTACGGGCTTGCCGATTAGCCTTGAGTTGACCCTGTACTTGTTGCCAAAGCTCTTTGTCCAAAATGGCTTCATGTTTGCCCTCAAACAAGGTTCCTTGATGCGAGACCTTGCCTATATAGATGGCATTTTTCAGGATGGTGTAAAGCGCACCCCGTGAAAGGGAGCAACCCCCCAGTACTCGCTGCTTTTTCGTGATACGCCGTTTACTGACCATGCCCTTACTATCAACCCAGGCTTTGAGATTTCGAACACACGTCAACGTCAGATAGTGTTCAAAGATCTGCCGTACTTGCGCTGCTTCTGTGGGGTTTGTCACCAGCTGTTTATCCGCCACATCGTACCCGAGGGGCACAGCGCCACCCATCCACATCCCTTTTTTCTTGGATGCGGCAATCTTGTCTCGTATCCGCTCACTGGTGACCTCTCGTTCAAATTGGGCAAAGGACAACAACACGTTCAAGGTCAGCCTCCCCATGGAGGAGTCCGTATTAAATTGTTGTGTCACGGATACAAAAGAGATGTTTTGTTGATCAAACTGTTCGATCAGACGTACAAAGTCTGCTAGTGACCGACTTAGCCTATCCACCTTGTAGACCATCACAAGATCAATAAGCCCTGCCGCGATGTCTTCCAGCAATTGTTGTAGGGCAAGGCGCTCGACAGTTCCCCCGGAAAACCCACCATCGTCATAGGCCGTGTCGATGAGTTCCCAACCTTCTGAAGCTTGACTGCGAATGTAGGCCTCACAGGCCTCTCGTTGCGCATGGAGTGAGTTAAAGGATTGCTCCAGGCCTTCCTCAGAAGATTTCCGGGTGTAGATGGCACAACGAGTGCGTGGTGGCTGTGTTTTTCTCATCATATAGCTATGGACCTCTTTTTCCTTTGAGGATTTAAGGATTTATTGTTCAAGCCAAAAAACCGTGGGCCGGACCAGCGGGTGCCAGTGATGGCCGTGGCAATGGGGGAGAGGCTTTTGTAGGTCTTATCCTTCCAAACATAACCATTCTCGGTAACGACCACCTCATACACCTGTCCCTGCCATTCGCGTATGAGTCGTGTTCCTGGATTGTGAGTAGGTTTTCCTGATAAATGACTAAGGGATTCCTGAGCTTGTTTAAGGAGTGATGCCCGAAGGCTGAGCGGGTCATGCCCTTGTGCTTTGGCTTGCAGTGCCCAGGCAATATTGCTACGCATAAACTTAACACTGGCCCAGCCGGGAGGGGGTCGCTTGAACAGTCGTTGATACACAGGTTTGAGTGCAGAAGTATCCCACTGTGCCAGTTCATCTAAGGGGAGGGTGACTAGGCTGGTTTCAGTATTGGGTTTGATGGGTTTCATGCCCTCCATTGACCCATGTGGAGGGGCAAGCAGTCGAGTGAAAATAGTGTCCAATAAGCGTTGTTCGGACGGAGATAAATACGCCGAACACTCAATAATAATGGGGGGTTAAGGGATCACTGCGACAAAGACTATTTACACGGACAGCAAGAATACCATCGTAGTACCTTACTCGGTGCTTGAGGAAATGGTTTTTGCCAATGACTGTCGCCTCAGAATTCACACCAGTAAGGGCTATGAGGGTGCACGTTTCTCAATTGAGCGTATACCCGGAGGGCAGGGCACCGCTATCCTTTCAATTCAAGAATTTATGGCGAGAATAGAACTGATACGGCTCAAAAAATAAGTCTTTTTAAGTGTTATTTTTCAGGTGATGGGTTTCCATCTTTATCAAGGTAGGCGTGCCGGACAAGAAGGCCCCTTAATTGAGATGCCTTAGGCTGCTCAGGCAAAAGAAGGCTGCTCTCAACGATAAGAGATTGCAGTTGTTTAAAAGCCTGGATGTCACCACTAATAGCCTTATTTACTATTTGAGTCATCATAGCCTCACCCTTGGTGATAATTTTAGAGCCGTGGCCATCAGATACCTGAATAGTGTCATTGAGCACTTTCTTCAGTATTTCTGACGTTGACTCACCTGTCAGAGGCTCTTTAATCTTTCTTGGCCGACCCTTCTTATTGCCAGATGTCCCTTGTTGAAATTGACCTGATTTAGGTGGTTTTTTATAACCCACTTCATAGGGTTTGGTTGCTTTTGATTTGTCGTCATCTTTCATTGTACAGCTTCCAGTTCAAGGCTTGTTGAACGCAACAATTTTTCCTGAAGAGAAAACTTTTGCTTGAATGTTTGGTTGCTGGCTATATGTAGAGCATTTTCATCTGTCATTGATTGATAGCGCTTAATGATGACATCGCAGTAGTAAGGGTCCAGCTCCATCAGCGCAGCTGTTCGGTTGGTTTGTTCTGCCGCTAATAACGTGGTGCCCGAACCGCCAAAGGGATCCAAAATTAAACCGCGAATTTTTGAGCAGTCCTTTATGGCATCAGCCACAAGCTCAATAGGCTTTACGGTAGGGTGAAGCGCTAATGATTCATTTAGATCAGTTTTAAAACTGTTTACGCCTGGGTAATCCCAAACATTGGTTCTGTAACGACCGTGCTTGCCGAGTTCAATATTATTGATATGCGGTGTATCTCCCTTTTTGAACAGAAAGACCAGTTCGTGTTTAGACCGATACAGAGACCCCATGCCACCATTATCTTTATTCCATACACATAGGTTTTTAAACTCACTGTAAGCCAGCTCGGTGGCATTCAATAATTCGTTTATATGGCGCCAATCCATACAAATGAAGTGGAGCGAACCCTCGTGGCTGTGCCGGCACATCAGGGTTGCGGCTTTATTCAGGAATTGCGTGAACTCAGCTTCGGACATTTCACCAGAGGCCATAGCAAATTCCCGGTGCTGTATTTTTCCATTGCCACACACATGGTTGTTGATGGTGACGTTGTAGGGTGGGTCGGTAAAGGCCATCTGTGCTTTTTTATTACCTAAAAGGCGCTTGTAACTTTCTGGCCTGGTTGCGTCACCACAGAAGAGGGTATGTCTGCCCAATTGCCATAAATCACCTGGCTGGGTTACCGAGGGTAAATTTTGGTCTGGTGGTTCGAAGGTGTTCTCGTCACTGAGTTCTGCACTGCCTGTATTAGAAATAATCAAGTCAACCTGGGGTGTCTCAAAACCGGTAAGTTCGACCTTAAAATCCAAATTAATTAAACACTGCAGTTCAACCGCGAGGAGCTCTTCATCCCAGCCAGCAATTTCAGCAAGCCGGTTATCGGCGATGATGTACGCTTTTTTTTGAGCGTCGGTCATTTCAGAAAGCCGCACACATGGAACGGTACTCAATCCGAGCAGTTTAGCTGCGTCCAATCGACCATGCCCCGCGATAATGCCTTTATCCTCATCGATAAGAATCGGCGATACAAAGCCAAATTCTTCGATACTTTTCGCAATCTGCTGAATCTGCTTTTTCGTATGAGAACGTGGGTTGTTTTTATAGGGCTTTAAACTTGGGACGCATTCATAGGTAATTTCAAGCAGATCTGTGTTTGCGGCATTACGTTGTTTCATTATCTTTTTCATAGAAACCTCTTTAAGGGTTACAATAAGTCAAAAAAACTCAGCCCCGCCCGCGTGTACGAACAGGGGCTTGAGGAAGAAAATCGTTCAAGAGGGCAGCGATTTTGGCTAATTCAATGACGATGAATTTTCGGTGCCGGTTTGCAGTATCTAGTGTTTTTTCCATGAATTCTTTGCTGCCAAAACAGAATTCCGGAGGTGAGATAATTGGGCCTTTGTGTTCTTTCGGTATGAGAGGGAATAGTTCCTTTAATTCAATCTTACGAATTAACATAAAGACAGCGCTATCTTTATTGATACCGTACCGATTGCGTCCATGCACTTTGCTCGTTTTCAGGATTTCATCGTATATTTCTTGAATGTCTTTGCGGGTGTGACGTAGAAAAAATACCACTTCTGATTGCTTAAAGCCAAGATCCAAAAGATCAAGACCTAGGCAGAGACAGAAAACATCAAAGGCTGAAAAATTGGCTTCAGAACCTTTACCAATAGGCGTATTACTTGTGCTAAAGGCTGCCATTGTATTATCGCCATCCAAAGGTTGGCGATCTAATTCGAGTAGTCGTTTAATCCTAGTTAGAAAAGCGTTTGGAATCTTTTCATCCCGACCTAAGGTATTAACTTTCCAGCAACTCCATTCAGCTTGATTGCGTTTGTACATATTTCGCCTCAACAACCCTAGTGAGGGTTACAATATATCAAGCCCTTATTGGGGTTTCAATAGGTTTGATAACATTTTTCCAGATATATTCAATCTAGAGAGATGGAGCAGATCAGTTTGGTGTAGGTCATCCTCCCAGCATAAACTCTTCAAAATCTTCTATGGGTAACGGTTTTCTGAATAGTGATCTGCCCCGCTAATTTCGGACACTTCGTTAAGCGAGTAAAATTACTCCACGAAGTGAACAATGACAATATCCAAAACCCGCAAACAATACACAACTGAGTTCAAAGAAGAAGCACTGAGGCTGGCCAGTAAAGTTGGTACAACAAAAGCAGCTCGAGAACTCGGTGTTTATCAGTCCCAGATTTATGGCTGGCGATCAGCTGCTCAAAAGAAGGCTTCCACCAGCAAGCGAGAATCAGGTTTAGCGACAGAGAATGCTCGGCTCAGGCGTCAATTAGCCGAACAGGCTGAGGAGCTTGAAATCTTAAAAAAGGCGGCCACCTACTTCGCGAAAAACCAAAAGTAACACGGTACCAATTCATTCAGAAACATCGTGATCAGTTTCGCCTTGTGCGAATGATTGCGGTGTTCGGAGTGTCGCGAAGCGGGTATTACGCATGGGTGAAGCGCTGCCAGAATCCTTCTGTGCGACAGTTGACCCAGCAGGCTGTGGGCGCAAAGATTAAATTAGCGTTTTTACAGCAACAAGCAACGAGACGGTGCTCGTCGCATTCAGGCAGAACTTCACGAACAAGGTCATCAGCATGACATTAAAACAATTGGTCGAAGCATGAAACGCCAAAACCTCGTCGCTAAAGCAGCCCGTAAGTTTAAGGTCACTACGGATAGCAATCATCGATTGCCTGTGGCGCCGAACCTGCTTGGTCAGAACTTTACTGCGGATCAACCCAATCAAAAATGGGCAGGCGATATTACCTATACTTTACACGAGTGAAGGTTGGTTTTATCTGGCGGTGATAATTGATCTCTACTCGCGTGCTGTTATTGGCTGGTCGATGAGTACACGGCTGACAGCTGACTTGGTGTGCGATGCTTTGAGTATGGCGCTGTGGCGTAGAGGATTCCCAAAAGGTGTGATTGTTCATAGTGACCGAGGTAGCCAGTATTGCTCAAAGGCTTACCGGGAAATTATCGACAAGCATCAACTGAAGCAGAGTATGAGCCGCAAGGGTAATTGCTGGGATAACGCTTGCGTAGAAAGCTTTTTCCATTCATTCAAGGTGGAGGCTATTCAATACGAACCGCTGATGAACCGCGCCAGGCCGTATTCGAATACATTGAGGTTGATTACAACCGAAAGAGAAGGCACAGTACTCTTGGCTATCTTAGCCCTGAGCAATATGAAAAACTAAATATCGCTTAGGTGAGTGTCCGTTTTAGGTGGAGCAGATCACTGTGTGCTTTGCCCATTACCTCAGCGTTATGTTCTACCAAGAAGGGAATTCGATGGAAACTGAAAGTGTTAGCGTCTTAGGTTTCACTCTATTTAAACACAGCGAGAAATCGTTTTTAGCTGCTCTAGATGAGGCCGGAATAAGTCACGGAAGAGTTCACATGTTCTCTTCGCAACTCCAAGTTTCAGGTATAGTCGAATCTATTAGTGAATTATCAGAGGCCATGCCATGGAATGCCATTGCCAAGGTCATTGTGGCTTGGATTGAGGCTAAGAAATGTAGAGAAGTAATAATCACAACTGAAACAGGCACCACCATTCATGCGAAAGGTTCTTCGACTAAAGATGTTCAAAAAATGTTGCCGGAGTCAGCCAGCATCTTGATAATTGACACGGAACCCGATAGTGAAGCATAAAAAGTGATATACGGACCGCAGGGTCTGCTTTATCACACTGTTACAAGGCACTATAAAATTTTTACTTATCGTCATAGATTTTTTATCTATTCCTGCATATGGATGGGACGAACTTGATAAAGAGTTCTCCTCACTAAATACAGATATGCGCCACATGTGGAGTGGTGGTTCTTGGCAGCAGGAAGAGGCAGAAGGCTTCTATCGCTTTCTGGTTGCAGGCGGTGGATACGAGCATTACAAATCAAAACTCTACGTGCAGTGGATCGATCATGGCTCTGATACGGTAGCTCCTAAAGTTATTCGCACCATAGAAATTAAGCAGCTAAACGATAATCCGCTTTACGCATTCAACCTCCCAAGATGTATTGGTGGTTGGGAGTGCAATAGTATAGAAATCTCTGCAACGCACAGTTATGAACTAACTAAACACAAGTTTAAAATATCATTTACAGGTATTGATCTGCCCCACCAATTTCGGACACTTCATTAAGCGAGTAAAATTACTCCACGAGGTGAATAATGACAAAATCAACAACCCGCAAACAGTATGTAACTGAATTTAAAGAAGCAACTCTTCGACTGGCCAGAAAAATTGGTGTAACTAAAGCGGCGAAAGAGCTTTGTCCTGGAAAACCTATGTGGCGCAGGGGAATTATTTGAATTCACATGGTGTATTATCGCTAAGATAGTGAGTAAATCAGAATTTTTCCGTATTGGGTGAGAATTTGAGGGCTTTATGAGTCAAGTTAAAGAGCTTCATAGATCGTATTTATTTGTTCCTGGGTCAGAACCAAGACGAGTTGATAAAAGTTTGGAAGTTCCCGCCGATGTGTTGATTTTTGATTTAGAGGATGCGGTTTTACCACATGAAAAATCCTATGCACGCCAGCTTGTCGTTGACACAATTAATGCTCCAGAATTGATGAAGCGTAAAAAAATTATTCGTGTGAATGGAGTGTCTACACCGTGGTTCGAAGATGATATAGCAGCAATTTCTGAATGTATGAATACTGACATTATGCTACCTAAATGTGAGTCAGTAGAAAATCTCAATTTGGTTAGGACGCTCATTAAGCAAACAGGCTGTGCTCTATTTGGACTTGTTGAAACAGCACGTGGTGTGTTGAATCTGGCTGATATTGTTAGAGATTTCCCTGTCCCTGGAACACTTTGTTTTGGGCATGTCGATTTTGCTGCTGATATGGAGCTGAGTGATAGTGATGCATCAAAAGGTGCTGTATATCATGCACGCTGTCAAATTGCATTAGCCTCAAAAGCCTCTGGGCTTACTGCAATTGATAACATTTGTTTAGATGTTTGTAATGAACAGGTGATCAGGGATGATGCTCTGCTGGGGATGCATTTGGGCTATGGGGGGAAGCTATGTATACATCCCAGACAGGTTGTCATTGTTAATGAGGTCTATACCCCCACAGCTGATCAAGTGAGTCGTGCAAAAGCCATACTGACTGCATGGGAAGAAGTGAAACAGCAGGATGTCGGTGTGTTTGTGTATGAGAACAAGATGATTGATTTGCCGGCTATTCGGGCACAAGAACATTTATTAAAGCGTGCTGAAGCTATCTCCATTTCACATACTGATAATAATCAGGTGGAAGAATGAATGTGATACTAGTCGAAGGGCCATATTTTGAGGATTTTGACATCGGTGAGGTGTTGGAATCTCCACCGTCAATCACGTTAACTGACGGTTTTTCAGCTATTCATCAGGCCATTTTTGGCGATCGTCTTAGATTGCCGCTGGATCAGCCGTTTTGTAAAGAAGTAACCGGCTCAGAAAAAGTATTGGTCAACCCTTCTATGGTAATTAATGTTGCAATAGGGCAAACGACCTATGCAACACAGCGTGTTATGGGGAATTTGTTCTACCGGGGATTGGTGCTGAAGCGGCAGGTTTATCTGGGTGATACGTTAAGTACGACAACCAAGGTGGTTGCTTTGTGCCAGAACAGAATAAAACCTGGGCGGAAATCGAGTGGTATGGTGGTACTGGAAATACAAGTCCGCAACCAATTAGGGGAAGAAATCCTTCATTTTTGGCGTTGTGCCATGGTGCCCTGTCGTGATACTGAAGTAGATACGGGGCATAGAGATGACCTGAATACGATTTCTCCAAAAATTAACCAGGATGCTCTGATCAATGCTATTCCTTCTCTATGGAATTTAAATCTATTTCGTCAGCGGTTCAGTGGAATCCATTTTGATGAGATTGACGAAGGTGCACATTATCGAGTTGAGGCAAGGGAAGCAGTAACCTGTGCCCTTGAGCTCGTTCGGTTAACGCTTAATATGGCCATAACACATACGGATCCTGCCGCCAGTGTTTATGGTAAACGACTTGTTTACGGTGGACATACAATATCAGTAGCAGCTGCTCAGATAATGAAAGCATTACCCAATGTGGTAACTTTGATTGCTTGGCACCATTGCAATCACCTCGCACCTGTTTTTGAGCATGATATGTTACAAAGTGAAATTTTTGTGGATAAAAAAATACCAGAAAAATCAGGTGGTGGTTTAGTGGAGTTGACGGTTAAAGTTTGGGCCGAGCGGGCTGAAGGTAATCCCGATTCGGGCACGAGCGTACAGGTTCTTGATTGGAGCTTGGTTGTATTAATGGCTTAACTATTTTAACTAATAGTCCTGAGCCTTAAAATGACTCTTTATTATCCCCGGTATAGTATTCGGGGTGGAACTGTAAGACTTGCTCTCCATTGCTCTGCCATGAGTGGCAGCCATCTATGTAAAAAGGTTTTGATTTGTCAGACGTGGCTTTGCCTTTCGTAATGCCTGCCATGCTTTGAAAAATAGTTGTTGTGGCGGGGCCGATGAGATCAGCTAAGTGTGTACAACCTTGTATGCCGCCAACAAGTTTTTTAACACGCTGCGTCCAGCCTGGAGCTATTTTTTCACCAATCAATTTTTTGAAAATGAGGGTGATGTCCCCGCAGCAAGCATAGGGGGCATTTTCTGTTATAGCAATACAGTCATGCACAATGAGCTGCTCGTCAACAGTTAAACGAATCCACATTTCATGGAGTGGCTCCCCAGGCTTTATTGTACCTCGGTGTATATTTTCAAAAGCATAGGTTTTTATATCGGTGATGTGTGCATCTATATCCCACAATTCATCATCTCTCTGGAAACCTCTGCAAGTAATTTGTCGAGTATGAAGCTCTTTTCTGGGTTGATTTGTTGGTAGTGGCATTTAGTTCCTGTCTCACTTTGTGGTGCTAGTATTGGGGTGTTATTAGAGCTCTAGTCAAACCACATTGAAAAACCATTAACTTCTTCACGGTTGGTGCGGTATTGATTTATGGAGTCATTGTTGTCGGGATAGCCAAGAGCAAGGCCGCAGATTAAGGAGAGTTGGCCTGAAACCCCAAGTTCTTTTCTCACTAATTCGGGATAGTCACTGGTAGACGCCTGGGGGCAGCTGCCAAGCCCGTGTTCTCGGGCTGCCAGCATAATACTTTGTAGAAACATACCCATGTCAAATCATGAGCCCTTCCCCATCACTTTGTCAATAAAGAAAAAAAGGCTAACAGGTGCCCCAAAGAAGTGATAGTTGGCAAGTGAGGCTTTAAGCCTTTTTTCTTTGTCTTTCCTATCAATGTCCAGAGCTTTGTATAGTGCCATCCCACATTCAAATCGACGTTTTTTGAATGGTTCAACCCATTCTGCAGGGTAATAATCATAGTCGGGGTTAGGTTTGATGTTATTATTTTGCGCGCCCAAGAGAGCATGGGTGATAGCTTGCTTAGTTTTTCCTTGTACAATTGCTACTTTCTACGGTTGCGTGTTGGCCCCAGAAGGGCTCCATCGTGCTGTGTCAAGAATTTGGTGGATGGTTTTTTTGAAACCGGTTTGTCAAGAAAAGCACGGGTTGAGATGCGATCTTTGATCGCTTCGTTTATATTCATCAGTATTCCAGTACAACGCGTATCTGCTATTCAGGGGGGTGGGGTCGTATCATAAAAACAACTGTTTTTAGGTATGCTGCCATGGTAGATAAGTTGTAAAAGGTGTAATTGCTGACATAAAGTAACGTATTAACTGACTATATCTGCAAATATATACCGCTTTGCGGTAGCATGCTTGTTTTTTAGCTAACCCCTTTTTAATAGAACAGTGCAAAGAAAAATAATATGAAGACTGCTACAAAAACCCCCAGAAAGTTAAGTGGTGCAAAAAAAACCAGAGAGCATATCCTGAATGTTTCTGCCAAGCTGTTTAGTAAGCGGGGTTATAACGGCACTCCGTTAAGAGATATAGCGGCGGCGCTAAACATGAAAGCGGGTAGCCTTTATTATCATTTTGACTCAAAAGAACAATTGATACTGGAGATTTTAACGATAGGGACTGAAAATATCTATGAAAGCGTTGTTGGTCGAGTCAAGGATCTTCCTGAAAAGAGTTCTAGCAGGTCCATATTGTTAGCAGCTGCCAAGGGGCATTTGGAGGCGCTTCTTGAAAAAGGCGATTACACTTCCACCGGTATTCGTAACTATGGGCAGTTACCTAAGCCCATTCAGTCCAAGGTCTTGCTTGTTCGGGATAAGTACGAGGATTTGTGGCGAGGCTGGTTGTCAGAGGCGAAGGAAAAAGGTGAGATTAGGCCAGATGTCGATCTGAAAGTCCTTAGGCTCACTATCCTGGGTGCCTTGAATAGAACATTGGAATGGTATAGGAAGGGAGACCTCAGCGTTGAACAAATTGCTGAGATGCAGCTTGCTTTCTTTTGGGATGGTGTGGCAAAAGCAGTTAAGAAAACACCTAAAAAACCCGGGTAAAATCCTCAGTAGATCTAAAGGTGTGTAGACTGAGAATGCTCTCTTTAATCAACTGTGCTTTTTCTTTAGATATGGCCATAGTGCAATTCGACATGAACTTATTGGTTATTTCATGATTTGAAAGGGGGATATCAGCACACCCGCGATTTTTCGATTCACGCTGTTGTAAAATACGCCCGTCTTTTAGTTTAATTCGGACTTCTCCAGAGTAATACATAGGGAAGCCAGAGTTAGGATCAACTTCATAATTAACTTTCTTGGCTAGATCTGAAACAACAGTGTCTGAAAGTGGTTCTATTTCAAGATCTCTGAGACTGAAGTTGTGTCTTACTAAAGCGACAGCAATAAGGTATGGAATACTAAATTGTGCTTCGTAAGCGCAGGTTGGTGATTGTTTGCCTGCCAGAGGCTCACACACCGTTTTAACAACTTCTTCAGGTACCAGTGCGGTGATACTTTCTATCTGCTCAGGCAAGGGGGCGTATTTTTTGCTGAGCAATATTGTGGCGTCAATCACCGCATGGGTAAAGTGGCAGGAAGGGTAGGGTTTTATTCCGACATTTAGCACTTCCCATACTTCACCTAATCCGGCAGTTGCCAGATTGTAATCACAGTTTGATTCAAGGTTAACCAAGTGGCTTTTGTAGAGTCCAAAGCGGCCTTCATAAGGAAGTTTTGGACCAATATAACCCGCTTCGGCAAATGTCGCAGCCATAATGCCGGAAACCGCTGCCCAACCGGGTTGATATCTTTTTGTCCAGGCACCGTCCTGAAGAAACTCAAAATTACCGGAAGCCATACTGAGCGCGATGCCTTGCGCCATAATCATTTGTTCTACAGATAGCTTCATTAGTTGAGCGGCTGCAAGGCTGCAGGCAAAAGCCCCGACAATTCCGGTTGGGTGGTGCCCAACTTGGTGAAAGGCACCTTTGGCGACCATGCCAAGCCGTGCTCCCACCTCAATACCCGTGATATAGGCGGTAAGCATTTCCTCGCCGGTAGCACGTGTCTTTTCAGCAACAGCCAGCACACATGGCCAGACAGCGGCAGTTAAGTGGGCAACACCGGCAACATGAGTGTCATCGAAGTCCAAACCATGTATCAGAAGCCCATTGGCAAGTGCTGCATCACGATAAGCCATTTTCTCCCCGGTACCGAGAACAAGATACTGGCAGGACTCATCACTAAATGTACGAAGTGCTTCAAGCCCTACCTTGCTAAATGGATACTGAGATGCGGCATAAGCAATACCAGTTCCATCTAGAATTAGGTTTAATGCTTTTTTCTGTGCATGGTCTGGGATGTTTTTAAGGTTGAGTGTGGCCGTGAACTGAGCGAGATTTGAAGCAATCGACGGATTATCTTGTTCATTCATTGGTTAAAAACCTTCCATCTGTACGAAGACAGTGAATATAACACAAAGATTATGTTAACCTTGATTATTCTAACAAACGTTAGTATCTTTCCTGTTGTGTTTGGTACATGTTAAGTCACGTCATTAAGTCGTCTGTTGATAAAGATAACTCGGTTGGAGCAAAGTATTATGGACCTTAACTACACACCTGAAGAGAAGAGTTTTCGGCAAGAGGTGCAGATATTCCTAAAGGAGAATTACCCAGCATATCTACAGGATAAGGTTGCCAAGGGTGTGGCTCTGAAAAAAGAAGATTATGTACACTGGCAAAAAACCTTGTATGAAAAAGGGTGGGTTGCTCCAGGCTGGCCTGTTGAATATGGTGGTACTGGCTGGACACCGGTACAAAAATATATTTTTGAAGAGGAGTGTGGTGCTGCAAATTGCCTTAGATTGACGTCATTTGGTTTGGTGATGATTGCTCCTGTTCTCCTTAAATATGGTACAGAAGAGCAAAAGCAGAAATATTTACCAGGGATATTAAGTAGTGATACTTGGTGGACCCAAGGTTATTCAGAGCCCAATGCAGGATCAGATCTAGCTTCGTTGCAAACTAGGGCAGAAAAACAAGGAGACTATTACCTGATAAATGGTTCTAAAACATGGACCACCCACGGGCACTATGGTGACATGATGTTTGCCTTGGTGCGAACCAGTAAAGAAGATAAAAAACAAAAAGGTATTAGCTTTATATTATTTGATATGAAATCTTCAGGAGTGTCTGTTGAGCCGATTATTACCATCGATGGCCTACATGTGGTTAATCAGGTATTTTTAGATGATGTGAAAGTACCCATTGAAAATCTGATTGGTGTTGAGGGAGAAGGTTGGTCAATTGCTAAGTACTTATTGCAACATGAGCGAACCAATATCGCACAGGTTCCTCGTTCTAAGAAACAAATAGAGCGTTTAAAATTATTAGCAGAAAAAGAAATACATAATGGTAAATCATTGTTGTTGGATCCCTTTTTTAGAGCAAAAATTTCTGAGGTTGAAGTTGAACTTATGGCGCTTGAAATGACCAGCTTGCGTGCTTTATCAAAGGTTTCAGTTGGTGAATCTTCGAGCATGACCTCCTCATTATTAAAGGTTAAAGGTACGGAGGTTCAGCAAAAAATTACAGCACTATTGATGGAGGCTGTGGGGTATTTTAGTTTGCCCTATTTTAACGGGGTTTTAATGGATGGCTGGCAAGATGGCACACCCGTAGGTCCAGAAGAAGCAGCTTTTTTGGCACCTCATTATTTTGATTGGAGAAAAACATCAATCTATGGTGGTTCTAATGAAATTCAGAAAAATATCGTTGCCAAAGTAGTATTAGGTTTATAAAAGGATAGATAGATGAATCTTGAACTTACAGAAGAGCAATGCATGCTGCAGGATATATTGAGCAGGTTTTTGAGCGATCAATATACGTTTGATCAACGCCAAAAATTAAGTCAGCAAGGTATTGGTTATAGTGAGCAGAACTGGCAAAACTTTGCTGAGCTGGGATTGTTGGGCATTCCATTTGAGGAGCAATATGGTGGCTTCAATTTTGGTGCAACAGGTTTGATGATAGTCATGGATGCTATTGGTAAAGGACTTGTTGTTGAACCTTATCTGTCCACAGTTGTGTTGGGTGGGCAGCTTATTCAAAAAGCAGGTAGTGAAGCTCAAAAGCTGGATTTGATACCTCAATTAATTGAGGGAAAATTGAAATTGGCTTTTGCTTATATTGAGCGCCAGAGTAGATACGAACTTTCTAATGTAAGTTTGAAAGCAGAAAGACAAGCCGATTCATTTTTCTTAACCGGCTCTAAATCAGTTGTCTTTAATGCGGAAACAGCAGATAAAATTATCGTGACTGTTAGAACCAGTGGAAACAACAGAGACAAAAATGGAATTTCATTATTCCTACTGGATAAAGGTGCCCTTGGGGTCAGTATGAAAAACTACCATACTGTTGATGGCCTGCGTGCTTCAGAACTGTTCTTTGATCAGGTAGAAGTTAGCCATGATGCGATAATTGGTGAGTTGGATGCCGCCTATCCCATTGTTGAGCAGATTATTGATGGTGCATCTGCTGCAATTTGTGCTGAAGCCGTTGGTGTGATTAGTCAATTACGTGAGAAAACAGTTGAGTATTTGAAAATTCGTAAGCAATTCTCTCGGCCTCTTAGTGATTTCCAGGTTTTACAGCATCGGGCTGTTGATATGTTTATGGCTGAGGAGCAGATGCGATCTCTGTCTTATCTGGCAAACATAAAAATAGATGGTGGGTCTCGTAGTGAACAAATCAGGGCAATATCAGCGGCTAAGGTCTACCTGGGTGATTCCCGTTCAGTGGTAGGTGAACAAGCAATACAATTACATGGCGGAGTAGGGGTTACTGATGAGCTGGATGTCGCACATTATTACAAGCGACTGACAATGTTAAACAATCTGTTTGGTGACCGTGACTTTCATTTGGAGCGTTTTGGTCAAGTTGAGCTGGTATAAAATTTATGATGAGTGGAAACGGTAGTATTGATGATGAGTGACTGTGTGGCATATGAAAGCCTTGTTGAGGGTGAGAATTTTTTAGATCCACCACCTGTTTTTGAGGTTACTCAGAACCGGGTAGAAAAATATATTCATGCGACGGGAGATACTACGGTACAGCTTAAGGAGCGGGATGAAATTGGGCAGCAGGTTGCACCACCCATGTTAGCAGCCGTCTATGTTATGGAGGCGCTACGTACTCGTGTTGGCCCACCAGGTGGTATTCATGCCAAACAGCATTTCATATTTCATCGGCCTGCCATTGTGGGAGAAACACTCTACACCACAGCAATAATTTTGCGACTCTATATCAAAAGAGAGCGTCAGTATGTTGAGATGCAAACAGAAACAAGAAATCAGGTAGGGGAGGTGGTGACAACTGGCATGATTACTCGTATATGGGGTAAAGGCTAATGGGTGACCAAATACTTCATCAAGGCAGGAGGCTGTGTGTGGGTGACCAACTACCTGAGTTGTGTCAGCGGATTGACCAGCAGATGATTGATGCATATGCCGAGGCATCTGGTGATGTTAATCCATTACATATTGACCCAGAGTTTGCCAGGACCACAATCTTTGGGAAAACCATTGCGCATGGATTGTTGACAATGGCATTTGTCTCACGTGTTTTATCTGAGTGGAATTGGCAAGGCTGGGCCTATGGTGGAGAATTAAATGTTATCTTTCTTGGGCCTGTTTATCCGGGAGATGAAGTACGGGTAAGTGGTCATGTCTATCTTATCGAAGAGCGTGATGAGGATGTTTATGCTCACTGTCAACTCATCTGTCATTGTGGTGATAGAGAGGTCGTAAAGGCTGAGGCTAGCTGTAAAATCCCACTTTAGGTAATTCAATTCGTTGAAGATTGTTGTACCTGCTGCCTGG
>CAJXWQ010000020.1 GCA_913062605.1 uncultured Cellvibrionales bacterium
TTACTTTCAAGGGTGTTGCTACCAAAAGAATTGGTAGGCACGAGTGGATTCGAACCCCCGACCCCCACCATGTCAAGGTGGTGCTCTAACCAACTGAGCTACGTGCCTGCTACTAGCCTGTCGGCTACTAACGAAGAGGCGCGTAATTTACCAGCGGATGCCCTTTGTGACAAGCTGATTTCCTGTATTACTCCCTGTCAGGGGCACAATGTCTGGGCGGCTTGATTCTGACTATCAAGACGGTAGAATGCCCCTTTTTATCATATTGCTGTACTTGCAGCATTAACCATGTGGCCTTTAGTAGGGGTCACCACTGGAAAGGACAGAATTATGCCTATTATTACCCTTCCTGACGGTAGTCAACGTAGTTTCGATAGCGCTGTTAGTATTCATGATGTTGCCGCTGATATTGGTCCTGGCCTCGCCAAGGCCGCGCTGGCTGGAAGGATTGACGGCGAACTATTAGATACCTCTTATCTCATTGAAAATGATGTTGATCTAGCCATTGTGACAGACAAGTCCGATGAAGCGCTCGAAATTATTCGTCACTCAACGGCACATTTATTAGCTCAGGCCGTGAAGCAGTTGTTCCCTGAAGCTCAGGTGACCATTGGGCCAGTGATAGAAAATGGCTTTTTTTACGATTTCTCTTTTGAGCGGCCATTTACACCAGAAGATCTGGATGCCATCACCAGCAAGATGAAAGCGCTGGCAGATGCCGACGAAAAAATAGCTCGCCGTGTGCTATCTCGAGATGAGGCTGTCGATTATTTTCGTAGCCTTGGAGAGAACTACAAAGCTGAAATCATCGAGGATATCCCGGCTGATCAGGATTTGTCTTTGTATCGACAGGGTGAGTTTGAAGATCTTTGTCGGGGCCCCCATGTGCCGTCCACTGGCAAGTTGAAATACTTTAAGTTGATGAAGGTGGCGGGTGCTTACTGGCGTGGTGACTCTAATAATGAAATGTTGCAGCGGATCTATGGTACCGCTTGGTCAAGTAAGAAAGGGTTAAAAGCATACCTGTTTCAATTGGAAGAAGCAGAAAAACGTGATCACCGGAAACTGGCAAAGAAATTTAATTTGTTCCATCTGCAGGAAGAAGCACCGGGCATGGTGTTCTGGCACCCCAAAGGTTGGAGTGTTTACACCGAAGTAGAGCGCTATATGCGTGAGGTTCAGAGGAATAATGGCTACCGGGAGATTAAGACTCCTCTGGTGGTTGATCGGACTTTGTGGGAGCGCTCCGGGCACTGGGACAAATTCCGCGAAAATATGTTTACCGTCGAGTCAGAATCCCGTGATTATGCAGTGAAGCCGATGAACTGCCCCTGTCATATCCAAGTGTATAACCAAGGCTTAAAGAGCTATCGTGATTTGCCGCTGAGGCTGGCAGAGTTTGGTTCTTGTCACCGCAATGAAGCGTCAGGCACTCTCCATGGGTTGATGCGAGTGCGTGGTTTTGTACAAGATGATGCTCACATTTTCTGTACGGAAGCTCAGGTTCAAAATGAGGTGTCGATCTTTAGTGACCTACTGTTTGATGTCTATCGAGATTTTGGTTTTGAAGATGTAATTATTCGCCTCTCTACACGTCCGGAAGAACGCGTGGGTAGCGATGAAGTCTGGGACAAAGCTGAAGTGGCCTTGGCAGATGCATTGGCAGCAAAGGGGCTAGATTATGAGCTGCTACCAGGAGAGGGTGCATTTTATGGCCCCAAGATCGAATATTCGTTGAAGGATTGCCTTGGGCGGGTATGGCAACTGGGTACTATTCAGGTGGATTTCTCGATGCCAGGGCGATTGGATGCCCAGTATGTGTCGGAAGATGGTTCGCGTCAGGTGCCGGTCATGTTGCACCGAGCTATTTTGGGTTCTTTTGAGCGATTTATCGGTATTTTGATTGAGCATTATGAGGGGGCCTTCCCCACGTGGCTTGCCCCAGAGCAGGCCGTAGTGATGAATATTACGGACACTCAAGCCGAATATGTCGAGAAAGTGACGGATTCCTTGAAAAACAAGGGGTTCCGGGTCGAAAAGGACTTGAGAAACGAGAAGATCGGCTTTAAAATCCGCGAGCACACAATTCAGAAAGTTCCCTACATGCTGGTTATCGGCGATAGGGAAGTTGAAACGCAGACCGTGGCAGTACGTACACGGGGTGGTGAAGACTTGGGTATTATGCGTATAGCAGAATTTTCCGAGCTTCTCACTCAGGACGTCAATCGCCGCGGTCGCGTGCATTTAAAAGACTGAAGCTGGAGAGTAAATTATCAAGAAAAGCTATGGGAAGGGATCAGCAAAGCGATCTCGTATGAACGAAGAGATCGATGTCCCCGAAGTACGTTTAATTGACGCCAATGGCGAACAGGCAGGCCTTGTTAGTCTTGATGTAGCCATAAGCGCAGCTCAAGCAGCAAGTTTGGACTTGGTGGAAATTTCACCAGATGCCGAACCTCCCGTATGTAAGATAATGGACTACGGTAAAAAGCTGTTCGAAGTTAAAAAACAGCAAGCTGCTCAACGTAAAAAACAGAAGCAGACTCAGGTCAAGGAAATGAAGTTTCGTCCGGGAACGGATGTGGGAGATTATGAGATTAAGTTACGTAATCTCACACGTTTTCTGGAAAATGGGGATAAGGCCAAGGTAACCCTGCGGTTCCGTGGTCGAGAAATGGCCCACCAGGAACTCGGTATGGAAATGCTCAAACGTATTGAAGTAGACCTAGAGGAACTGGGTGCAGTTGAGCAATATCCTAAGATGGAAGGTCGGCAGCTCACCATGGTGATTGCCCCTAGAAGTAAGAAAAAGTAGTAAATAGTAAAAGCAGGAAGAAGTAATAAAACGCTACCCGCGTTCAGCCTTTGGCAGACTGTCCGGGAGTGACCTCTTCTAAATTTAACCCGTATATTAACGGAGAACTAAAATGCCAAAAGCAAAAGCCCATAGCGGTGCAAGCAAGCGCTTTAAAAAGACCGGCGCTGGCTATAAGCACAAACACGCTAACAGAAGTCACATCCTCACAAAAATGTCTCAGAAACGTAAGCGTAATCTACGTGGTACCAGCACCATTACTGATGCTGATTCTCCGCTGATTGATCGCCTATTGCGTTCCTGATTAACCGAATTGTTTGAGAGGATAAAGATATGCCACGCGTAAAAAGAGGTGTCACCGCACACCGTCGCCACAAGAAAATCCTGAAGCAGGCAAAAGGTTACTACGGCGCACGCAGCCGGGTATTCCGTGTTGCTACTCAGGCAGTCACTAAAGCCGGCCAATACGCCTATCGCGACCGTCGCGTTAAGAAGCGTACATTCCGTGCTTTGTGGATCACCCGGATTAATGCTCAGTCTCGTGTTGAAGGTTTGAGCTACAGCCGCCTGATCGCTGGTCTTAAGAAAGCCAATATTGAGCTTGATCGTCGTGTATTGGCCGACTTGGCCGTTCATGATAAGGCTGCATTTGCCTCTGTTGTAGAGCAGGCGAAGGCTGCCCTAGCTTAACATTCATGCCGGATTATCCGGCGTTATGTGAATGTGCATTGAAGAGGGAAAGGGCCAGCGCTCTTTCCCTTTTTTTATTTTGATACAGGCCTTTTTGTAGGGGCATAAAAATGGAAAACCTTGAGCTTCTTGCAAGCGAAGCTGAGAAGGCCGTCGATCAGGCGGCTGATGTTGTATCTCTCGACCAGGTTCGGGTCGAATACTTGGGTAAGAAGGGCCTGCTAACAGGTCTATTGAAAGCCCTTGGTAAGCTGTCGGCTGAAGAGCGGCCAGCAGCGGGCGCCCGTATTAATGAGGTTAAGCAGCAGGTTCAGACTAAAATCAATCTACGTCGGGATAATCTGGAGAATATGGCTGTGGAAGCGCGGCTAGCTGGAGAGGCTGTTGATGTCACTCTTCCAGGCCGCGGCGAAGATGTGGGCGGGTTGCACCTGATAACCCACACCATGGAGCGTATTGAATCATTTTTTACCCGGGTGGGTTATACGGTGGAAGAGGGGCCGGAAATCGAAGACGATTACCACAACTTTGAAGCCCTTAATATTCCTGCTCATCACCCGGCGAGGGCGATGCATGACACCTTTTATGTGAATGAGAACACGGTCCTTCGCACTCATACTTCACCGGTTCAGGTTCGGACGATGAAGTCTCAAGAGCCTCCCATTCGTATTATTTGTCCTGGCCGCGTCTACCGCTGTGATTCAGATTTGACTCATACGCCAATGTTTCATCAGGTAGAAGGGCTGGTAGTGGATCAGGATGTGAGTATGGCCGACCTGAGAGGAACTGTTGATCAGTTTCTAAAGGCGTTCTTTGAGGCAGACCTTCCCGTACGTTTTCGCCCTTCTTATTTCCCTTTCACAGAGCCCTCTGCCGAGGTTGATATTCAGTGCACCAATTGCCGGGGTAAGGGTTGCCGTATCTGTAAAAATACTGGTTGGCTGGAGGTGATGGGTTGCGGGATGGTGCATCCCAATGTCTTTGCTCACTGTGATGTGGATGCCAGCAAATACAGTGGATTTGCCTTTGGTATGGGGGTTGAGCGATTAGCCATGCTTCGCTACGGCGTTAATGACTTGCGACTGTTTTTTGATAACGATATGCAGTTTTTAAAACAGTTTTAAATAATCATTAAAGTAGAATAAAAACAAATAGTTATAAATATTTGTTAAAGTAAATAATAGAATATATTTGTGAGTGGTTAAGACATGAAATTCAGTGAATCCTGGTTGCGGGAGTGGGTAACTCCAGCGATTGATACCACCGAGCTGGTTGCCCAGTTAACGATGGCTGGCCTTGAAGTGGATACCGTTGATCCAGTGGCTCCGGACTTTAGTGGTGTAGTCGTTGGTCAGATTGTCTCCGTAGAACAACACCCCAATGCTGACAAGCTGCAAGTCTGTCAGGTAGCCGGTGGCAATGAGGATTTGGTTCAGGTGGTTTGTGGTGCACCCAATGCACGTGAAGGACTGAAAATTCCTTTTGCTACCGTAGGCGCCAAATTGCCTGGCGATTTTAACATTAGTAAGGCCAAGCTGAGAGACGTAGAGTCATTCGGTATGCTGTGTGCTGAGGAAGAGCTGGGGTTGGGTGAGGCTTCTGATGGATTGTGGGAGCTACCCGTTGATGCGCCCGTGGGTGCAGATATACGTGAGTATCTAAGCCTGGATGACCAGATTATCGAGGTGGATTTAACGCCTAACCGGGGCGATTGCCTGAGTATTCGTGGTTTGGCCCGTGACACTGGGGTGCTAAATCAGCTACCGGTTAACGAGCAGTGCTGTGATCCGGTTGAGGCTGAGATCAGCGACAGCCTCAATGTTGAATTGCGTGCGCCAGAAGCTTGCTCACGTTATGTGGGCCGAGTGATCCGAAATATCAACGTAGCTGCCGAGTCACCGATGTGGCTACAAGAGAAGCTGCGTCGCAGTGGTGTTCGAAGTATTGATCCGGTTGTCGATGTGACCAACTTTGTAATGCTAGAGCTGGGGCAACCCATGCATGCCTTTGATTTTGCCAAGCTTGAGGGTGGAATCGTTGTACGGATGGCCGAGCAGGGTGAGACATTACGCCTGCTTGATGGTTCTGATGTGACTCTCAATACCGGTACGTTGGTCATAGCAGATCAGCAAAAAGCACTAGCGATGGGCGGTATCATGGGCGGTGAAGCGACGGCCGTGGGTAGCGATACCCGTGATATTTTTCTCGAAAGCGCTTTCTTCAATCCTATTGCCATTGCTGGTCGCTCCCGTGCCTACGGTATGCATACAGATTCTTCCCACCGCTTTGAGCGTGGTGTTGATCCTCTGTTACAGGGGATTGCGGTAGAGCGCGCGACTAGACTGTTGTTGGACATTGTCGGTGGTGAGGCTGGGCCTGTCACTATGGTTGAGGCGCAACAACACCTACCCCAAGTATCTGACGTGACATTGACGGTAGCTCGCCTTCAACAGCAGCTGGGGTTGACGCTTGAGAGTCATTTGGTGACAGATATTTTTCAGCGGTTGGGTTTGACCATTCTAAAAGCCGATGAACAGGGCTGGACCTGTAAAGTACCTAGCTGGCGCTTTGATATCGAAATAGAGGCAGATCTGATTGAAGAGGTCGCCCGAATCTACGGCTATAATCGACTGCCTACTGCCACCATTGCTGCTGCACTGCCCATCGAGGGCATCCCTGAAACCCGTCAGGGTTTACCTGTGTTACGGCAGCAATTAATTGCTCGCGGTTATCATGAAGCGATTACCTACTGTTTTGTAGACCCTACAGTTCAACAACAACTTGCTCCCGGCTTGGATGCACTGCCGCTGGCTAATCCCATTGCCAGTGATATGTCCGTGATGAGAACCACGCTATGGTCAGGGTTATTGCCAGCTATTCGTCACAATCTTAATAGGCAGCAAAGCCGAGTGCGGTTGTTTGAGACGGGGCTTAGCTTTGTGCCCGAGAGTGATGGCTCGCTTCTTCAGGAATCAATGATTGCTGGTGCTATTACTGGTAGTAGAGCCCCAGAGCGCTGGGTAGATAACCAGGAAGAGGTGGACTTCTTCGACATCAAAGCTGATGTCGAAGCATTGTTACAGCTTGGACACACTCATGAGCAATATAACTTTATCTCTACTGAACACCCTGCGCTACATCCAGGTCAGTGTGCTCGGATCGAGAGAAATGGAGTGTTGGTGGGTTACCTGGGACAGATACATCCCCGAGTACAGAAGGCCCTGGACTTGAGTCAGCCGGTATTTGTGTTTGAGATGCAGTTGAGCAAGGTGCTTGAAGACGAGCTTCCCTTTTTCAAAGGGGTTAGTAAGTTTCCGGAGGTGCGTCGTGATCTGGCGATTATTGTTGATGAGAATATTTCTGCTGACGACCTGTGTAGTACTGTTCGCCAGAATGCCGGAGACCAATTTGTAGACTTAAAGGTATTTGATGTCTATCAAGGAAAAGGTATTGAAAACAATAGAAAAAGTGTTGCTTTAGGGTTGACCTTTAGGAACAGTTCGCGCACGCTTGCGGAAGATGAAATTAATGCCGCTGTGGAATGTGTGTTAAAAGCATTAGAAAAACAGTATTCAGCGAGCCTTAGGGGTTAAGTTAGACATGTCAGCACTCACAAAAGCCGATCTTGCCGAAATGCTCTTTGATGAGCTTGGTTTGAATAAACGGGAAGCCAAGGAAATCGTGGAGTCTTTTTTTGAGGAAATACGGTCTGCTTTGGAGAGTAATGAACAGGTTAAGCTGTCCGGTTTTGGTAATTTTGAGCTGCGTGACAAAAAAACCCGCCCAGGCCGTAACCCTAAAACGGGAGAGGAAATCCCCATTTCTGCCAGACGTGTGGTGACATTTAAGCCTGGCCAGAAATTAAAAGCGAGAGTGGAAAGCTATGCTGGAACCGAGCAATAACGACCAATTACCAGCAATTCCGGGTAAACGTTATTTTACCATTGGGGAGGTCAGTGATCTCTGTGATGTTAAGCCACATGTGCTTAGATATTGGGAGCAGGAGTTTCCCAATCTCAGTCCAGTCAAGCGCCGCGGTAATCGTCGATACTACCAGCGTCAAGATGTTCTTATTATCCGCCAAATACGGTCACTTCTCTATGAACAGGGCTTCACCATCGGTGGGGCTAGGCAGAGGTTGACGGGTGACGATGCCGTAGAGGATGCTACTCAAGTTCGCCAGTTAATCGATCAAACTGTCGGTGAATTAGAGGAGCTACTGATGGTGCTCAAGACCTAGTTTATCCCCTTGAATTGTTGAGTACTTTCGGTATGATGAGCGCCTCTTTCAATCCCTCCATATCAATATATTTCGGGGCGTAGCGCAGTCTGGTAGCGCACTACACTGGGGGTGTAGTGGTCGTCGGTTCAAATCCGGCCGCCCCGACCAATTTTCTTAATGACTACCTAATAACACCATTTATTTTACTAGTTAATTATATTTCAAGTGTAAATTAAACCCATAGCTCAGAATGTTCTATTGCCTCCTTTTCATGATTGTACCCAGTAATGGTTGGGTCTAGTGCAATGTGTAGAAATGATGAGAGCTTAGATTGGGTGAGAATAGTTTTTAACGGATTGTGCCGCACCTTTTGACCGTTTGTACTATGAATGGATAAAGCCTTTATAGGAATATAGTATTCGAGATCATGAGTGTTTAATTTATCCTTCTCTGCATTGGCTCCGTAGACACATAAAAGATTTGGGGTTGTATTGTCATTTGTGGTTAGGTTTTTATCTGGATTGAAAGTTTCTAAAGCTTTCCATTTGGGACTTGATGGCCCGTTACCCCCAATGGAGATACCTTTGTCAAGCTGAAGTTGTACAGCGGCCAAAATCGCAGGTAAACCGCCACCGCTTGTTCCATAACTGACTACTGATTTGTATGATGTCCTATTAAACAAATGGCTAGTTTTTTCAATCAAGTTTTCAATATTATTTGCAATCCCGGGTATACCCCTAGTAAATCCATGTTTATTCGGGTCAGAAAATAACAGGACATCGAATTTATCGGCTGATAAATGCTGAAGGAAGCAGGGGATTGGCATCATTAGTCTCATAGCTTTACCAGCAAAGGCTATTACCAGCGTCTTTTGCTGTGGTGATGTTCCCGAAGAATACATTTGAATATTTTTGTGAATATGGTGGCGAATAAATGGTTCGGGCTTTGCTTTAGCACTTTTTTCTGCAAGGGAAAAAGTTTTTTTCATTGCAACGATGCCAGCCTGCTTTATTTGTTTAGATTGATTATTGACGAAAAGCATTTTTAATCGAAAGAGAAGGCTGGATTGTTCTTTTTTAATGCTTTCGTAGAGGTCGTATAGTTCAAGAGGAGTAAGTCTGTTCTCCTGGGTAATATGGAGCTGATGGACTTGGTTAATCGTTTTGCAGTTGCCAAATAAGCTGTTGTAGCGTTCGATCATGATTTATAACCAATGATTTCTTGCTCAAGGCCTTTAAGTGTACGTAGTTGAGACAGTTGTGTTGGGACAATAGAGACCCCCATCTCAAGTTCGATGCCAATGCATATTTCCATACTGGCAAGGCTATCTATATCTAGTCTCTCAAGTTCAATGTCTAACTCATCATTAATAAAGGCTTGCTGGTCATCACTACTAGGTGGTTCGTAAACGCCAGAGTCTATAATGATAGTTATTAGATGTTGTCTGAGTGCCATGCTTTTCACATTAAGCGCCCTCTTTACAGAATATTTCGATTAGTTTCTGGCGGAGTATTTTCCCCTGCTGGCTATAGGGTAGTGATTTCAATATGAGTATTTTTCTTGGGGTTTTTAGTGCTAGATTCTCGCGGGCATAGGCCTTAAGTTCTATAGCGGTGGTTTGGACGTTGTCGTACAACTCAACAGCAGCTACAGGTATTTCCCCATGTACTTTCGATGGAATGCCCACAGCGCAAGCTATTTTTATTGATGGGTGTTGTTCAAGTACGTGCTCTATCTCAGACGGGAATATATTCAGGCTATTCATAATCATCATATCATCTTGGCGACCATGTAGAGTCAGGGTTCCATCGCCCCTAAGACTTCCCATATCTCCTGGGTAAAACCATCCGTCATGGAAGTGATGCGCACTTTTTTCTGGGTTTCCAACGTAATGTGTAGCCATTCCGTCAGCTTTTATTCGGATTTTACCTATCATATCGCTGGGCAGTTTTTCTCCATCATTTCCAATAATCTCAATTTCAACACCACTATATGGGCAGCCGACAGATTCAGTAGGACCATGGTCGTCGGGTAATACAAATGAAATACTGCCAAATTCTGTACAGCCATACCGAACATAGAATTTATCTGTAACCCGTTGTTGGATGGTGCGTCGTAATTCGTAGGGAATCTTAGAGCCAGTTGCAATTATTTTTGTTTCCGGAAAAAATTTGGTTTGGGGGGGGGTAAAATTTCGTGCTAGATCAGCAAGGTGTATTCTTGTAAGCTCAAGCCATGTCACTTCGTGTTGATGACAAAAACTAGAGAGAGGTACGGAGCTGGTACCGCGAATAATACATGTGCCACCTTGGTAGAGACAATATAGGTGGTGTCTCTTGGTATTATTGTGTTCAGTAGAGTTCAGTTTTAAAAACCGCTCATCAGAATACTGTGTATGTCGCAGAGACTGAAGGGCCAGCTGTTGTTGACTAAATCCGACGATATTGATGTCACCTGTGGTGCCTGATGTCCTCAGATAAATCTGTTCTTCGTTATCGTCTAAAATTACTCCTTCGCTTATATTGTTAGTCTGTTTGGTATTACGAAAAACCATATCATTAGATAACAAAATCATACCAATATTCATTAAATGGTATTTTTTGTTAGTTGTAATAATGTCGGTAACACACACTTGTTCAGCAATGTTTGTGCGTACAGGTTCTGAATCGTGGGTTGCAAGCGTAATTTGTTTTGCGCCTACCGCAAGCAAAGAAAACGAGACAATTAAGTGAAGTATTTCATCAGGTATGGACAGCCCAACTATTGAGCCTTGCCCAATGTCGTGCTGTTGGAGTATTGATGTGCAATTTTTTATGAGCTGATATAAGTCAGCATAGCTAAGACTTTTATCATTTGAGACAAGGGCCTGATGATGTGAAAGAAATTTTGCATGATGTTCAATTTTCTTGAGAAAGTTGTACTTCATCTAAAGTTGCACTCCATGCAGTTCTAGTTTTTTGTGATGTTTCTCTAGGAAAAGTTTGTACTTTTATGGTGGTCAATCATATAGGCACTTCCGGAGCATGGAAACCAAAAATGTCCTCTATGGTGGTTTATGAGTAAAGATTCGGCACTACGCTAAATATAGTCGTTAACACAAAGCTTCATTTTCTGGGCTGATGGCGAGGTATGTGGTTATATGATACCTTTCACGTTCATTATACCTGCCCACAATAGGTGGGGCAGGATGCCTTATTACGCAAGACATTACGGATAAATTTAGGAATGAAATTATCGGTCGTTAATAAAGCCGTTATTCCAGTTGCAGGTCTTGGTACCCGGATGCTGCCAGCTACTAAGGCGATTCCGAAAGAGATGCTGCCTGTGGTGGATAAGCCTCTCATTCAATATGTGGTGAGTGAGGCGATTACTGCTGGAATAACAGAAATTGTATTGGTGACTCATGCGAGTAAAAACTCTATTGAGAATCACTTTGATACAAGTTTCGAACTTGAGGCCCAGCTTGAAAAACGTGTTAAACGTCAACTTCTCGATGAGGTGCGGGCCATCGTTCCAGAGGGTGTCACGGTTATTTCAGTAAGGCAGCCCTACGCAAAAGGGCTTGGTCATGCTATTAGCTGTGCCAGACCTGTTATCGGTGATAGCCCCTTTGCTATTTTGTTACCCGATGTATTGGTCGATCAGCACCAGTCAGACCTTGCTGTCGATAATTTAGCGGCAATGATTGAAAACTTCTCATCTACAGGCCATAGCCAGATTATGGTTGAAGCGGTGCCTTGGGACAGCGTCCATAAATATGGTGTCGTGGATTGCAAGGGTGTTGACCTATTGGGCGGTGGAGTGGCCAAAATTGATGCGATGGTAGAGAAGCCGACTCAAGAGAATGCCCCTTCCAATATGGGGGTTGTTGGTCGTTATGTGGTTCCTCCAACTATTTGGACTCTCTTGGAAAAAACACCGATGGGTGTTGGGGGTGAAGTTCAGTTGACCGATGCCCTTGAGGAGCTATTGCACCATGAAGTGGTGGAGGCCTACCGAATTATGGGGCGAAGCCATGATTGCGGGAGTAAGCTTGGATATATACAGGCCAATATTGCTTATGCACTACAGCATGGTGAAATTGGTGGTGAGTTAAGAAAATATTTGCACAGCCTTGAGCATAAGGCCCCAGTGGTAGAGCTGGATAGCTCCAGACTCTAGAGGCAGAAGATATTGATCAGCCCATACCATTGGTATGGGCTTTTTTATATGAACAATTTACATGGGTAAGAAATGAAGATTAATGGTTTTAAGGCCTACGATATTCGCGGGAAACTTGGTGAAGACCTGACCCCGGAAACGGTTTATTTGATCGGCCGAGCCTATGCCCGCTGGCTTGCCCCAGGAACAGTTGTGATTGGTGGTGATATAAGAACGTCTAGCGCGACCTTGAAGTGTGCGCTGGCGAACGGCCTCAGAGATGAGGGTGTTGATGTGTTAGATGTTGGGCTCTGCGGTACGGAAGAAATCTATTTCGCAACAGATCACCTTCAGGTCGGGGGTGGCATTATGGTGACGGCAAGTCACAATCCGATCGATTATAACGGCATGAAGTTGGTGAGAGAGGGCGCTAGGCCCATTAGTGCGGATACAGGCTTGCTGGAGATTCAGAAAATTGCTGAAGAGTCGGCTTTTCCCGCAACGGGTAATGATGAACGAGGTAGCTATCGGCGGGTGAGTTGCTCCGATGCCTATATTGATCATCTTCTGACCTATGTGGATAGGTCTAAGCTAAAGCCTTTAAAAATAGTCGTTAATGCAGGTAATGGCACAGCAGGTCCAGTGCTGGATGCACTGCAAAGTCATCTACCATTTGAATTTATTAAAGTTAATCACGAACCAGATGGAACCTTTCCTAACGGTATTCCTAACCCACTGCTACCAGAGAGTCGTCACCACACGGCAGATGCGGTTAGGGAGCACGGAGCAGATTTTGGGGTAGCCTGGGACGGTGATTTTGATCGCTGTTTTTTGTTTGATGAAAACGGTGAATTTATAGAAGGTTACTATATCGTTGGGTTGTTGGCTGAGGCCTTTCTTCGTAAGCACCCAGGCGAAAAAATTGTCCATGACCCTCGATTACTGTGGAACACCGAATCTGTTTGTGAACAATTTGGAGGTACCCCTATACAAAGTAAATGTGGACATGCATTTATTAAGCAAGTGATGCGTGAGCAAGATGCAGTCTATGGTGGTGAAATGAGTGCTCACCATTATTTTCGTGATTTCTTTTACTGTGATAGTGGGATGATTCCCTGGTTGTTGGTGGCTGAATTAATTAGTGATACGGGGAGAAATCTGTCATCCATGATTCAGTCCAGAATTAATGAGTACCCTTGTTCTGGTGAAATTAACCGTCAAGTTGATAATGCCGAGAGTTTACTAGCGGAGCTGAAAAACCACTATTCGCCTGAGGCTAAAAGTATTGATCAGTCTGATGGCCTTAGTATGTCGTTTGGTGGATGGCGTTTTAACTTGCGCAGCAGTAATACCGAGCCTGTGGTTAGGCTTAATGTGGAGGCCACCGATTTCGAGCTGATGGAGGATAAAACAAAAGAGTTGCTGGCATGGTTAGTCTGAATGACTACAGTCTGGTCTAGGCAATTTACCGGTAACTTCAGGCTCTTTTGTCTCCACGTTGACTACACTATCTCTATGGGATTGAAAAATTAGGTCACGGCGTATCTTAGGGGCTTTAAATAGTAAATAGGGAGGGGGCTTCTTCGCTGACCTCACCTATCAATTCTCTTTATACCTGCCCTTCACGCTGAAGTTATTAACCCTATTAAGAGCTGCTTTTCCACATTCTTCATTTTGATGTAGGTGGTAGGTGGTATGGGGTATGAGTAGTGGCAGGGAGTAGTTGATGGACAATAAAACAATTCTAGTCACCGGGGCTACAGGTTTTATAGGCTCACATTTTTGCCAGAAAGTCCAACAGCAAGGTTCTCAGGTGATAGCCCTTACCCGAAGCCTTGATAAAGCTCACCACCGATTGCCGGGTGTGACCGCCATTCAAAACCTTACAGAACTTTCTTCAATGGACAAGGTTGATTATGTGGTCAATCTTGCGGGAGAGCCTCTGGTATCTGGTCGTTGGAATGCCGAAAGAAAACAGGCTTTTCTTGAGAGTCGAGTGGGGCTTACAAATAGATTGTTTGAATATTTTCAGACAGTACCCGAGCCACCTAAAACCTTAATCAGTGGCTCAGCCGCTGGATACTACGGTCCGCATGGTGGCAAGTTGCTTGATGAGGCGGCGAAATACCACAACAGCTATTCTCACTACCTATGTTCGGAGTGGGAGCATAGTGCCTTACAGTTTAACCAGCTTGGAACAAGAGTTTGTTGCTTGCGAACAGGTATTGTATTGGGGGCCGAAGAGGGCGCGCTTGGACGGATGTTGACCCCTTTCAGGTTGGGGCTCGGTGGCCGACTCGGGACTGGCAAACAATGGATGCCCTGGATTCATATTGAGGATGTGGTTGATCTTATTTTTCATTGTTTTAAGCACAGTGATATTAAGGGGGGCATCAATGCTTCATCGCCCAACCCAGTCACCAATAGGCAGTTTAGTAAAGCCTTGGGCTCTGTACTGTCGCGGCCCACGATATTACCGATGCCATCACCATTGGCACGGCTACTATTTGGTGAAATGGCAGATGAGCTGTTGTTAACGGGACAGCGTGTATACCCCCGGAAGGCGTTAGAGTCAGGTTTTGAGTTTAATTACCCGGAGCTTCGTCCCGCTTTGGAGCAGCTATTCTTAGAGAAGCCATAGCCCTTACCCTGTCCGATGTCTTTACTTCTTTTTGATCTGTTATGTGGTGGATTCATTCAGTGCCGTTTTTTCTCGCGGGATGTAGGCGTTGCTTGTATCTATGAGTTGGCTTTCGTAAAGAATGACCTCTGATACCATCATTTCTATTGGTGGGTTGAGGGCTATGAAGAGCTGCTCATTGTTGTATTTTATTCTTGCCAGAGTGACGTGCGGTCTAAAAGGGCGTGTCGTGTTAGGCAAACCTCGTTGTTCGAGCGCTTGCTGTAATTGGTGGTGAAGAGAGCAAAGTTGGTTGGAGGGCTCGGGCAGTGCTGTGATGATCCGGCTCTGAGAGTCTGGAAACCGTTCAATCACTGTTAGTTTCAAGTGTATGGGTGGATGTTGAACTTGCTGCATCACCTCAGTAGCATCAAGCACCTGTGTGGGATCCAGCTGTCCAAGAAAAGCTAGCGTCAAATGACGGTTGTTTACAGGTGTATACCTAATTTTGGACGATTCATATTGTTCATCAAGCTGCCTGCAGTATTTAACCAATGAGTGATTGGCTGCAGAGGATATGGGCAGTGCAATAAATAGTCGTTTAGAAGACGTGCGCTTATTCACAGTAATATTTTAGTACACAGGAGCACCCTACAAAGCACTAGTCGCCACTGTAGGAGCAGCCTGAAGTACAAGTTTCACGAATTTTTACCTTGCTGAGCTCGGGTAGCATCGGTTTTAGTTCAGTCCAGATCCAACGAGAAATATTTTCACTGGTTGGGTTTTCAAGCCCTTCGATGTCATTGAGGTAGCGGTGATCGAGTCGATCACAAATGGGTTTGAAAAGTGTTTTTAGGTCACCAAAGTCAATAACCCAGCCAGTGGTTTCTCCAACATCACCGCTGAGATAGATTGTGACCTGATAGGAATGACCATGCAGTCTGGCACACTTGTGTCCTTCGGGAACATTGGGTAATAAATGGGCAGCTTCGAAGGTGAATTCTTTAAAAATTTCCATACTAATCTCAGTCATTTTGGCTGGTGGCATATGTTAATTTGATGTCCGCTGGATGTATAGGGAATGGACGCTCGAAATGTTTGACACGTGAGGATATTCCGGTAGAATGCGGCTCTCTTTCAAAGGGGTGGTTAGCTCAGTTGGTAGAGCGGCGCCCTTACAAGGCGTAGGTCACAGGTTCGACCCCTGTACCACCCACCAAATTATTATAGACGCATAACGGACCGGTAGTTCAGCTGGTTAGAATGCCGGCCTGTCACGCCGGAGGTCGCGGGTTCGAGTCCCGTCCGGTCCGCCATTACATTAAAAGCTTCCTTCTTAGGGAGCTTTTTTTTTGGCTATTCCATAGGTAAGAAAAAACCAACAATTCATGATGAAATCCTGAAGGTTAGCACCTTCTGATGTACGAAAAAATATAATTTATAGCCTGTGCTTTTTTCACCTGTTGTTGTGGTTTGATTTGATTGTCAGCATAGGGATTGATTCCAATGGATAACAGCCTCGGTTGGCCGTGTATAATCCGTTGACATTTATCGTTGGGACGCTTCTGATATACCTATGGCTCACTTCAAACGAATTGCTTTAGTTGCCAATATTCAGCTTCCTGAAATTGTTGACTCTCTTAAACGGCTTTCCAGTTTTCTGGAACAGAGAGGTTATACCGTGCTGTTAGAGTCAAACACGGCTCAGCTTATCGACAATAAACATTTCCCCGTCTTTGATAGTGGCGATATGGCACAGAAGTTAGATTTGGTGATCGTGGTGGGTGGTGATGGCAGTATGCTGAGTTCCGGTCGTCGCATGGTCGACCATGATGTCCCTATGTTAGGTGTAAACCGGGGGCGATTAGGGTTTTTGACAGATATTTTGCCCGATGATATGGAAGAACAGGTTGACCGCGTTTTGTCCGGTGATTTTATTCTCTCAACCCGTTTTCTGCTGGAGGTGGCTCTTTATCGCAATGGAAACAATGTGTCTTCGGGGATAGCTCTTAATGACGTGGTCTTACATCCAGGAAAATCTGTCAGGATGATGGAGTTTGAACTCTACATAGATAATCAGTTTGTCTATAGCCAGCGCTCCGATGGTTTGATTGTCTCCACACCTACGGGATCCACTGCCTACGCTCTCTCTGGTGGAGGACCGATTATGAATCCTAATCTGGACGCTATTGTTTTGGTCCCTATGAACCCTCATACGCTCTCTAGTCGCCCGATTGTTGTGGGAGGGGATAGCGATATAGAAATCCGGGTGGCATCCCGCGATGAACTTGACCCTATGGTTACCTGCGATGGTCAGAATGACCTTCAGCCAGAACCTGGAGATATTATCCGGATTCATAAAAAGGCACAGTCATTGCGATTGATTCACCCGGTAGAACACAACTTCTATGAAACCTGCCGTACCAAGCTGGGCTGGGGTAGTCGACATGACGCCAGTAATCGTAACCGCTAGCTGGCATTACTTAAAGGCAGTCTAAAGAATGAGTGGTCAACCAACCTCGTGGACTTTGGTGGCAGAAATTTCACATCAGTTTGATGTGGGTGACCTGTGTACAGCGCTAGATTCCCAGCGTATTTCCTACAGAATCAATAGACTGGAAAACGTGTCTGAGTTGTGGGTGGAGTTACCTGAACAGGTTCCACAGGTGATGCGGTTGTTGGAAGTCATTGATGGACAGCAGCGTGCGATGGAGCGCCAGCTTGTAGGTGGCATGAGCTTTCAGGAGCAATTACGAAAAATGCCCGTAATCGCCTCTCTGTTATTACTGAGTATGGTGGGTACGGCAATCGTTGAATGGAGCTTTCCGCTCATTCATTGGTTGACCTTCCAAGATCTAAGTATTGTAGGTGACAGTATCCAGTTTGATACTGCTGACAACGCCATGGCAAATGGTGAGTACTGGCGGTTGGTAACACCTATTTTCCTGCATTTTGGTCTCTTTCATATTGCTTTTAACGGTTTATGGCTGTGGGAGCTTGGCAGACGGATAGAACCGTTGACTGGCAGTCTGCAAATGACCGCGTCTGTGTTGTTGATGGCTATTGCCTCGAATCTAGGTCAATACCTGTGGAGTGGACCTTCACTATTTGGCGGTATGTCAGGGGTGGTTTACGGCTTACTCGGTTATATCTGGATTCGACATAAGATTGCTCCACGACCGATACTGGCAATACCCAAAGGATTGTTGGGCTTTATGCTGTTCTGGTTGTTTCTTGGTATGAGTGGTTTCATTGATCTTTTCATGACCGGGGGTATTGCCAATGCTGCTCACGCTATCGGCTTGGTGACGGGAATGTTACTTGGCGGTTGGGCAGGTCGTAATGAGTCTACTGACTGACGATGAATGGTGAGGGCAGAGGTTGACGGCAATGCTATAATCCCCGCCTGAAAATTTGAGGTCACCTATGGATTTCCAACAACTTATTGAATCAATTACCCCAGCAATATATGCCAACCTCAAAGGTGCGGTGGAACTTGGGAAATGGCCAGATGGATCACGTCTGACCATTGAGCAGCGTGAGCAAAGCTTACAGGCGATTATTGCCTATGATGCCCGGCATAAAGCCGAGGAAGAAAGGGTTGGGTATATCGCGCCCAAGAAGTCGAAGGAGCCCTGTAGTAGCAAGAGTAGTAGCAAAAGTACGCCGGCTGACGAACAGCTATTGAAGTGGCAGGAGTAATCGGTGGTTTGTCATGAGGGCCACCTCCGTAAAATGCAGGTGGCACTGGCCGGTCCAGTCGAGTACCAGCTTCCACTAGATGATCAACTGGTTCCGCTCAATGATTCTTTGGGCCAAGTGATACGTATTACACATACCGGTGTAATCCATTGTGCCCATTGCGGTCGGCGCAGTAATAAAAGTTTTAATCAGGGATATTGCTACCCCTGCTTCACCAAGTTAGCTCAGTGTGACATCTGTATCGTTAGTCCTGAAAAATGCCACTATGAGCAGGGCACCTGCCGAGAGCCGGCATGGGGTGAGCAACACTGTATGGTTGACCATATTGTCTATCTGGCCAACTCATCGGGCGTCAAAGTCGGGATTACCCGTGAAAGCCAATTACCTACTCGCTGGATCGATCAGGGTGCAGTTCAGGCTCTACCAATTTTAAGAGTTAAAACACGTCAGCAATCGGGTTTGGTTGAGGATTTGTTGCGTCAGCATGTGGCGGACAAAACCAATTGGCGAACCATGCTTAAGGGCGCTATTGCACCCGTGGATTTGCCCACCACACGTGATGCTCTATTTGACCTTTGTGATAAGGGAATGACACAACTTGAGGAGCAGTTTGGTCTACAGGCATTCCAGCGATTAGATAACGTAGAACCAGTGGATATTGCATACCCTGTGTTGGAGTACCCTGTTAAGGTGGCCAGCCACAATATGGACAAAAACCCACTGGTAGAGGGCACCCTGATGGGGATCAAAGGTCAGTACCTGATACTCGATAACGGGGTGATCAATATTCGTAAATACACCGCTTACCACGTGGAAGTAGCACTTTAATGATGGCCATGAAAGATGCCCAAGCGGGCACAATACATTTAAAGGATTATGAAGCCCCCAGGTTTCTAATCGATAAAACGGTACTTCGTGTCGATATCAGAGAAAATGATGCCAGTGTTCATGCCACACTGAGCATGCGTCGCAATCCTGATTGTAACCCCGGTTGTAACTCTGATAGCGGCGATCAAAGTAGTTCTCAAGGCAAGTCTTTGGAGCTCCATGGGCAGCAGCTTACTCTTAAATCAATTGCTATCGATGGCCATGCTCTTTCTGTGGATGAATACAGCGTGACCTCTGAGAGCCTGTCGATTCATCAGGTGCCAGACAAGTTTGAGTTGGTCTCTGAAGTGGTTATCCGCCCACGGGAAAATACCTCGCTGGAGGGTTTGTACAAGTCTCGCACCATGTACTGCACTCAATGCGAAGCCGAGGGGTTTCGTAAAATCACCTATTATCTGGATCGTCCCGATGTGATGTCGGAGTTCACCACGACAATTGTTGCCGATAAAGCCAGCTCGCCTGTATTGCTCTCCAATGGTAATTTGGTGGAGACTGGTGATCTGAGGGGCGGCCGTCACTGGGCTACCTGGCACGACCCTTTCAAAAAACCCGCCTACTTATTTGCCCTAGTTGCGGGTGACTTAGCGGTTGTTGAGGATAGTTTTGTTACCTGTAGTGGCTGGAAGATCGATCTTCGTGTTTATGTGGAGCCCAAGGACCTTCAGAAATGTGATCATGCTATTCAATCCCTGAAACATGCCATGGCTTGGGATGAGAAAGTCTATGGTCGTGAATATGACCTAGATCTATACATGATTGTGGCGGTAGATGATTTCAATATGGGGGCTATGGAGAATAAGGGCCTCAATATTTTTAATACCTCTTGTGTGTTAGCCCATCCAGAAACCACCACGGATGATGGCTTTAAGCGTGTGGAAGGGGTGGTTGCCCACGAATACTTCCACAATTGGTCAGGTAACCGGGTCACTTGCCGCGACTGGTTTCAGCTGAGCCTTAAAGAGGGCTTTACCGTTTTTCGTGATGCCGAATTTTCTGCAGATATGGGGTCGCGTACCGTTAAACGGGTTGAGGATGTAAACCTGTTACGAACAGTGCAATTTGCTGAGGATGCAGGGCCTACAGCCCATCCGGTTCAACCCGCCTCCTATATGGAAATATCCAATTTTTATACGGTGACTATTTATGAAAAGGGCGCCGAAGTCGTACGGATGATACAAACATTGCTTGGGCCGGAATTGTTTCGTCAGGGTTCTGACCTCTACTTTGAACGGTATGATGGTCAGGCGGTAACAATTGAGGATTTTGTCGCAGCAATGGCCGATGTTAGTGGCCGCGATTTCACCCAATTTATGAACTGGTATCGCCAGTCTGGAACGCCCTTATTAACTGTTTGTAGTGAGTACGATGCAGCGCAACAGCGGTACAGTCTTCACTTTGATCAGAATCAGCGGGCGAATTCTGAGAACAAAAACTTCCAGCCATTTCATATTCCGGTAAAACTGGGGTTGGTGACGGCGCGGGGTGATTTAGCGTTGTCAGCGTCTGGTGAAACCAGCCAAGTGGTAGAAATTACCGAGCAAGCACAGACGGTTACGTTTGAAGGAGTCGATCAGCGCCCCGTTCCCTCTTTACTGAGAGGTTTTTCTGCCCCGGTTAGATTGGACTATGCCTACAGCCTCGATGAACTTGGTTTTTTGATGTCACACGATAGTGATGGCTTTAATCGTTGGAATGCTGGTCAGCAGCTGGCGATACAGGTTATGCAGGCGCTGATGGCAGATTACCGAGAAGGTAACGCATTAGTGCTTGATCAATGCCTTATTGAGGCATTTACGAAAGTACTTGAGGAGCCTTCGGCTGACCAGGCTATGCAAGCATTGGTGCTGACGTTGCCCTCAGAATCGCTTCTGGCTGAACTGTCTGATGTTATTGATATTGAGGCTATTCACCACGTGCGGCAATTTATGTGTCGTGAGCTTGGTTTGGTTTTGGCTGATCAGTGGAGAGCCACTTACCAGAATAATCAGCCGCAGGGCAGTTATATTCATAATGCAGAAGGGGTGGCTCAACGGAGTTTGAAAAACCTTGCTCTTCGGTATCTGGATCATGCTGGCACTGATGATTCATTGGCGTTGGTTAATGCTCAGTTTTCACAAGCAGATAATATGACAGATCGCCTGTCAGCATTGGCGACATTAGTTAATGACCCTCGTCATGAGGCCGCTGAGCCTGCAGGGAGTGCGTTAGAGCAGTTCTATCAGGATTGGCACCTGGAACCATTGGTTCTCAACCAATGGTTCCAGGTGCAGTCTGCGTGCTCCTTGCCAGAAGGACTGGGTAGAGTGAAACAGTTGATGGCACACCCGGCCTTTGATTTGCATAACCCCAATAAGGTACGTTCGGTCATTGGTGTGTTCTGTAATAGTAATCCGGTTAATTTTCATTGTGAAGACGGCTCTGGTTATCAGTTCCTTGCGGACAACGTGATCACACTGGATAAGCTTAACCCTCAAATAGCGGCCAGATTGCTTACCCCACTGACAAAGTGGCGTCGCTACGGTGGTGAGCGTCAGGAGGCAATGCGTCGACAGTTGGCCAATGTGTTGGCAGCTACAGCGTTGTCTAGAGATACTTATGAGATTGCCTCAAAAAGCCTTTAGGGAGATAGATAGAATTTACTTGATCGCTATCAAGGTGACAGTAAGCGGGAAGGTTAACAATGGCGCCATCAATACATAATCTTGAGGAAAGTGTATTGATGAACAGAGTGACATTTACCCTTCTATTTTAGGGGGGCTATCTTAGCGATTTTTCAGGAGAGCCATTGGCTCTCCTTTTTTTTCGCCCTAATTTGACCGACTTTCTTTGACAGACTGTATAGAAATGAATGAGGCGCTCCTAACTCCCTGCATAGAGAGATTGTAAATGGTTTCCCTTGGGCTGTTTCTCTCCCATGGGCTGTTTACGCAGGCTTCTCAGATGGTCCAGTAATGAGCCTAAATCAATGATTGTTGCTGCATCAGGGCTATACAGGGCACGGTCCAGTGTCTGTAATTCAGTGGTTAATAATGGGTCGTTGGCAACGATAGCTACATCGTCGAGGGTGACCAGTGGGCGTTGCCACCGAACACTGGCCCAGACCAGCAGGGTCTCACGGAAGGCACATGGATTATTGCTCTTTGTCTGTTGTTGGAGTTGCTTAAATAGCGTCGCTTCCTTTCGTTCTGGCGACTCCTCAGCGGGTGGCGACTCAGTGAGTGCTTTTTTTCGAGCCCCTCTCCAAAGAATCAGAAAAATGATAGCCATCCCCAGCAAGAGCATGTTGCTAATGACCAGCAGCCAAAACGCCAGGCCAGGTTGTTGTTTTTCCATCAATGGTGTTTCAGCCTTGCTGGATGTTTCTGTCGCTGGTACTGGTACAGAAAGCGTGTTTTCTGCTGGTTTGATCGATAGCGTCTTGCCTTCTAAAACTGTTTCACGTATTTGATTGCTGGCCGTGTCCCACCATTGCACGGTGATCGGTGGCAAGGTGATCGTGCCTCCCCGGGAGGGAACAATGGCTATGGATTCCGATCGGGTTCCCATGACGCCGTTACTGCTGACATCATCATTCAACTGTGGTTGGTCTGGATAAACTTTAAACCCATCACCAGCATTAATATCTAGTGGGGGGAGTTGTGCTGAGGTTAGCCCTTGGGCGCTGACGTGAATGGTACGGGTGATGGGCTCACCGGCGACTAACTCGTCCAATGGACGGCTCCAGCGTTCGCTGAGGCTCACTGCGGTGGTAGGAAGCCAATCCACGGTGCCGTAACTGGTTGGGCGAGGCTTAATGGTGATTTTTTTCTCCTCTGAGTAGAGAAAAAGCCGCTTACTCCCACGGGAGAAAAATGAGTTTGAGTAGGGATCGCGGCGGTCGGGAATCACTGTGTTGAATCGAAGTGACGGAATGGTCAGGTCTCCACTTGATTCAGGGAATACTGCATATTTGAGTTCTATCACCAAATGATTGATACCGTTGATCTGTTTTTGGTATTGGTTTTCAGACACTTTCATCACGGAGGCATTTTTAATCATCAGCTCTTCACTGGAAATACTTTGAAGGTTGGTGGATGCATTGATACGAAAGGTGATGAGTAATTGCTCCTGAACATAGGCGGATGACTTGACCACGTCTGTTTCAACAAATACCGGTTGATTACTGGTGCTGGTCTGGGGGCGATCTTCCACCTGAAGTGTGATTGCTTTAGTAACTATGCCTTTGAAGCTCAATGAGGGGACTTGCAGTTTTCCAGTTTGCTTTGGTAATAGCTGCAAGCGCCATTCGGTGTGGGAGGTAGAGTTTCCATTCATGATGGAAAATTTATTTTTCCGCTGCTGGGATAACACCTCAAAGTCATCATTGAGTGGTGTGAAGTCAGGGTCGCTTGTGGTTTGTCCATCAAGCTGGACGAGGAGCTCCAGCGTTTCCCCTTTACCCAGCTGGTTGCGATCTACAGAGGCCGTTAAGGTGTCAGCCAGTGTCACCGTACTGGCCAGACAAAAAAGGACTGCCAGGAGAATACGTATTGTGGAGTAATAGGTGGGTATCATGGGTTACTTACCATCGTTCTTCATCGTGGTCAGGGGCTCTGTTGATGCCTCGACGCTGCTCATATTGACGTTTTTTGGACTCGTAGCGAAATTTTTCACGCAACAGACCACCAGGATCATCAGGAATACGCCGTAGCCATTGTTCCATCGCCTGTTTTTCCTCATCAGTCATCTGTTGTGATTCTGTATTTGCCGGTTTACCTTGATCAGCTGATTGCTCATCATCACCCGTTGGCTGAGCTTCTTCCTGCTGATTTTTATCTTGTTCTGACTGGCTATCAGTTGATTGCTCATCCTGATTTTGTGATTCATCAGCACTGGATTGTTGCTCGTCGCTTTTTTGATTGTTGTCTTGAGTGCTGTCTTGACTGTTTTCTGGATCGTCTTCGGACTGTTCACTATCTGATGGATTGTTATCAGGGTTTGAAAATTGATCCTGCTGCTCATTATTTTGTGAGTCATTTTGTTGTTTGTCATCACTTTTCTGACTGTCGTTTTGCTGATCCTGTTGATCCTGAGGCGAGTCACTATTTTGAGAGTCTTGATCCGAATTTTGCTGTGAGTCTTGTTGCTGCTGAAGCAATTGTTCCGCTAAGGCTTTATTAAACTGAGCATCTTCGCTCCCCGATGCGTCTTCAGTCCCCGATGAGAGCGACAGCGCCTGGTCATAACTTTCAATGGCCTCTTCAAGCTTTCCAGCTTTCGCCAGTGCATTGCCCCGGTTGTAATGCCCATCTACAGAGAGGTCGTTATAGAGTTGTTCCGCTGTTTCAAAGTCATTATTGCGATAGGCGGCTGATGCTTTCCATTGAGTGTCGTTAAAACGTTCCTGAGCTGTTTCTGTATCCCCTTTTGATAAGGCATTAGCCGCTTGTTGATTAGGGGTAGACCAGAGATCATCCCAGCCAAAGGCATAAGAGGTTTGCGGTGTGTAGAGGAGTGGGGTGATCAGTAAACAGGCTAACAGGCCACGTCGAAAAGCGAGTAATAGGATGAATAATAAGGGCAACACAGCCCAGTAACCTTGATCTTTCCATGTATCAAAGGTGCGTTCCAGTTGTTTTCCTGGTGCGCCCGGTTCAACACTAAAGCCCTCGGAGAGGCGTTTGATATCAGTATCATCAGCGGTGAGGTTGCTATAGCGGCCTCCGTGACGGCGGGTCAGTTTCTTAAGGCTGGCAGTGTCCAGACGTGGGATGACAATGCTGCCGTTGCTGTCCTTGGCAAAACCTTGACTACCTAGTGGAATTGGAGCGCCATCCTTGGTGCCGACACCTAAAATAGACAGTCGGAAGTCGCCCATATTGCGTATCGTTTCACTGAGTGTGTCGCGAGCAGAGAGAGGAATATCATCGGTGACCAATAATAAGTCCCCTTGAGTAAGCCCTGCGTTAAACATCAGTTCAATAGACTGTTCTACCGCTGCTTCTACATTACTGCCTCGACTGGGCATGATATTGGGGTCCAATGCTGGAACCAGTGCCGCCACAGTATCGGCATCATCCGTCAAAGGGCTTACTATAAAAGCTTCACCTGCATAAGCTACCAGTGCAGTTGTGCCTTCTTGGCGCTGTTGTAGCAGGTCAATCAACTTCAACCGAGCTCGAGTCAGTCTGTTGGGTTTAAGGTCTTGCGCCAACATTGAGGGAGACAGGTCGAACAGGACAACAAGCGCACTTTCCTGTTTGTGAACCGGTAAGGGTGTTTGTTCCCAGGTGGGACCCGCCATGGCAAGAGAACCAAGCAGCCACCCGATTAGAGCCAATAATGGCAGGGTTCTTCGTTGTTTTACCGGAATATGATCCAGCAGTAACGGAAGGAGATCAGCTGAAATCACATGCTCCCAGCTGCCACTACGTTTTTGGTGATAATAAAGCCAACCGCTGGCAACGAAAGCCGGTAGTAGGGCAAGAAGCCAGAGAGGGCGCAGGAAATGAAATTCAGACAATGGGGCTAGCCAATCCATTAGTGTTGGCCTCCACGATTGGCAATAGGTGCTGACATAAGTACAGACACGGGTACGAGCAACAAGCTACAAAGCATGGCCAGACCCAGTGGCCAATAGAATAACGCTCTGGTGGGGCGTACGGTCTCTGCTTCCTGAGCTACAGGTTCTAACTGATCTAGCTGTTGATAAATTGCTTCCAGTGCTTCCGGGTTTCTCGCTCGAAAATACTGCCCCCCCGTTTTTTCGGCAATCGTGGTGAGTGTTGTCTCATCTAAATCCAGTGAAGGGTTGATACGTTTGTTTCTAAAGAAGCCACGCTGAATCATGACATCAGCACCGATACCGATGGTATAAATGGTAATGCCCTCGCGGGCGGCAATGTCAGCTGCTTCTAGGGGTTGAACCTCACCGGCAGAATTCGCTCCGTCTGTAAGCAGGATCAAAACCCGGTGATTTTCGGGGCGCTGTTTTAAACGTTTGACGGCTAAGCCAATGGCATCACCAATGGCTGTTTTTTCCCCGGCAAACCCTATTTGCGCCTCCCCGAGCAAGGTATTCATGGTCTGGCGGTCAAAGGTGAGTGGTGTTTGCAGGTAGGGTCGTGTGCCAAACAGAATAAGACCGAGGCGGTCACCCTGGCGGCGCTCTACAAAGTCGGTGACCACATATTTAACGGTGGTCAATCGGTCCACAGAATCACCATCTATTACCATGTCTGTTTCTTTCATGCTGCCAGAAATATCGACGGCCAATAACAGGTCTCTTCCATTACTGGGCAGTGCAACGGGGTCACCAATCCATGTAGGACGTGCCGCCGCCAGTAGTGTTGCTACCCAGGCGAGGGCTAACAGCATTAATACCAGCCAATGCCAGTGGTTGCTCAGTGTGGAACCCGTTGATTGCGCTGCCAAGTCTGAGTAGATGGGTGACTTTAGTGCAGGGGCAGCAGTCTCCGCTTTACTCCGCCACAATCTATATAGAAGGGGCAAGGGGAGCAGCAGCATGATCCATGGCCATTCAAAGGTCAGCATGAAAGAGGGTTCCTTCGGTGCTTTTTGAGCCAATATTTACTGGCTTCATATAGCTGCTGAATCAAAGGTTCAGGGATATCTGGATTTGCCTGATAGGGAAGGTTGCCTAACTGTTCCTGCATCTGTTTGTTAAACATGGGATCAGAACAGTATTCGTTAAGCTGAGATAGCAGTTTGGGTGTCAGTTCTGATTCAAGCGAGCGATCTGGATAGGCCGTTTTTGCCGTGCGGCGTAACAGCGTTAGAATTTCCCGGCACAGGGTAAGGCGATCATGGGATAACGATGAATAAAGTTCATCGAGTTTACAGAGAGCTTCACTGCGATAGCAATTGTAGGCCCTCCGTCTTAACCACCACCGCAGGATGTAATAGATTGCCGTCACTACCAATATGGCTAACAACCACCAACCCGGGGCAGGGGGCCACCAGGAGATAGGGTCCGGCAGGTGGATATCACGCAATTGTGCCAAAGGATCTTGGATATTAGGGGCTTGGGTATTAGGGAATTGGCTATTCATTAGCGTCGCCTCGGTTTTTTTCTGCCGTAGGCTTGCTGTAAGACAGGAAGAACGGGCACCGAAGTTTCGAATGACAGGTTGCCCATTCGCAACTGACTACACAGGTGTTTTAGGTGCGCCAGACGGTCTTTGAACTGCTTTTCAAATTGTCGACGTAGTTCTGACCCTCGGGTATTTAGGTTAAATTGTTGACGACCATTGCTCACCTGATAGTTAGCAGGGGGAGGGAGTTGAGCTTCTAGCGCATCGTGTACGTGACAGAAATTAAGATCACAGTGTCGAGCCAGTTCAAACAAGTGTTGTTCACAGTTTTTATCGAGGTCATGAAAATCGCTGATGAGGAATAGTGTGGAACCTGGCATCGCTACCCGTCGAGTATCTTCCAGCATTTCTGCAAGGCTATACCGGTTAGTGTTCGCATGGATGAGCTGTTCACTGAAGTCTCGTAACTTATGAATCAACTGAAGTACGGTGTGGTGGCTACGGCGTGCCCGGATGTCGCATTGCTGGTCTGCACCAAAAACCAATCCGCCGACTCGGTCATTGGCATTGAGCCCGGCCCAGGCCAGAGCTGCAGCTACCTGGCAAGCCGTGACAGACTTTAGCTCCTTTGAGCCAAAAAACATGGTGTGTCTCAGGTCAACGACAATCAGAACGGGTCGTTCTCGTTCTTCACGAAACAGTTTGGTGTGAGGTGTCATCGTGCGGGCAGTGACCCGCCAGTCAATGGTGCGAATATCGTCGCCCGGTTGGTATTGGCGCACTTCTTCAAAGTCCATACCCCGCCCACGGAAACGTGATTGATGGCCGCCCAATACCAGATTCTTCGCCATAAGCCTGGGGAAGAACTTTAGGTCTCGAGCGCCAAACCGGAGTTTTACCAGCGTCGAAATATCGGCAATAGCCGGATTGTTGTGATCACTATGATTCATCGACTAGGCAGAAGGTACGCTGCTAATCAGGGTATCGATAACCTGGTCAGGGGTGACACCATTGGCCTCAGCTTCAAAGCTGAGGATCAGGCGGTGCCGTAAGATATCATGTGCCACTGCGCGGACGTCATCGGGTGAAACATAGTCTCGGCCGTTCAGCCAGGCATTGGCACGAGCACAGCGATCCAGAGAAATAGTTGCCCGAGGACTGGCGCCGTAATCGAGCCAATTCTCCAGCTGATTACCATATTGAGCAGGGTTTCTCGTTGCAAGGATGAGTTGGACAATATATTCCTCAACGGGCTCAGCCATATGCACTGAAAGTACTTCCTTTCGTGCTTCCAATAGGGTTGCTTCAGCGATCTGCTCAATATCTTGTTGAGGGGTTTGCAAGGCCTCATTACGAGCCAGGCTCAAAATTTCACGTTCTGCCTCAGCTGCGGGGTAGTCTACATTTACATGCATCAGAAACCGATCCAATTGGGCTTCGGGTAATGGGTAGGTCCCCTCTTGCTCGATCGGGTTCTGGGTAGCCATGACCAAAAAAAGTTGGGGTAGTGGATAAGTAGTACGCCCAACACTAATTTGACGTTCTGCCATTGCCTCAAGAAGTGCCGACTGAACTTTTGCCGGTGCTCGGTTAATTTCATCGGCCAACACCAGATTATGAAAAATCGGCCCTGGCTGAAATTTGAAACTGGCATCCTCCGGGCGGTAGATATCACTACCTGTAATGTCCGCGGGTAACAGGTCAGGCGTAAACTGAATACGATGGAAATCTCCGCTGATACCCTCTGATAGGGTTTTAATCGCTTTGGTCTTAGCTAAGCCGGGCGCACCCTCTACTAATAGGTGCCCATCTGCCAACAGTGCGATAATTAGCCGATCAATCAAGTGTGGCTGGCCGACAATTTGGCTGTTGAGAAAATCACGTAATACATTAATTGTTTGCTGCTGACTCATGTTTTGAAATACTTCTCTTGTGAGTGGTAATTTATGGCCTGGAATTGTACTGTCTGATGAGCATTAACCCAAGTGGGTAGTGGCTAGAAAGTAACCTAGACTATAGGTGACAGATGAAGTTCAGTTATGCATGGGTATAGCGCATAATCAGAGGAGCTGGAGAGAATATCTTTAAAGAAAGAGCTGGTAAACAAAGTCAGTGGTAATAAAAAACTAATAACAGTGAGACACTATGGAAGCAGTTGTTGGAGACAAATTTTTCAAGCAACTTGAAAAACAAATTAATGACCTGTATCCAGCGCCATTAGCCGCGCAGCTCCTTTCGTTTTCTCACAAAATTTTTGACCTCCCAGCCTTGGAAGAACTTAAGGGTGACCCCATTGGTATCGCGCTGGAGTTCATTCAAAATTTTCTAGAATTTACCAAGAAAGTTGATTTGCGCAATCCCAAGGTGAAGGTGTTCAATCCGGAACAGCGGGATGGCAGGGCTAGTTCCACAACGTCTATTTTTATTATCCAGCGCGATATGCCTTTTTTAGTAGATTCTGTTCGTATTGAGCTGAATCGGTGTGGTCTTAATATTCAAACCATCAAGAGCACAATTCTCAATGTGATCCGCGATGGAGAGGGCATCTTAGTCAGTGCTTTTGCCGATGAGGATGACCCCGATAGTTGCAAAGAGGCCTTGATCTCTATTGGTGTGGATTTTCACCAATCACAAGAAAAACACCTGGCACTGGAACAGGATATTGTTGATGTACTCCGTGATGTGGAGGTAGTAACCGATGATTTCTTACCCATGGTTCATCGGTTAAATGAGGCTATAGACGAGGTTAAGGAGAATAACGGTAACCTGCCTCAAGATGAGGCAAGTGAGCAGGCGGCTTTCCTTGAGTGGATGCGTGATGATGCCTATATCCTTCTCGGGTGTTCTGAATACAAACTCATAGAGGGACAGACCACGCCAAAACTTGAGCACCTCTCTGAGCGGCAGCTCGGTATTTTCGCTCGACATCCTATTGAGGTTTCTGAAGCCGCATTGGATGACCTGAGCCCGGGGCGGCGAGTGTTTTACGAGGACAGTACGCCCATGGCATTTACCAAGTCCTCACTTCGCGCCAGGGTACACCGCCAAGCTTACTCAGATTACATCGTCATTAAACGGTACAACAAAAAAGGAGCGGTAGTTGGTGAATACCTATTCATGGGTTTGTATACCTCCAGGGTATATACCATGAGTCCCTTTCAGATGCCCCTTATCCGCCGGCGAGTGCTTCAAGTACTCGACAGGGTAGGCTTTCCCGAAGCCAGCCATGACTACAAGTCAATGTGCCAGCTTATTGAAGTGCATCCCAGAGATGAGTTGTTTAATTGTTCAGCGGATGAGCTTTATAAAATCCTGATGGGTATTTGGCATATTAATGAGCGAAGAATGGTTAAGTTCTTTATGAGGGCAGACCCCTTTGAGCAGTTCGTTAACTGTCTGGTTTACATGCCTCGGGATACCTATCGGACATCGATTCGTGAGCAAATAGAAGAACTGCTTAAACAGGAACTGGACGCCAGCGAATGTGAATTTAACACCTATTTTTCGGAGTCAGTGTTAGCTCGCACTCAGTACGTGGTGAGGATTAACTCTTCCCGTTTTCGGCAAGTGGATCATCGAGAGCTTGAAAATAAGATTATTCAGCTCACTCGTGACTGGTGTGATGATCTGATGGAAGAGGCGATACGACAGTGGGGTGATGAGACGGGACGCCATATGTCCAGCTTGTATCAAAATGCTTTTCCTGCAAGTTATAAAGATCACTTTGATCACTGTGCCGCTATTCAAGATATCGAGCTGTTTCATCTGCTGACCAGTGAAGATGAAATTGCCATGAGTTTTGATCAAGCAGTGGATGCTGAACGCAATGTGATGCGTTTTAAAGTATTTCACCACACTGAACCTCTGGAACTTTCCAGTATGGTTCCGATGCTCGAAAATCTTGGATTTAGAGTGATGGGTGAGCATCCCTACCAAATCACACCAAAGAAGGGTGGTGATGTCTGGGTGCATGATTTCACGCTGTTATTTGGTCTGGATGTTGAGGTCGATGTCTCTGCTGTCCGCAATACCTTTCAAGAAGCTTTTAAGGCAGTTTGGTATGGCAACACAGAGAATGACAGCTTTAATCATCTTGTCGTTGGTGCACGATTAGATTGGCGTACAGTGGCTTTGCTACGGCTATATGCTCGTTATATGAAGCAGCTTGGGAGTAACTATAGTCAGAACTTTATTGCAGATACGCTGGCATCGAACTTGGATATTACTCGCAATTTGGTGGCGTTATTCCGCTGTTTGTTTGACCCCAAAATTGTGAATCCGAGCAGTGAGGAATATGGTCGTGCTGATAGGCTCAATGAGAAAGTTATTGAAGCACTGGATTTGGTAAGCAACCTGAATGAAGACAAGGTACTGAGGAGTTATTTACAGCTAATTAATGCCACCAAACGAACTAATTTCTTTCAGCCAGATGGCGATGATAAATATAAATCCTATATGTCGGTGAAACTATCGCCGATAGAACTCAGCGATGCACCGGAGCCACGACCACTGTACGAAATATTTGTTTATTCTCCCCGAGTGGAAGGTGTCCACTTGAGGTCGGGAAAGGTTGCCCGGGGTGGTCTGCGTTGGTCCGATCGTCTAGAGGACTACCGTACTGAAATTCTCGGTCTGGTTAAGGCTCAGCAGGTAAAAAATGCGGTGATTGTGCCCACGGGTGCCAAGGGTGGGTTTGTTTCAAAACAAATTGACCGTAAAGCGACTCGTGAGGAATTTTTACAGGAAGGTCTTGCCTGCTATCGGTTATTTATACAGGGGTTGCTGGATGTTACCGACAATATTGTAGAGGGCGCTATCATTCCGCCTGACTGTGTCGTTCGCCGTGATTATGATGACCCCTATTTGGTTGTGGCTGCAGATAAGGGTACCGCTACCTTTTCTGATTTTGCCAACCAAATATCTACTGCCTATGGCTTCTGGTTGGGCGATGCATTTGCTTCTGGTGGCAGTCAAGGTTACGACCACAAGAAAATGGGGATCACGGCTCGTGGTGCCTGGGTTTCAGTGCAGCGACATTTCTGTGAGCTGGGACTCAATACTCAAACAGATGATTTTAGCGTCATTGGTATTGGCGACATGTTTGGTGATGTCTTCGGTAATGGCATGTTGATGTCGGAGCACACCATGTTGGTTGCCGCATTTAATCACCAACATATTTTTATTGACCCCAATCCTGATGTGTCCACAAGTTTTATCGAGCGTAGACGGGTATTCGAATTACCGCGTTCTACTTGGGAAGATTATGACGCTTCATTGATATCCAGAGGCGGGGGTGTATTTTCTCGTGATGCCAAGTCCATTCCGTTGTCTGTCGAAATTAGAGACCGTTTTGGCATTACAGATGAGCAGCTACGGCCAAATGAGTTGATCCATGTACTTCTTAAGGAAAATGTAGATCTGATCTGGAACGGAGGCATTGGCACCTACGTAAAAGCGTCTGATGAGAGCCACCAGGATGCGGGGGATCGAGCCAATGATTCCGTGCGGGTTAACGGTAAGGAATTGTGTTGTCGGGTCTTTGGAGAGGGCGGTAATTTGGGCATGACGCAGCGAGGGCGTATTGAGTTTGCCCTCAATGGGGGTGCTTGTAATACAGACTTTATTGATAACTCTGCGGGGGTGGACTGCTCTGACCATGAGGTCAACATTAAGATTCTGTTGAATGAGCTGGTCCAGAATGAAACCTTGACCATCGAGAAGAGGAATCAGCTGCTTGTGACCATGACTGATAATGTCACTGAGTTGGTGCTGGGTAATAATTATCGGCAAACCCAGGCTATCAGTCTCGCGTATTACCGGTGTCAGAGTGATTTTTCAGAGTTTTGGCGCTTCATTTCTCAGCGGGAGTCTGCGGGTGAGCTGAACCGTGAACTGGAAAATCTACCCGATGATGAAACATTGATGGAACGGGAGAAAAATTCCACAGGTTTGACACACCCCGAGCTATCCGTGCTGGTATCTTATGGCAAGATATTATTGAAAGAAACCGTGTTGAAATCCAACTTACCGGAAGACAGCTATATTGCAAAGTCGATTGCTGGTGCATTCCCAAAACAACTTGTCGATGAATATCCGCAGGAGGTACACAACCATAGTCTGAGACGGGAAATCATCACTAATCAGATTGTGAATGAAGTGGTCAACGTGATGGGCTTGACGTTCTGTCAACGACAGGTTGCATCCACAGGTGCCGAGATTGATGAGGTGATTCGTTCTTATGTGGTTGTCCGTGGTGTGCTTGGGCTTGACCGAGTCTGGAAGCAAGTGGAAGCCCTAGATCATCAAGTGCCCGCAGACGTACAGTTTGAGTTGTTTTATGCATTGATGCGGCTGGGTCGGCGTACCTCGCGCTGGATCCTGCGCAATCGCCGATCCTGTCTTAGTCCAGAGCGTGAAGTGCCGGCTTTTAGACCAAAGTTAGTGGAATTACAGTTGTTGCTACCTATACTGTTTTCTCAACAGCAATCAAGAGATTGGGTCGAGGAGGTAGAGCGGATAGTTGCGTTAAATGTGCCGCAGAATGTGGCGGTACTGGTGGCCAGTTCTAATTTCCTCTATTTTGGTTTTGGTATTGCAGATATTGCCGTGAACAGCGGCAAACCGGTGGGGCTGGTTCTTGAGTTGTATTATCGGATCAGTGTTGAACTCGACCTGGACTGGTTTGCTGATGAAATCGTTAATCTTGACCCCACCACAAAGTGGGAGGATTTTGCCCGTGAGTCCTATGTGGATGATCTGGAAACTCAGCGTCGCAGTTTGGCCAATGCGCTGCTATCCAGTGTTGAATTTGTTAAAGACATCAATGGCGTTATCGATGTTTGGAAAGCGGCCCAGGGGCCATTAATTAAGCGTTGGCTTAAGATGACTGAGGAGCTCCACAATACCCCCAGCCGGGATTTCGCTATGTTCTCAGTTGCCCTCAGAGAGCTTCTTGATATCGTACAGGCCACGGAAAACCGTCCGGATACGCCACCGGTATGCTTGGTCTAGCCATATTTTAATCACTGGCTATTCGCGTAGAGTACTCAGCGTATCTCGCATTCAAGCCGGGCATAGCACATGACTTGAACGGTTCCTTACTATATCCTCACCCGCCTAAATGGCATGGGAGAAAGATAGCATCTTGTCATTGAGGGTGGTGTTAAGGGGTTTGCTTGATTTGGTGGCGTGAATCGAAAAAATCCGGCCTTGTAAAGCGGTCGGAGACGGGAGCCGTCTCTGCCGCTTTAAAGCCTGATTGGGGCTAAAATAAGGCTCAAAGCCCTATATTGAAAACTGATTATAGGCTCACAACCTTTTGTTGAGAGGTTTGTTCGCTATAGCCATTCCAGTTGTCTTCGCGGCCCTCTCGCCAACCGTTGCACCAGTCTTGTGCTACAGGGTTTTCTTCTGAGTGAGGGCAAGTTGATTTATTTCGGCCGTTGAAGCCAGCTTGGTAACCTTTGATAAAAGCACGGTGGGAAGAATCTCGTTTCTGTCTTCTCATAGAAAGTAAGCTCCTGATGGACTGACCACTGTATTTAGTCAAAAAGCAGTGAAAAAAGTGCAGTGGTTAAAGGTAATATTATTTTTGCTTAGCCGACCTAGTTCACCAAAAGCAGGAGACACTGTCGAAGATTTAATTTGTCTATAAAGGGCTGGCTTTAATACTCTTTAGTAATTAAAAAAGTAAATCTTTGGTACTGACGTTGAATTTGTCAGATATAAATTCATAGTTGATTGTTAGGTTGGTTTTGTAGACAGCGATTATCCGTGCGATGCTTTGATGCACTCACGTACATTCACAAAAATATTTTTAGATGTGTCCTTACTGAATACCAAGGGCAATCGGGACATTACCCTTATGACGAAGTGGTTTGCCAGTTGCCCGAAGGGGCTGGAAGAGTTGTTAGCCAGTGAACTTGAATCCCTTGGCGCTGATCAGGTAAGACTCACTGTGGCAGGTGTTTACGCGGAGGGCCCCTTGGAGTTTGCCTATCGTGCCTGCCTTTGGTCTCGTTTGGCCAACCGAATTCTGATGCCTCTGGAGAAGTTTGAGGTTGGCAGTGCCGATGATCTCTATGATGGTGTGAAATCCATCCCCTGGCACCAGTATCTGACACCCCGGCAGAGTATTGCCGTGGATTTTGTCG
>CAJXWQ010000021.1 GCA_913062605.1 uncultured Cellvibrionales bacterium
TTTATCTGCTGACCAATCCTGACCTGGATTATGGGCAGTGGTTGGCGCTGAATAGCCATATCTGTATGAAAGTCTTAAATGTTCTTACAGTACTGTCCATTGCTATACATGCGTGGATCGGCCTGTGGGCTGTACTGACTGACTATGTAACTGTCCGTCTACTTGGGCCTATAGCGACACCACTGCGTATTTTTTTCCAGTTGGGCATGATTACCGTCACTTTGGTATATCTCATTTGGTCACTTGATATTGTTTGGGGAATTTGAATCCATGAGTAATAGCATAAGAACTATTTCCTTTGATGGGCTTATTATCGGTGGTGGTGGTGCCGGTATGCGCGCAGCCCTGCAACTGGCTCAGTCCGGTTACAAGACGGCGGTAATTACCAAGGTATTTCCGACCCGCTCACACACCGTGTCTGCTCAAGGTGGTATTACCTGCGCGATTGCCAGTGATGACCCCAATGATGATTGGCGTTGGCATATGTACGATACCGTTAAAGGTTCCGATTATATCGGTGACCAGGATGCGATTGAGTATATGTGTTCCGTAGGCCCTGAAGCGGTCTTCGAACTGGAGCATATGGGATTACCTTTCTCTCGTACCGAAGAAGGTCGCATTTATCAGCGTCCTTTCGGTGGGCAGTCCAAGAATTTTGGCGAAGGTGGCCAGGCGGCTCGGACTTGTGCTGCGGCTGACCGTACGGGTCATGCGCTTCTGCATACGCTCTACCAAAACAACATTAAGAACAACACCGTATTCTTCAATGAGTGGTTTGCCGTTGATCTGGTGAAAAATGCTGACAATGCCGTCGTTGGCGTTATCGCGATCAACATTGAAACGGGTGAAACAGTTTATGTGAAGTCTAAAGCCACTGTGATTGCTACTGGTGGTGCTGGTCGAATTTATGCCTCAACTACTAACGCGCACATTAATACTGGCGATGGTATCGGCATGGCACTACGTGCGGGCTTCCCGGTTCAAGATATTGAAATGTGGCAGTTCCACCCAACCGGTATTGCGGGTGCAGGTGTGCTTGTTACAGAAGGTTGTCGTGGTGAAGGTGGTTACCTGGTCAATAAAGACGGTGAGCGCTTTATGGAACGCTATGCGCCAAATGCCAAAGACCTTGCTGGCCGAGATGTTGTTGCCCGTTCGATGGTGCTTGAAATTTTAGATGGCCGTGGTTGTGGTGAAAATGGCGACCACGTTTACCTGAAACTCGATCACCTAGGTGAAGAGGTATTGGAAAGCCGCTTACCTGGTATCTGTGAGCTGTCACGTACCTTTGCTCATGCTGATCCAGTTAAAGATTTGGTTCCTGTCGTTCCGACCTGTCACTATATGATGGGTGGTATCCCCACAAATGTTGATGGTCAGGCACTATCACTCGATGCTGAGGGGAACCCTGAAGTTATTGAAGGTCTCTTTGCTTGTGGTGAAGCAGCCTGCGTTTCTGTTCATGGTGCGAACCGCTTGGGTGGTAACTCTCTGTTAGATCTCGTGGTATTCGGTCGTTCTTCTGGTTTATTTATTGAAAAATCCCTACGTGAAGGGATTAATCTTGAAGATCCTACAGAAGAGCATATCAAAGCTGCTATGTCTGGCCTCGATCGCCTTAACAAAAGCGCTAATGATGGAGAGGGTGCTGCTGAACTTCGTGCAGAACTCCAGGATATTATGCAAAAACACTTTGGTGTGTTCCGCCGTGGTGACTTTATGCAAGAGGGTATTAAGAAGCTTGCTGCGCTACGTCCACGTATCGAAAATGTACGTCTGGATGATAAGAGCAATGCTTATAACACCGCTCGAATCGAAGCACTGGAATTACAAAATCTCTTTGAAGTGGCAGAAGCAACGGCCATTACGGCAGAAGAACGAAAAGAAAGCCGCGGAGCTCACGCCCGAGAAGACTACGCTGATCGCGATGATGTGAATTGGTTGTGTCATTCTATGTACTTCCCAGCCGATAAAACCGTTGGCAAGCGTGATGTAAACTTTTCACCCAAGACCATGGAAGCTTTCGCACCGAAAGCCCGTGTCTACTAATAAGGGTCTGTTGAGCCATGTTGAAAGTAAGTATTTATCGTTACAACCCTGAAACGGACGAAGCGCCGTATATGCAGGACTATGAAGTTGACACCGCTGGCAAAGACCTGATGGTGCTTGATGTTTTGGAGCTGTTGAAAGCTCAGGATACTTCTCTGTCCTATCGCCGCTCTTGTCGTGAGGGTGTGTGTGGTTCTGATGGTATGAATATTAATGGCAAAAATGGACTGGCTTGTATTATGCCGCTGTCCGAGTGTGTGAAGGGCGGCAAGTTAATACTTCGTCCACTGCCAGGTTTGCCAGTTATTCGTGATCTCGTGATCGATATGAGCCTGTTTTACGCTCAGTATGAGAAAATTCAACCTTACTTGGTCAATAATGAGCCAGCACCCGCTATTGAGCGATTGCAGTCTCCAGAAGACCGGGAAAAGCTGGATGGTCTCTACGAATGCATACTCTGTGCTTGTTGCTCCACAGCCTGCCCCTCATACTGGTGGAATCCTGATAAGTTCATCGGTCCGGCTGGTCTAATACAAGCGTACCGCTTCTTGATAGATAGCCGTGATACAGATACTGAAAACCGTTTGGCAAAACTGGATGATCCATTCAGTGTGTTTCGTTGTCATGGTATTCAAAACTGTGTTGCCGTCTGTCCAAAAGGACTTAATCCGACCAAGGCAATTGGCCATATACGGAATATGCTTCTGAGAAGTGCTACTTAAGGAGCCTTCGACTACAATCCATTAGGCCCTCTATTTTCATAGAGGGCCTTGATGATTCTATATCCAAGTTATAGGGAAAACCTCGATGCCTGAAAGCATCATGCAGCAATTTCTGCGTACATCTCATTTGTCTGGTGGGAATGCTGCGTATATCGAAGATTTATACGAAACCTACCTACACGATCCCAATGGTGTGCCAGAACAGTGGCGCTCTTTCTTTGACTCGTTACCTCGAGTCAATGGGCATACTGGTACTGATGTCTCACATGCTACGGTGCAATCTCATTTTGAGCTGTTGGGTCGCCGCAAGGCGAGGCCTATGCCTGCACCCGGCTCTGGTGGCGTCAATATAGAGCATGAGCGCAAGCAGGTTAAAGTTCTCCAGTTGATCAGCTCCCATCGCAATCGTGGCCACCAGAAGGCCAGTTTAGATCCCTTGGGCATCTGGGAAAGAGATAAAGCACCAGACTTGGAGCTCTCTTTTCATGGTCTTACCGATGCTGATCTAGACACAACATTTCAGTGCGGAACGCTGTTTATCGGTAAACAGGAAGCAACCCTGAGAGAGATTGTTACCTCTCTGGAGGAAACTTATAGCGGTCATGTTGGCGTAGAATTTGGTCATATAACCGATATCTCCGAAAAGCAGTGGCTGCAACAGCGCTTTGAAAGTGTGCGTTCAAAACCAAACTATGATGATGATATGCGCAAGCATGTGCTACAGCGTTTGTCTGCAGCAGAGGGTTTAGAGCGACACCTTGATTCTAAGTACCCGGGTACCAAACGTTTTGGCCTGGAAGGTGGGGAGTCCATGATCCCCATGTTCGATGGAATGATCGAGCGTGCTGGTGAGTACGGCGCTAAAGAAGTTGTTCTTACCATGGCGCATCGCGGCCGACTTAATTTACTCGTCAATGTGATGGGTAAAAATCCCGCCGAGCTTTTTGCTGAATTTGAAGGGAAAAGACACGTTGATACCTCTGGTGATGTGAAGTACCACCAGGGTTTTTCTTCCAATGTAATGACACCCGGTGGCCAAGTACACTTGGCGCTGTTATTTAATCCATCTCACCTGGAAATTGCTGCACCTGTGGCAGAAGGGTCTGCCAGGGCTCGCCAGGATCGCCGTAAAGATACCGATGGCAGTCAGGTTGTTCCTATTGTCGTTCATGGTGATGCTGCCTTTGCCGGGCAGGGCGTGGTGATGGAAACCTTCCAAATGTCACAAATTCGCGGTTTTAAAACGGGCGGCACCGTGCATTTGGTGATTAATAATCAGGTTGGTTTTACTATCAATAGAAGGGAAGACGCACGATCTACAGAATACTGCACCGATATCGCAAAAATGGTTCAGGCACCCATTATCCACGTTAATGCCGATGACCCCGATGCAGTGATGTTTGCCACCTTCCTGGCAATGGATTATCGCTATCAGTTTAAAAAGGACATTGTCGTCGACCTGGTTTGTTATCGTCGCCGCGGGCATAACGAAACTGATGAACCATCGTCAACTCAACCACTGATGTATCAAGTGATCAAAAAGCTTAAGACGACTCGGGCTCTATATGCCGATAAACTCATCAATGAGGGTGTAATTAATCAGGCCGAAGCTGACAGCTTGCTATCTGAGTATCGGAACACCCTTGATCGCGGTGAAAACGTGGTCAACAAGCTGGTGTCTGAACCAGATCAGACGCCATTTGTTGATTGGACACCGTATCTTGAGCATGATTGGAGGGTCCCTGGAGATACCTCATACCCACTGACAAAACTTCAGGAAGTTGCTGAAAAGATCAACCACATATCGGAAGGAATTGTGGTTCAGCGCCAGGTAGAAAAAATTTACGATGACCGCCGCAAAATGGCGGGTGGAGCACTTCCTCTAAATTGGGGTATGGCAGAATTGTTGGCTTATGGCACGTTGTTAGAGCAAGGTTATCCTATCCGTATGACGGGGCAGGACATTGGTCGTGGCACGTTCTCTCACCGTCATGCTGTGGTTCACAATCAACGTGATGGCAAGGACTACACTCCCCTCGGCGCCATGTCTGAGAATCAACCAGCATTTGAATTATACGATTCCTTCCTCTCCGAAGAGGCTGTGTTGGGTTTTGAGTATGGCTACTCATCTACAGCCCCGGCGGGCCTGGTTATTTGGGAAGCACAATTTGGTGATTTCGCCAACGGTGCACAGGTAGTTATCGATCAGTTTATTACTAGCGGTGAGCATAAGTGGGGGCGCATGTGCGGCCTGACCATGCTGTTGCCCCATGGTTATGAGGGTCAGGGGCCGGAACACTCATCAGCCCGACTTGAACGCTACTTGCAACTCTGCGCTGAGCATAATATTCAGGTTTGTATCCCAACAACACCCGCGCAGGTCTACCATATGCTGCGTCGACAGGCTATCCGCCCCATGCGTCGCCCACTGGTAGTCATGAGTCCCAAGTGGATTCTTCGTCACAAGCTGGCCACTTCATCACTGGAAGATCTCGCCAATGGTGAGTTTTTAAATGTGATTCAGGACATTGATGTGGACCGAACAAAGGCCCGTCGATTAATCCTATGTTCCGGCAAGGTTTACTACCACCTCTATGAAGCACGTCAGGAACTGGGTATTGACGACATTGCCCTGGTGCGTATTGAACAGCTGTATCCATTCCCCGATGATGAACTGCTTGAGGTATTTAAGTGTTACAGCAGCCTTGAAGATGTTGTCTGGTGTCAGGAAGAACCGATCAATCAAGGGGCATGGTATAGCAGCCAGCACCATATGCATCGGGTTTTGGCCAAGTTTAACGATGACCTTGAATTGAGCTACGTGGGGCGTGAAGCATCAGCGGCACCTGCGTCGGGTTATATGTCGACCCATCTGGAAGAACAAGAAAAATTTATTAATGAAGCATTGAGTTTTTGAGTGGCGGTAAAGCGGCTATCCTAAACCAAGGAAACGAAAAAAATGAGTATTGAAATTAAGGCACCAACATTTCCTGAGTCTGTACAAGAAGGAAATATTGCTACATGGCACAAACAACCAGGCGAATCCGTTATGCGTGATGAGCTGCTGGTTGATATTGAGACGGATAAAGTTGTATTGGAAGTTGTTGCTCCTGCTGATGGTACTCTTGAGGAAGTACTAAAGGCCGAGGGTGAAATTGTTCTCAGCAATGAAATCATTGCGCGGATCGCTGCGGGTGAAGCTAAAGCAGCTACGTCTGTAGACGCGGCACCTGTTACGACTACCATTGACGGCAATCAGGGTGAGAAAATTGCCAGCCCTGCTGCACGAAAACTTGCTGACGAACGCGGTATCGATCTCCAGCAAGTCGTAGGAACTGGGAAGGGTGGGCGAATTTCTAAGGAAGATGTGGTGGCTTGGCAACAACCACAGGTAGCACCGGCTGCTCCTGAAGCTAACGCACAACCAGCTCCAGCCGTACAAACACCAACAGCGCCTATTGTTTCTACTGTTGGCGATCGTGTCGAAAAACGTGTTCCTATGACGCGGATGCGTGTACGTATTGCGGAGCGTTTACTTCAGGTAACCCAATCAACCGCTATGCTGACAACATTTAATGAAGTTGATATGCATCGTATTATGCGTCTCCGTACGGCATTTAAAGACGAATTTACCAAGGTTCATAATGGTACCCGTCTTGGTTTTATGGGTTTCTTTGTACGCGCAGCCACGGAGGCGCTTAAACGATTCCCCGCAGTAAATGCATCTATCGATGGCAATGATATTGTTTATCACGGTTATCAGGATATAGGTGTTGCCGTATCTACCGACAAAGGTCTAGTAGTACCCGTTCTACGTGATGCGGATAATATGAGCATTGCTGAGGTTGAAAATACCATTGCCGGATTTGGTGCTCGCGCACGTGATGGGAAGCTCACGATTGAAGAGATGACCGGAGGCACATTTACTATCACTAATGGCGGTGTGTTCGGTTCGGTGTTGTCGACGCCTATTTTGAACCCGCCGCAGGCAGCTATTCTGGGTATGCATACCATTCAAGAGCGCCCGATTGCTGAAAATGGCGAGGTGGTTATCCGTCCTATGATGAATTTGGCATTGTCCTATGACCATCGTCTTATTGATGGGAAGGAAGCAGTGCGGTTCCTCGTTGCGATTAAGGAAATGATTGAGAATCCAGCCAAGATTTTGCTTGAGATATAGCATTTAAGATACTGATATTATTGGAATTTAATATGCCTGATAAGTATGATGTTATTGTGGTTGGCGCCGGACCTGCCGGTTATGTTGCCGCTATTCGTGCAGCCCAACTTGGATTGAAAACGGCTTGTATTGAGAAGTGGACAAACGCAGAAGGTAAAGGTGTGAATGGTGGAACCTGCCTGAATGTAGGCTGTATTCCCTCAAAAGCACTGCTAGACAGCTCTCACAAATACCATGAGACAAAAACTGACCTGACCAACCATGGCATTAATGTCGGTGATGTCGATATTGATGTAAAAGCAATGATTGGCCGTAAGGGAAAGATTGTTAAGCAGCTAACCGACGGTATTGCAGGATTATTTAAAAGTAATGGTGTCACCTCGTTGTTTGGTACAGGCAAGATTCTAGCGGGCCGCCAAGTGGAATATACTGACCACGAAGGTAACAAGCAGATACTAGCCACTGACAATATCATTATCGCCACTGGCTCACAGCCAATTGATATTCCCGTCGCTCCGGTTAATGGCAATACCATTATCGATTCTACAGGTGCTCTCGAGCTTACTGAAACACCTAAGCGCCTTGGTGTCATTGGTGCTGGTGTGATCGGCTTGGAATTGGGAAGTGTTTGGAACCGACTAGGAAGTAACGTTGTGCTGCTTGAGGCAATGGATGATTTTCTGGCGATGATGGACCGGCAGATTTCAAAAGAAGCTAAAAAAGTTTTTACCAAGCAAGGCCTGGATATGCGTCTTAGTTGTCGAGTTACCGCGAGCGAGGTAAAAGGCAATGAAGTCGTTGTTACTTACCAGAATAGCGAGGGTAAAGAGAAGCAGGAAGTCTTCGATAAACTCATCGTCTGCGTTGGCCGTCGCCCCCATACGGAAGGTTTGCTAGCACCAGATTGTGGTGTGAACCTTGACGAACGTGGGTTTATTTTTGTTAATGATCAGTGCGCGACAAATGCTCCTGGTGTCTGGGCTGTGGGTGATGTAGTTCGAGGGCCGATGTTGGCTCACAAAGGCTCTGAAGAAGGAGTCATGGTCGCCGAGCGTATCGCTGGCCAGAAAACTCAAATGAATTACGACATTATTCCCAATGTCATTTATACCCACCCGGAAATTGCCGCTGTGGGTAAAACAGAAGAACAACTCAAGCAAGCCGGTGAATCCTATAATCTGGGTATTTTCCCCTTTATCGCCAGTGGTCGGGCATTAGCTGCCGATGAAACTGACGGCATGGTGAAAATGATTGCAGATGCCAAGACAGATCGTATTCTTGGCTGTCACATCATTGGCCCGAGTGCTGCTGACCTTGTTCAGCAAGTCGCTATTGCTATGGAGTTTGGTTCTACTGCCGAGGATATCGGCATGACTGTGTTTGGTCATCCAACGCTTTCTGAAGCGGTACATGAGGCAGCTTTAGCGGTGAATGGACACGCCATACATATTCCAAATCGTAAAAAACGTAAGTAGTTGTACCCAAAGAAGCCCCACAGGTATCGCTGGCCTGTGGAGTTTTCTTATTATCCATCCTATTTATCTATATTAATGAAATCAGCAAACGGAAAAGACTATGAACCTACATGAATATCAGGCAAAACAGCTTTTTGCTGAGTATGGCCTTCCGGTATCAGAAGGTGTGGCTGCTGAAACAGTCCCGGAAGCAATCGCTGCTGCCGATGTGATCGGTGGAGATCGCTGGGTTGTAAAGGCCCAGGTACACGCTGGCGGCCGAGGCAAAGCAGGAGGGGTAAAGCTGGTTACCTCCAAGGCTGAAATTGAAGAATTTTCACGCCATTGGCTAGGCAAGCGTTTGGTTACTTATCAAACGGATGCTGATGGTCAGCCTGTCAGCAGGATTCTTGTAGAACCCTGTAGTGATATTGATCAAGAGCTTTATCTAGGTGCTGTTATTGATCGATCCACCCGTCGAGTGGTCTTTATGGCCTCAACGGAAGGCGGTGTAGAAATTGAGAAAGTGGCCGAAGAAACGCCAGAGAAAATTCTCAAAGCTACCATTGACCCTTTGACCGGCGCGCAGCCTTACCAGGCACGCGAACTAGCATTCGAGCTGGGCTTGAATCCAAAACAAATCAAACAGTTCACCAAACTGTTCCTTGGCCTGGCCAAACTATTCCATGACTTTGATTTGGCACTTTTAGAAATCAACCCATTGGTGATCACCACTGACGGCGACCTCCACTGTCTTGATGGCAAGATCAATATCGATGGCAATGCAATGTACCGTCAGCCCAAGCTGCGTGAAATGCACGATCCATCTCAGGATGATGCTCGTGAAGCACATGCCGCTCAGTGGGACCTCAACTACGTAGCGCTAGATGGCAACATTGGTTGTATGGTAAATGGCGCTGGCTTGGCCATGGGCACCATGGATATCGTTAAACTCCATGGTGGTGACCCTGCTAACTTCCTCGATGTAGGTGGTGGTGCAACTAAAGAGCGTGTCGTTGAAGCATTTAAGATCATCCTTTCAGATGAGAAGGTTAAAGCTGTTTTTATTAACATCTTTGGTGGCATCGTCCGTTGCGACCTGATTGCCGAGGGTGTCATTGGTGCCGTTGAAGAGGTGGGCGTTGAAGTACCCGTAGTTGTTAGGCTCGAGGGTAATAATGCTGAGCTTGGTACCAAACTTCTCGCGGAGAGTGGATTGAATATTATTGCAGCAACCAGCCTGACCGATGGTGCTCAGCAAGTGGTTAAAGCAGCGGAGGGCAACAAGTAATGGCTATCCTAATCAATAAAGACACTAAAGTAATCTGCCAGGGCTTTACTGGCGGGCAGGGCACCTTTCACTCAGAGCAGGCCATAGAATATGGTACAAAAATGGTTGGTGGTGTCACACCAGGCAAAGGTGGTTCCACCCACCTTGGTTTACCCGTATTCAATACTGTCGCTGAAGCTGTAGCAGAAACAGGCGCAGAAGCTTCTGTTATCTATGTGCCAGCCCCTTTCTGTAAAGACTCTATTCTGGAGGCCGCTAACTCTGGCATTCAGCTAATTGTTTGTATTACCGAAGGCATTCCAACGCTGGATATGCTTGAGTGTAAAGCTAAATGTGATGAGTTGGGTGTGCGACTAATCGGACCAAATTGCCCAGGTGTTATTACCCCCGGCGAATGTAAAATCGGCATTATGCCAGGGCATATTCACTTGCCTGGTAAAGTCGGCATTGTTTCACGCTCAGGTACGTTGACCTATGAAGCGGTTAAACAAACCACGGATTATGGTTTTGGTCAGTCCACTTGTGTGGGAATTGGTGGTGACCCTATTCCCGGTTCTAACTTCATCGATATTCTTGCCATGTTCGAGAATGACCCTGCTACTGAGGCTATTGTCATGATTGGTGAGATTGGTGGTACTGCTGAGGAAGAAGCAGCGGCCTTTATTAAGGAGAATGTCTCCAAGCCCGTTGTTTCCTACATTGCTGGTGTGACCGCTCCTGCCGGTAAGCGTATGGGCCATGCAGGCGCCATTATTTCTGGTGGTAAGGGCACAGCTGATGAGAAGTTTGCTGCATTGGAAGATGCTGGTGTTAAAACTGTTCGCAGTCTGGCTGATATTGGTAATGGATTGAAAGAAATCACTGGCTGGTAAAGCAGGGATCTTCTTTAAAAAAGGCGACCTGATGGTCGCCTTTTTTATGTCTGTCATATGGCTAAAGAAATATACCTATCAAATTAAACACCTAAGTTTCTTTCATTCACTCTTGAAATATATTCATTCAGCCCCACCTTCCTACCAGTGTTTAAATAAGAGATTGGAGATTAACTACCGATGAGTGCTGAAACCCTGGGTTTTCAAACAGAAGCAAAGCAGCTTCTGCATCTAATGATTCATTCGCTTTACAGCAATAAAGAGATTTTTTTGAGAGAGCTGATCTCAAATGCTTCTGATGCCGTCGATAAGCTGCGTTTTGAAGCCTTGGCTGATTCATCTCTCTATGAAGATTCCCCCGATCTTCGTGTGCGCATAGACGCAGATGTTGCCGCGAGAACTATTACTATTCATGACAATGGTATTGGGATGTCTCGTGAGGAAGCCATTGAGCATTTGGGGACTATCGCTAAATCTGGAACCTCTCAATTTCTGCAAGGGTTGAGCGGTGATCAGCAGAAGGATGCCCAGCTAATTGGTCAATTTGGGGTAGGATTTTATTCTTCCTTCATTGTTGCGGACAAGGTGGTTGTGGAGACTCGCAGGGCCGGGCTAGCTGCTGATAAAGCCGTTCGCTGGACCTGTGAAGGTGAAGCTGAATACACCATTGAAGATATTGAAAAGTCTGATAGAGGTACCTCTATCATCCTTCACCTGAAGGAAGATGCAGAAGAATATGCCAATGACTTACGGGTTCGTAGCACCATAAAAAAATACTCGGATCATATTGCTGTTCCCATTGAGATCAAGAAACTGGCTCCTCAGAGTGATGATGAAGGTACGGAGCCAGCTGCTGAAGAATACCAAGCTATCAATACGGCTACGGCACTCTGGACTCGTCCTCGCAATGACATTAAGGACGAGGAATATAAAGAGTTTTACAAGCATGTATCCCATGACTTTGAAGACCCCATAACATGGAGTCACAACCGTGTTGAGGGCAAGCTCGACTACACCAGTCTACTCTATATCCCCAGCCATGCTCCATTTGACCTCCATAACCGTGAAGTATCTCGAGGCTTAAAGCTGTACATCCAACGTACGTTTATTATGGATGATGCGTCACAGTTTTTACCACTGTACTTACGTTTCGTTAAAGGCGTGTTAGATTCCAGTGACTTGCCTCTCAATGTGTCTCGTGAAATCCTTCAGGGGAGCCCGGCCGTTGATAGTATTCGTGGCGCCTTGGTCAAGCGAGCACTGGGTATGTTGGAAAAAATGGCCAAGGAAACACCTGATGTTTATGCTAAGTTTTGGACGGAGTTTGGCAGTGTCCTAAAAGAAGGTCCTGCAGAAGATGCGACAAACGCTGAAAAAATCGGTGGCCTGTTCCGCTATGCAACCACAAAAACTGAAGGCGATGAGCTTTCCGCCTCTCTCTCTGACTACATCTCTCGAATGAAAGATGGCCAGGATAAAATTTACTACCTTGTCGCCGATAGTTTAACGGCAGCTCGTAACAGTACTTATCTTGAGGTTTTCCAAAAACAAGGGATTGAAGTCCTGTTATTTACAGATCGCCTTGATGAATGGACAATCTCTCACCTCTATGAATTTGATGGTAAGCAGTTTCAAGATATCACCAAGGGTGAACTGGACGAATCCATCGTAGGTAATACTGATAAGGATGACGAAGCCGATTCAGAATCAACGACGGATGTGATGGACAAGATCAAAACTAGCCTGAATGGTCGAGTCGAAAGTGTTCGTGCAACCCGCCGTTTAACTGATTCACCTGCCTGTCTGGTCTACGCTGAGCATGCTCTAAGCCCTCAGATGCGCAAGATGATGGAGGCAGCAGGGCAGCCTGTTCCTGAAGACAAGCCAATACTGGAGGTGAATATTAACCACCCGCTAGTAGCAAAACTCAGTGAAGAGGCTGGGGATGAAAAATCTGGTGAGTTGGCCGAGCTGTTATACGATCAAGCGGTGTTGTCTGCTGGCGAACAACTGGATAATCCTTCTCTGTTCGTTAAGCGCTTAAATCAGCTGTTGTTTGAGGAGAGGTCGTAGCCACATCTGCATCAATAGCTCTATAATCTTCACTCCGACAACATCGAAACTCAGTGATGGCAGCACCAAATAAAATTGCAGTACTAGGTGGAGGCAGTTTTGGGACTGCCATCGCAAATATGATTGCCGCGAACGGCCATGATGTTGTGCTGTGGATGCGTGACGAAGACAATGCCGAGCAGTGTACTCAAACCCGTGAGAATGCCCGATACCTGCCCGGTTATCGCCTTGAACCTACACTTAAATTTTCATCCAACTTGGAAGAGAGTCTGAAAGGCTGCCAGACGGTATTCTTTTCCGTCCCCAGTAAAGCCTTCCGACACTTGGCTCAGGAGGCAAATACTCATATCGCCCCTGATACCAAAGTAATTAGTACTGCCAAGGGTATTGAAGCGCATACCTTTAAATTAATGAGTGAAATTCTTGAAGACGAGCTTCCTCAAGCTAGGATTGGTGTGATCAGCGGTCCGAATTTAGCCAAGGAAATCACCCAAAAAGCCATTACTGCTACGGTTATTGCCAGTGCTGATGAATCTCTCTGTAAAGAGGTGCAAGCGCTACTTAGTTCCCAATACTTTAGGGTGTATGCCAACAATGACCGCTTTGGAGTAGAACTGGCAGGTGCACTCAAAAACATCTACGGCATTGCGGCTGGAATGTCCGCGGCCATGAAGATGGGGCAAAATACGATCAGTGTACTTATTACGCGTAGTCTTGCTGAAATGAGTCGTTTTGCCGCAAGCTTAGGCGCCAACCCTATGACGTTTCTTGGGCTGAGTGGTGTGGGCGATTTGTATGTTACCTGTACCTCACCGCTGAGCCGTAATTTTCAGGTGGGTTATGCTTTAGGGGAGGGGCTCTCTATTGAAGAGGCCACTGAAAAAGTAGGGCAGGTTGCGGAAGGCATCAATACCACTCGGATTATCAAGGACGAGGCAGAGCAGCTGGGTATCTATATGCCATTGGTGAGCGCTCTTTACGAAACGATGTTTAACAACAAGCCAGTCCATGAAGTACTGAGTAGCCTGATGCTGGCTGAACAAAGTACTGATGTTGAATTTACGGTGGGGGAATGATGGAAGAACAAACTAAAACTAATTTACTGAATACTGAAACCTGGACCCGCCTACTATATATGCTGGTGTTTGGGTTGTTATCAGTGGTGGCCAGGATGGTTATTTGGGTTGTTGCCATCTTACAGTTTCTTCTTGTACTGGTGACGGGCACTGGCAATGATAACCTGCGTGATTTAGGGCAGGGAACCTCGAAATGGGCCTATCAGACATTTTTATTTCTCACCTTTAACAGCGATGATAAGCCATTCCCATTTTCAGACTGGCCTGAGGTTGACGCTCTACTGACTGAAGTACTCCAGACTGATGACATCATTGAAGCCGAGTTTGTAGAGGCTGAAACTACAGAAGAACCAGCAGATGCAGATGATGTTCCTGCATTTGTCGATACTGAGGACGAACAAAACCCTCAAGATGACAATAAAGCAACGTAGCAGAGCCTCTTACTGCTCTTATGGTTATTTACCTGTTGCGCCACGGCGATGCGCCCTTTGATTCATCCTGTGGCGAGCGTTCATTATCGGCTCAGGGTAAAACCGATACTCGCCATGTGGTTCAACAATACCTTCATGAGTTATCCCAGCTACAATTAATTCTTTGCAGTCCAACTCTTCGAGCCAGACAAACACTTAAAATCCTCACTGAGACGCTAAACTATCAAGGAGAATTACTGTTTGAGGATGCCCTGCGTTCAGAAGGGCAGCTCAGTGCAGTGGAACACTGTGTTGATGCTCTCGATACTAATCAGATCTTACTTCTGAGTCATCAGCCATTGATTGGTCAGATATTGGAATACTTAACGGATAAGCCTGGAATAGGGTGGTCAATGGACACCAGTTCCCTTGTCTGTCTGGACGCCATTGCTTTTAGCCGGGGTTGTGCTGATATGAAGTGGTTAACGCACCCCTAAGAAACTCTACAACTATAGAAAGCCCTCAACTCAAACTCTTTACTACTGAGCGGGTATATCGGGTGAGGCTACACCTAACAATTAATCAGTGAGAGAAATTCACTGCGAGTAGCTTGATTATCCCTAAATGAGCCAAGCATGGCAGAGGTCTTCATCACTGAATTCTGTTTTTCAACACCGCGCATCATCATGCACATATGCTTGGCTTCAATAATCACAGCGACACCCTGTGCACCCGTGACCTCTTCAATGGTCTTGGCAATCTGGGATACCAGTGTTTCCTGAATCTGAAGGCGACGAGCAAACATGTCGACAATACGCGCTACTTTGGATAACCCAAGCACTTTACTGTTGGGAATATAGGCGACATGACACTTGCCGATGAAGGGCAGTAGGTGATGTTCGCAGAGTGAATAGAGTTCAATATCCTTAACAATGACCATTTCGCTGGATTCCGAAGGGAACAGCGCATCATTAATAACCTCATCCAATGTTTGGTGATAACCACGGGTAAGAAACTCGAATGCTTTAGCGGCGCGTTCGGGTGTATCTACTAAGCCGGGACGAGAAGCATCCTCTCCTGTAGATTCAATAATTTGAGTGTAGCAATCAGAAATTTTCAATATTCGTCTCTAGGAAAACGTTAATAGTTTGGGTGCATAACCGTACGTCAGCCCACCATAAACGTAAAGCCATTTATCTACAGTGTCGGTACAATGCGCGCTATGCAAAACACGCCAGAAAACCTGATAGTTGTTGGTGATTATATTCAAAGAGGGGCTGATTTATTTGATCAAGCCGGCCTCTATTATGGCCATGGGACTGACAATGCCTGGGATGAATCGCTTACCCTAGTTCTATTTGCACTATCACTACCCTGGGATTCTGAGAGCAGCATATTGGAGCGCCCGGTATCGTCCGAAGAAGCAGCCGTTATTACTCGCTTATTTGATCGACGTATAAACGAGCGACTTCCTGCGGCATACCTTACGGGCGAAGCCTGGTTTGCTGGATTTAAGTTTAGTATTGACCCGCGTGTGTTGGTGCCACGATCACCAATTGCTGAATTGATTGAAGCACAATTTCAACCTTGGCTGGTTCAGGCTCCCCGGAGTATTCTTGATCTGTGTACCGGTAGCGGTTGTATTGGTATTGCCTCTGCTCATTGTTTTCCTGAAGCCTTTGTCACACTGAGTGATATATCAACCGATGCACTGGCTGTGGCAGCACAAAATATTAAGCTCCATGAGATGGATGAACGGGTCAGCGCGATCCATTCTGATCTATTTGTTGGACTCGGCTTACAACGATTCGACTTGATTGTTACCAACCCACCCTATGTTGATGCAAAAGACTTGGCATCCATGCCCAATGAGTATCACCATGAACCTGAAATAGGCTTGGCATCGGGAGATGATGGGCTCGATTTTACCCGCCAATTATTACTTGAAGCGGGTGAGTATTTAAATGAGCAGGGTACACTGATCGTAGAGGTCGGTAATTCATGGGAAGCCCTCGAAAAGGCATTCCCACAAGTGCCTTTTATCTGGCTCGAATTTGAGCGGGGAGGGCACGGTGTTTTCTTGATCACAGCGGAGCAACTTTCTGCACACCGAGAAGAATTTATTTCATCGTAACGACATCAGAATAATCATCGTATAATATCCACTTTCGCGTCCTATAGTGCTTGGCTCCGTTTGCCAAGCACTATAGGAACAACGCTAATATTTTGAATGTGGAAGTGTTTATGTCCGGCAATACCATTGGCAAGCTGTTTACTGTGACCACTTTTGGCGAAAGCCACGGGCCTGCGCTTGGCTGTATTGTCGACGGTTGCCCCCCTGGACTTGAGTTATCCGAAGCGGACATGCAGAAAGATTTAGATCGACGCAAGCCCGGTCAGTCTCGTTATACCACTCAGCGTCAGGAAGGAGATGTGGTCAAAATACTCTCTGGCGTATTTGAAGGAAAAACCACAGGGACACCCATTGGGCTGATCATCGAAAATACGGATCAGCGTTCCAAGGATTACTCCAACATCAAAGATCAGTTCCGGCCCGCCCATGCTGACTACACCTACCACATGAAATATGGTTTTCGTGATTACCGTGGTGGCGGCCGTTCATCCGCCCGTGAAACGGCGATGCGAGTAGCTGCAGGTGCTATTGCCAAGAAATACCTTGAGCAGGCCATGGGTGTTGAGGTTAAAGGGTATCTCTCACAGCTGGGTCCTATTAAGGCTGAGAAGGTGCTACTGGAAGAAGTAGGGAATAATCCCTTTTTCTGCCCTGACCCTGACAAAGTACCTGAAATGGAAGCCTTTATGCAGAAATTGCAAAAGGACGGAAACTCCATTGGTGCTCGAATTACTGTCACAGCCACTAATGTCCCAGCGGGACTCGGTGAACCTATTTTTGACCGACTTGATGCTGAAATTGCGCACTCGCTGATGAGTATTAATGCAGTCAAGGGTGTGGAAATTGGTGCCGGGTTTGATTCTGTTGCCCAGACAGGCACTGAGCACCGAGATGAAATTACCCCCGAGGGTTTTCTCTCAAATAATGCCGGTGGCATTCTTGGCGGTATTTCATCCGGTCAAACCATCGTTGCTCACATAGCGTTGAAGCCAACGAGTAGTCTCCGCATTCCCGGGAACTCTGTGGATGTACACGGAAATGCTATTGAGGTTATCACCAAAGGCCGCCACGACCCCTGTGTGGGTATTCGTGCTACACCTATTGCTGAGGCTATGCTGGCCATTACCCTGATGGATCATTTCTTGCGAGACAGGGCTCAGAATGCTGATATCAATGTCAGTCCGGTGCTGAATACACAGCCAAAAACCAGTTAACCACTAGTGGAAGGGAAGGCCCCATTGTCAGTACCTTACTGGCGCCTGTCTGCCTTTTATTTTTGTTTTTTTGGTTTGCTTGGGGCGCTTTACCCCTATTGGTCCCTGTATCTAAAATCTCAAGGGTTTTCATCTGCTGATATTGGCCTTCTACTGGCCATTCCCATGGCCACTAAAATCATTGCCCCAAACCTTTGGGGATGGCTTGCCGACTACACGGGTAAAAGGCTGCTGATCATCCGTCTTGGGGCTTTGCTTTCATTTCTCTGTTTTATTGGCATCTTCATCGATCAACAATTTTGGTCCATAGCCTTAGTGCTAGCGGGCTACAGTTTCTTCTGGAACGCGATACTGCCACAGCATGAAGTTATCACTATCAGTTTCCTGCACCAACGACCTGAAACCTATAGTCGAATTCGTTTGTGGGGATCCATCGGTTTTATCATCTTTGTTCTCGGAAGCGGCTTTTGGTTTGATACTCATGATATTAAAACATTGCCAGTTATTGGCATACTGCTGTTGGCAGGTATCTTTCTCAGCAGTTTATTTGTGCCAAATCCACATCATCAACGACATGAAAAAGCCTCTCAACAGTTTGCTACAGTCCTAAAGAAACCCGTTGTCATTGCCTTTTTGCTTGCAGGCATGCTGATGCAGGTCTCTCATGGTATTTACTACAGTTTTTTTAGTATTTACATGGAATCTTTCGGCTACAGTCGAAGTGGTATTGGTACCCTATGGTCAGTGGGTGTCATTGCCGAGGTCTGTCTTTTTATCCTGATGCATCGACTGCTGCTTCGATTCGGTGTTAGGACAATCATGCTCACTTGTTTGGCACTTGCGACCCTGCGCTGGCTATTGATTGGTTATTGCACGGATCAACTACTACTTCTGGTGATAGCACAATGTTTCCATGCCTTTACCTTTGGTGCATTTCATGCGGCTGCGATAGATTGTATTCGTCGCTTATTTGAACCCGCAAATCAAGGAAAAGGCCAAGCTGTCTATAGTGCCTTTTGTTTTGGGGCAGGAGGTGCCCTAGGGTCGTACTTTGGTGGTCTAATCTGGGATATTCAGCCTGTGTTGGCCTTCAACTTTGGTGCCCTGGCCAGCTTTATTGCTATGCTCGTAGTCTGGCTCTGGTTAAGAGATGAAAGGCTAAAGCTCGGGGTTTAAATGCGTTAAAATTGAATTCTTAGAACCCTATCCCCAGATGCTCACTATATACTGTATCACTTCAAATGGTGCTGAGAAGGAGGAATGTATGAAAGCGGTGTTTATTATCCTGACATTGGTTGGTTTGGCCTTGTTTTACCCAACCTATGACTTACAGGTGAAAACGGATCTGTTTAGCGAAGATTTTTCTGTACACGAAACAGGCTTCATTACCCATAAACGCTGCCACCAAGCTGCCTTCGAAGCAAAAGTAAAATATTACCGCTGTGAGAGCAAAACCATATGGCGATCACTTTTTTCAAAAGCCTCTAGCTATGATCCAGAAATACGCCACCAAGAACCTGATGTATTGCAAGATTTGCATTGGGATGATGATAAAGGCTAAGTAGTTACAGAACTGTAGACTATGGAAAGTTGAATCATTCTGAAGGAAATTAAATTTTACAATAATATCGAATACTTTATTTATGACCCTCTATTTCCACGGATTAATGTCTGCTACAAAATAAATGGATAACTACAGTCGTGACCATTGACAGTATTTTAGTTTTCATCAGACAATCAGTCTCCGCTGACGAAACAAGAAATAGCACTTAATGTCTAAATCCCCCGACAGCACAGACAAGATCCGCGAAAAGAAGAAGCGCTTCCTCTCGCGAGAAGAGCTCATCATTGAAAAAGCTTTATTTCTGTTAGTTCGAGATGGAATTGATAAAGTGACTGTCTCAGCTATCTCTAGGGAAGCTGGTGTTGGCAAAGGCACCGTCTATAAACACTTTCTTACCAAAACTGAAATTTTAATGCGCATTGTTCTCAACTATGAGCGCAATATCACTGAGAATCTTCGAAAGGGTATCGAAGCAACTGAAGCCGGTGACCCTGGTGCAGCTGCGCGCTCCTATTTTCAAGCTCGACTATCAAATCCAGCACTAGATCGACTGGTCCAGCAATTGGAAGTCAAGTTACAAGGAAATGAAGAAGTAGAGGATAAGATGTTAGAACTGCATACTATGCGGCGTTCTAATATTGATGCCCTCAATATGATGATCGCGAAGCTAATTGATAAGGGCATACTTGAGGATGTTCCTCCCCATTACCATTACCTGTCTTGCTGGGCCTTAGCCCAAGGTGCAGTGGAAGCCTATTTTAATGTCAGTTATGGCACAGATGTTGAGGACAAGGAGGATTTCCTACGATTTGTCGCCAATATTGGTATTACCATGGGGAATCATGGCCAGCTGCGAGACGATATCCCTCCTCAGTGCTTGATCAAGCTTACCAAGCCCTAATCAAAGCCGCACAAGACATAGACTATGCCAGGTTGGCTCCCATCACCCGATAGAACCCCACGCTCAGTGGGGGTAATACACTACATATTAGGGTAATTCGGTCCACCAGAACCTTCCGGGCAAACCCAAACAATGTTCTGGATTGGATCCTTGATGTCACAGGTTTTACAGTGAACACAGTTTTGCGCGTTAATCTGGAATTGCTTGGAACCATCTTCCTGCTCAATCACCTCATAGACACCCGCTGGACAGTAGCGCTGTGCAGGTTCATCAAATAATGGAAGGTTATGACTGATAGGTGCGTCTGGGTTTTTCAATTTTAAGTGGCAAGGCTGAGCTTCCTCATGATTGGTGTTCGATAGGAATACAGAGGTTAATTTATCAAAGCTCAATTTGTTGTCTGGCTTAGGGTAGTCAATTTTTGTACTTTCTGATATTGGCTTTAACTGGGCGTGGTCAGGCTTGGGATCTTTTAGCGTCCAGGGTAATCGGCCATTGAAAATATTGATATCGATAAAGGCATAAGCAGAACCGAGAATATTCCCCCACTTATGTTGAGCTGGACCAAAATTTCTTTGCTGGTAGAGCTCTTTGTAGGCCCAGCTGCCCTTGTATGCTTCAGTGTATGAGGTTAGTTCATCGTGTTCACGGCCACTGCTAATCGCTGTAGCCACCGATTCTGCCGCGATCATACCGGACTTCATGGCACAGTGAATTCCTTTGATCTTGGCAAAATTTAACGTACCGGCGTTATCCCCAATTAATAGCCCCCCGGGAAATGTCATTTTGGGTTGTGATTGCAAACCACCTTTAACCAGGGCGCGAGCACCATAAGAAATTCTTTCTCCTCCCTCTAGATACTGACTGATCACGGGGTGATGTTTGTAACGCTGAAATTCGTCAAAAGGACTGACATATGGGTTGGAGTAGGAGAGGTCGGTGATTAACCCTACTGCCACTTGATTATTTTCCAGGTGATAGAGGAAACCACCGCCTGAAGAGTTGCTCTCATCGAGAGGCCAACCGGCACTATGAACCACAAGCCCCTCTTCATGTTTTTCAGTAGGTATTGACCATAACTCCTTGATTCCTAATCCGTAGTGCTGTGCTTCTGAGTCGCTATCAAGAGAGAATTTCTCTATGAGTAACTTGCCCAAGTGACCCCTGCAACCCTCGGAAAATAATGTGTATTTGCCACGTAATTCCATACCTGGCATATAGGAATCTTTATGTTCGCCATTGGGGCCCACGCCCATATCACCGGTAATAACCCCGGTAACACGCCCATCCTCAGCATAAAGAATATCGGCAACTGAGAACCCTGGAAAAATTTCAACACCCAGATTTTCAGCCTGTTCCGCCAACCAACGACATAGATTGCCCAGGCTGATGATGTAATTGCCCTTGTTATGCATGGTTTTAGGGGCAAATAATGATGGGATTTTGTATCCGCGAGCCTTGTTAAAAACATAAACATTGTCATTTTTAACTTCAGTGTTCAGGGGTGCACCCTGAGCTTTCCAATCCGGAAACAGCTCATTCAGTGCGGTAGGCTCTAATACAGCACCGGATAGAATATGAGCACCCACTTCAGAGCCTTTTTCAACAACAACGATGGACAGCTCAGTATTTACCTGCTTGAGACGACAGGCGGCCGAAAGGCCAGCCGGGCCCGCTCCGACGATAACCACATCGTAATCCATATATTCACGTTCCACGGAATTCTCCTTCGGGTACTTATTTTGGTGATGGCACTGAGGCTATCTTGAAGAGCCAATTTTAGCCTGTCTCATCTTGGGGTGCCATGTAGATTTGGCGACTGGTCGGTCAGTACTCGATAGTCAGTGATAGATGATGATAAAACATACCGTTACCTTGATTTGGGGGCGTCAGAGCGGCATCATTACGGCCATTCTGAGGTTTAGCTCAGCCTCCCCAACATAACGGACCATGTCTAAAGGGTATTCCATGAAAGTACTTGTAGCGGTCAAACGCGTTGTTGATTACAACGTAAAAGTACGACCAACAGCTGATGGCTCAGGTGTCGACCTGAACAATGTAAAAATGTCGATTAACCCATTCTGTGAGATAGCCGTAGAAGAGGCTGTACGTCTTAAGGAAAAGGATCCTGCCACAGAAATTGTAGCGGTTTCTATTGGCCCACAACAGGCGCAGGAGCAAATCCGCACTTCGTTGGCCTTGGGTGCAGACCGAGGTATTTTGATTAAGTCGGATACCGACCTGGAACCGTTGGCAATAGCCAAGTGCCTGAAAGCTATTTGTGACCAGGAAAGTCCTGACCTCATTCTAATGGGCAAGCAGTCCATTGATGGGGATAATAATCAGACGGGCCAAATGCTAGGAGCTCTAACGGGTTATCCGCAAGGTACCTTTGCATCAGAACTCATAGTTGAGGGCGGTAAAGCTAAAGTGACACGTGAGGTTGATGGCGGTCTACAAACAGTGGGCCTAAGTCTTCCTGCGATCGTGACTACCGACCTACGGCTCAATGAACCACGCTATGCTTCACTACCGAACATTATGAAGGCCAAGAAAAAGCCTCTGGACACCACCTCTCCTGAAGAACTTGGTATCGATACAACGCCTCGTGTCACCACATTGAAGGTTGAGCCACCACCTGAGCGTGCGGCTGGTATCAAAGTAGCCGATGTTGACGACCTACTGTATAAACTAAAAAATGAAGCGAAGGTGATCTCATGAGTATTTTAGTAATTGCCGAGCATGACAATAGCAGCCTTAAGCCAGCAACACTCAATACTATTACTGCGGCTCAGTCCATTGGCGGTGATATTGATCTATTAATTGCCGGTGCTGATTGTGGTGGTGCTGCCAATGAAGCCACTAAAGTTTCTGGAATAGGGCGAGTGCTCGTGGCCGACAACCCTGCCTATGGGCATCGGTTGGCTGAGAATATCGCACCCTTAATAGCTGAAGTCGGTGCAAGTTACTCACACATACTCGCTCCAGCAACAACTACAGGGAAAAATATAATACCTCGTGTGGCAGCCTTGTTAGATGTTCAGGCAATCTCCGATATTAGCAGTGTGGAAAGTGCCGATACGTTTAAACGGCCTATTTATGCCGGCAATATTATAGCCACCGTTCAAAGTAGTGATTCAATTAAGGTGTTGACGGTACGAACCACTGCCTTTGATGCGGTTTCAGCAGAGGGCGGCACGGCCAGTATTGAAGCACTGACAAGTATTCATAACTCAGGAAATTCAAGTTTTATTGGTGAAGAGCTGGCGGTTTCAGAACGCCCTGAGCTCACTGCTGCTCGGGTGGTTATTTCAGGCGGCCGAGGAATGGCCAGTAGCGATAACTTTCAGTTACTTGAAAAGCTCGCCGACAAACTGGGCGGTGCTGTTGGTGCCTCCCGTGCCGCTGTTGACGCTGGTTTTGTGCCCAACGACATGCAAGTGGGTCAAACGGGCAAGATTGTTGCCCCTGACCTCTATATCGCCGTGGGCATTTCTGGGGCAATTCAGCATTTAGCTGGAATGAAAGACAGCAAAGTAATCGTAGCAATCAATAAAGATGAAGAAGCCCCCATATTTCAGATGGCGGATTATGGTTTGGTTGCTGACTTATTCGATGTTGTACCTGAACTGAACACCAAGCTCTGATTTTCCCTATAATAAAAAAACCGGTCATTATGACCGGTTTTTTTATGGCAATATTTAACGGCGCTTTATTTAACGAGGCTTAACCAAAGTCAGTCTCTTCGCTGATGATTTTTTTTATGCTTATAGGCTCGTTGGCGCTCTTCAGGAGTCATTGACCGCCATTTGTCTCTTAGCTTTTGACGCTCCTCAGACGGCATATTGTTGAATTTTTCCCGAGCCTTCTGGATTCGTTCTCGCTCTTCCGGTGGCAGTGATTTGAAGTTTTCACGACGCTTATGCAACGTCTCACGCTGCTCCGGTGTGAGATCCTGGTAACGTTTATGGTGGTTATCATGGGAATACTTACCTTTTGATTTTCCACCCTTGTCGGCGAGTTCCATTAGTTCGTAACGGGCTGCAGGATGCATATCAGTCCAATCATAGCTATAGGCAGATTCCCAGAGAAGCAACCCTCCCTGAGTGTCAGCCTCTGAAGTAGACCAAGTCGTATTCGGTTTATTTGCCATAGCCTGCGGTATTAAAACAACGAGTAGCGCCAACAATAGGGCGTACCGGGCAATATAGCGATATTGGGTGTCATTCATGACTACATCCTAACTTTGCAAGTTGTTTTCTTCTCTCGCCAACCAAGAATAAAACTCCATGTCTTCATAGAGGTCTAACCCTTCACTCAATAGAACGTCATCCTGATTCTGTTGGGGATTCTGAGTACTGGGTGATAAAACTAAGACCAATGCCAATACTGAGGCCAAAGCCATGCCGGTCACAGGTACAAAGAATCGTGGTGCCCGGCGCTGACTAGCCCCATCTAGAGCTTGCGTTCTAGCTTGAGCCAAACGTTGGGTTGTATCAGTATCAAGTTCGCGCTCTGAACGACGCAGAACTTCCTGCATTTTCTTTTCAAAGTCACTCATACCAATGTTCTCCTAGTGTTGCCCTGATGCTGTGAATAGCCCTTGAGTAATGGGTTTTCACGCTACCTTCACTACAGTTCATTGCTGTCGATGTCTCTGCCGTGCTGAGGCCTTCCCAACACCGTAGCATAAAAGCCTGTTTCTGACGGGAGGGGAGCGCTGTCACCGCGCGTTGTAATACGTCTAGTTGCCGCTCCCTTTCATGTTGTTGATGAGGCGATGTACTGTCCGGCCCGGGTACATTCTCGAGCGGATCATCCTCAGACTCAGCGCCGTCTTCCTTATTTCGGAACTTTGTAAGCCAGCCTTTAACCTTGTTCTGAACCATGCGACGTCGGTGTAGGTCATTGATACGGCTTTGTAGAATTTTGTAAAACAAAGGCCGCCATTCATCTGAATCTTTGTTGCTATAACGAGCAACCAGTTGGGTCATCGATTCCTGAACGATATCCAATGCATCTTCACGGTGACCAAGAGAAGCAAAAGCGATGCTATATGCCCTTCGTTCTACCGATATTAGAAAATTTTCAAGGGGTTGCCGTTCCAGTGTCACGCTCCTTTCATCACCACCGGTGTCAGTACCGATCATCTCAATATCTAACAACATGATTCAACCAGTAAGAGTTAATGATAATCATGTGAGTGGTGCAACAATTCATTGATCAGAATTGTGCCACCCAAAATTGTAAAGTAGTCCTCTACATAGTTATCACTCCGATAATAGTAGCGCTGATGACCACGATAATGATGACGGTAGTTATTGTAGTGATGACGCTTGTGACCATAGTTATGGCCATAGTTGTGACCCGAGCGGTGACTTGAGTAATACCTACGATTATCACTTCGGTTGTAGTACTTATCATGGCCCTTATCGCTATCATGTTGACGGGCACTGAAGTTATCACGATGCTTATCTTGACCATGATAACGATCCTTGGCTAAAGCTGATGTTGCAGTCATCGCCAAGGATGCTGTTAGTAATCCAATAATAGCGAGATGTTTCATGAGAATTCCCTCGAATGTCGGCTCTCATAGGGTTTAAACGTTCGAGGGAGGTATCGGTTGACGAAGAAGAGCTATATGAGGCTTTTTTTATAGCGTCTATGGCGTTATTTTGAGCCAGATAGGGCAGTGATCTGAGGGTTTTTCGGAAGCTCGAATCTCATGGTCTATTCCTGCGTCAGAAGAAATGGTCATGAGGGACTCAGAAGCAAGCATAAGATCTATACGAAGCCCACGTTTAGGTTCTCGTTCAAATCCACGACTACGGTAGTCAAACCAGCTGTAACGATCAAGTTCGGCAGGGTGGAAGTGATCGTAGCTGTCGACCAGGCCCCACTGTTGGAGTTTTTCAAGCCAATCACGTTCTTCTGGAAGAAAGCAGCATTTCCCCGTACGCAGCCAACGTTTGTGATTGTCATTACCAATGCCAATATCTATATCCAGAGGTGCTACATTCATATCCCCCATCACCAACACTTGTTCATCTACTTGATGGTGCTCCTCTAGAGAGGACAACAAATCAGTATAAAACTGTTTTTTACAAGGGAATTTCAGAGGGTGGTCTCGACTCTCTCCCTGAGGGAAATAGCCATTATAAATATTCAGTTTCCCCCCATTAACCTCGAATTGCCCATAAACAAGTCGTTTTTGAGTTTCTTCCCCGTCTGAAGGAAACCCCTTTTGGCTCTTAAGTAGAGGCAGCCTATAAAGGAGGGCAACGCCATAGTGGCCCTTTTGCCCGTGATAGATCGCGCCGTATCCAAGTTGCTTGATTGCATCAAGAGGAAACTGCTCATCAGCAACCTTGGTCTCTTGCAGGCCAATAATATCGGGAGAATGCTTCTCTACAATAGTTTTGAGCTGATGCAGACGGGCACGGAGACCATTGGCATTGAAGGAAACAATTTTCATTTAGGATGGCTTCATTCAGGGTTGCTTAGCCTGCTGCATAGGGGATTTAGCCAGACTCATATAATCTGACATGATATTCCCTACTTCATAGAGGATAGGGTCTTTTTCGGCGAGGGGCCTGTCATCATTATCTTCTTCCGGTTCCTCAACCGCTTGCCACTCTTCAATGGATGAGTAAAGCGGGCGCTCCTTGGCCAAGCGTCGTTTGTTTTCTAATGTTAGAAGCAAGGTGTCGTACTCTTTAGCTTCCTCACGACGTTTTATTTCATTGAGAGGCAACTGTTTGACTTTCTGGCGTTCTTTGACTAGGGCTAGTTCATCATGTAGGTGAACGAGGTCGGGATCCATTTTTAGCCGATATTCGTGGCGCTCTTGAAGGGTTTGCATAGGCACCCGAGTAAGGTTGTAGCGACGGTGGGGTGCTGCAGGGATTCGATCCCAAGGCAGTGCGTTATCTTCACTGCTCTCTCCCACTTTATCTACATCGTAGAAGGAGGGTAACTGGATATCAGGAACCACACCAAGGTGCTGGGTGCTATTTCCAGAAACCCGGTAAAACTTGGATTCCGTGAGCTTTAACTGTCCTTCACGAACGGGTAGTTGAACCTGCACTGTACCTTTACCAAAACTCTGGCCTCCCACGACCAAACCACGCCCATAATCTTGTATAGCACCAGCAAAAATTTCTGACGCTGAAGCACTTAGCCGATTAATCAGAACCACTAAAGGGCCACGATAGTAGGCATCCGCACGAGAGCGATAGTTACGTGAAATAAGTTGGTCAGAATGCTGAACCTGTACAATGGGTCCAGGATCAATGAATAAATCTGTCAAAGTGGCGGCTTCTTGGAGGAAACCACCACCATTGTTCCGTAGGTCGAGAATGATGCCGTCCACGTTCTGTTTTTCAAGGTTTTGTAATAATTGTACGACATCTTTTGTGGTGCTTTTAAAATTGGGATCACGGTTGTAGTAGGCATCTACATCGAGGTAGAAGGCCGGGATTTTGATAACCCCTACACTGTATCTACCGACTTCAGTTTGAACATCGATAACCTCAGCCTGAGCTGACTGCTCGTCTAGCTGAATCTTGTCTCGTACAATAGAAATATCTCGGCTGTTTCCAGCAGAGTCACCTTGGGCTGGGATAAGTTCAAGTCTGACAATACTGTCTTTGGGGCCACGAATAAGATCAACCACATCATCCAGTCGCCAGCCAACCACATCCACCTTTTCTTCATCACCCTGGCCAACTGCAATAACTTTGTCACCGGCCTTAAGAATACCCTGTTTGTCCGCGGGCCCACCGGGAATGACACGCACTATTTTTGTATGCTCATCTTCTAATTGCAGAACAGCTCCAATGCCCGTGAGAGAAAGGGACATAGCAATGCGGAAATTTTCCATGGAACGGGGTGACATATAGGCTGTATGTGGATCATACAGGCTGGCAAGAGAGTTCATAATAAGTTGAAAAATATCCTCGCTGTCACGTTGACCCAGCTGTTTGCGAAGATTGGTATAGCGCTTTATCAATAGTTCTCTTGCCGCTTCAGGCTCTTTATCATTAAGCATGAGTCGAAGGTAGGCTTCTTTTATACGCTTTCGCCACTCATCATCCGCATCAGCATTTGTAGTCGGCCACTGGTTATTATCTACATCAACTGGAAGATATTCATCCTTCGTTAAATCAAACTGAAAATCACTCTCCAGCAAGCTGATATTTGCCTGTAGACGGGCCATAGTACGTTGGTTATAGCGGTTGTAGATGAAAAACCCTGCACTTAGATCACCCGCCCTAAACATATCATCAAGACGTGTTTCCCACTGCTGAAATTCAGTAATGTCTTCCTGCAGCAGATAACTTTTTGTAGGGTCCAGGTTATCGATCAACTCGTGTAACAGCTTACTTGACAACTCATCGTCCAAGGGCTGCTTGCGATAATGCTTGGTACTAAGCTCATCGATTACTTCTATCGCAGTTTTTGCCTGATTTGGAGTGTAATCAAGTTCAGCTGTAGCCAATGATGTAAGGCATAGCAGCATTAGAGTAAGAATGGGGCGCAACAGGAAAGGCATCAGTTTTTCAGTATCTCGTTAGTGTATGAAGTGCAGAGTGTAACAAAATTCATATGCTGTATGACCGCTCTATGTCGCAGACGTTCGCTGGTTTTACTACTTTGTATAAGATATAACAATTTGCTAATCACTTTTTGCCACTTCAAGATCGTAGCTTTAAGAGGGCTAGATAAGTCATTATTGGCAAGGGATAAAAATCTTATTAGAAACTGGCCATTGATCCTTCTAGCCAAGAATGGAATTATGAGTATCTTCTAACCCCGAAAACGATCATGAAATGACAGATTTGATGGAAAGGCCAACAGTACTGGTGACGGGTGGAGCCACAAGACTGGGGTTTTCTTTTGCTTATGCTCTCGCTACAGCAGGCTATGATATTGCCTTGCACTATCACCAGTCGGCTGACGGTGCCCAACAGGCTGCTGATGCCATTATGGCTCTTGGTGCCACCTGTAAAACCTTTCAGTTTGATTTGTCAGGAGAACACCCAGAAGTGTTGATTGAATCAGTGCTCAATGAGTTTTCTTCCCTTCAAGTATTAATTAACAACGCATCAGCTTATGAAGCAGCAACCATTGCCCAGACTGATATGGCGCTCTTGCAACAACAATTCTCCGTCAATTTTTTTGCACCCTTGCTATTAATATCAGCATTTTCGAATAAATGTAGTAAGGGGAATGTGATTAATATTCTGGACAACAAGATTGCCTTTCAGCAAAACAATTATGCGGCCTATCTTTTATCCAAGAAAACCCTCTCGGAATTCACCCAGCTTGCCGCCATAGAGTTTGCTCCCCATATCCGTATAAATGGCATTGCACCCGGTGTGGTGATGCCTGGAGAGGAGAGAACCGAGGACTATATTAAATGGCGGGTTGCTGGCATTCCCTTAAAGCGGCAGGGCAGGGTAGATGATTTGATTTCCGCCATGAACTATCTTTTAAATAACGAGTTTGTTACTGGGCAGATATTAACCGTAGATGGTGGAGAGGGAGTGAATCATCTGGGGCGCCATGCGGAGCAATTCAGTGATAGGGATATTCTGTAACTGTGGATACAAAAGTGAGACTCGTGACTAAGGTAAAACAACCTGTCAAAGGGCTGGGATTACACCAGGTTATTATTTCCGTGGGCTCCAATATAGACCCTCATAAAAATATCCGTTTGTCACACGAGGTCCTAGACAATGAGACAGGGCTGCTGGCTGTAGCTGACACCATCAAAACGACGCCTATTGGTTACACCCAACAGCCTGATTTTCTCAACACTGCCTACCTAATAGAGACCAACCTTGAATACGATGACTTTAATGCTTTTTTGAAATCGGTCGAAGACCGGCTGGGAAGAGAGCGGGGCGCCATTAAATCGGGGCCGCGGACAATTGACCTGGATATCATTGTTTGGGATCGAAATGTAGTGACCCAAGATTATTTTAACTACGAGTATGTCTCGACACCGGTTAACCAGATTATTACAGCACGTCAGATATCTGTGTATCGCTAAAGTCATAGCGTTTTCTTAATGAGTTTTATCTTGTTTTTACCCTTGCTGAAGTCGTTGGGTAGCACCAGTCGCCTGTATTCACCGTATGGATGTGAGTAATACTTTCGAATAAGTGAAATTTTGTGCCATTTCCTTATAATGGCCGACCATTACTCGTCATCAACTTGTCTTGGAGAAATATCGTGAAAGCACCTGTTCGTGTAGCTGTCACCGGGGCCGCTGGCCAAATCAGTTATTCCCTATTGTTCCGCATCGCCTCTGGCCATATGCTGGGTGAAGATCAACCCATTATTCTACAAATGTTGGAAATTACACCTGCACTGGAAGCTCTCAATGGGGTTGCCATGGAACTGGATGATTGTGCTTTCCCTCTATTGGCAGGCATGGTTTGTACCGATGACCCCAACGTGGCATTCAAAGATGCCGACTATGCTCTGCTAGTAGGCGCACGTCCTCGTGGTCCTGGTATGGAGCGTAAGGACTTGTTGGAAGCCAATGCTGCCATCATCTCTGCACAAGGTCAGGCAATTAATGACAATGCCTCTAAAGGCATTAAAGTGCTGGTTGTCGGCAACCCGGCCAATACCAATGCTCTGATTGCTCAGCGCAACGCACCAGATATCAACCCACGTCAGTTCACTGCCATGATGCGTTTGGATCACAACCGCGCCATGAGTCAGCTGGCTCAGAAAACTGGCAAGACCGTTAATGACGTGACTAACATGCTGGTTTGGGGTAATCACTCAGCGACTCAGTTCCCTGATCTACACCACCCTAAAGTTTCTGGTGAAACAGCCATAAATCTGGTCGATCAGAGCTGGTATGAAGAAGAGTTCATCCCTACTGTTCAACAACGTGGAGCTGCAATCATCAAAGCTCGCGGTGCTTCATCAGCAGCTTCTGCCGCTAATGCTGCTATCGATCATATGCATGATTGGGCACTGGGTACTCCAGCAGGCGATTGGGTTAGCATGGGTGTCTACAGCGATGGTAGTTATGGCATCACCGAAGGTCTGATCTACTCTTTCCCTTGCGTCTGTAAAAATGGCGACTGGGAAATTGTCCAGGGCTTGGAAATCAATGACTTCTCCCGTGGCAAAATGACTGCCACCCAGCAGGAGTTAACTGAAGAGCGTGACGCAGTTCAGCATTTACTGCCATAAGTTCCACCGTTTTGAGAAAGGCGCCCTTTAGGGCGCTTTTTTTTGAGTTCTATTTACAGGTGCTGCTATACCTACCACGAAAACCTGTGTGTATAGCTATAGAAATATAACCTGTCAGATGTTCTAAACTAGATATTAGGAGTATAGATATTCACTATATGAGAGCTACCAAAGATGGTTGCGATGTACATCCAAGCCAATCGCATGAGGCGAGTTGTATTGACCCCTAACCAATCACTCAATTGGGAGGGTAATCTGTGGGTAATTTTGGCCGTCTCAGTTGTCATTCTTCTTGTAGCTCTACCCATTGCATTGCGAGGCGGATGGGTTGTTCTGCCATTTGCCGCAATACAAATACTTGCTCTAACTACTAGCCTTTATCTAACACTCAGAAAGCTTAATTACCGTGAAGTTATTACACTCCAAGATGGTCAGCTCCTTCTTCAAAGGGGACGTAACCATGTGGAAACCAGCTGCGTGTTTCCCGAATCTTCTGTAAAAGTTTTAGTCGAGGAGCAAGACCGTCCAATGAGCTCTCCGGATATAGATCTTGTTGCTGAAGGGCACTGCTACCATGTGGGTGAGTTTCTTAATCGTGCTGACCGCTTTATATTAGCTCATACCCTGAAAAATCAGCTTAATTTAAGGGTATCCCACTTGGGTTCTTTTCATCACGTCAGTTTTTGATACAGTGCCTGATTCCTCTTACTCGCCAGGACAAGGAGATATTGAATGGCTTTTCCCGAAGTAGGCCAACCGGCACCAGAATTCAGTTTACAAAATCAACGAGGCGAAACAGTTAGTCTGTCCGACTTTAAAGGTAGTAAAAATATTGTTTTGTATTTCTACCCCAAGGCTATGACGCCGGGCTGTACGGTACAGGCTTGTGGTATCAGAGACAGAAAATCAGAATTTGCAGCACAGGATACCGTGGTTCTAGGTGTCAGCCCTGACCCCTACCCACGTCTTGCTCGATTTGAGGAAAAACAAGAACTCAATTTCGATCTATTGTCCGATGAAGATCATGCGATAACAGAAGCCTACGGCTGTTGGGATTTAAAGAAATTCATGGGACGTGAGTTTATGGGCGTCTTACGTACTACGTTCATCATTGATAAAGAAGGCAACATTGCACTGGTGATGAATAAAGTAAAAACTAAAACACATCATGATGACACTCTGGACTGGATAAAGCAGAACTTAGTTTAAGACCTGGGCTTGAGGCTCTGGTTTGAGTATCTATCAGTAACGCGCTACAGTCGCGTCTTTCCCTTATGTAACCGATATACACACCAAAAATTGAGGTAATTGAATGTCCCTTGACCTGTCCCAAGTTGTAATGGCCGCCGCAGCTCCTGCAGCCTCCGAACCTAACCCCATGTATACGCTACTGATGTTTGGTGGCCTATTCTTATTTATGTATTTTCTGATTATCCGTCCTCAACGGAAACGTTCAAAAGAACATAAAGAGTTGACCAACGCACTGGGCAAAGGTGATGAAGTCGTTATGAACAGCGGCTTGTTGGGTAAAATTGCTAAACTTGAAGATGACTATATAACCATTGAAGTAGCTAATAATGTGGAACTAAAGTTCCAGCGTGCAGCGGTTCATGCAGTGCTGCCAAAGGGCACCATTAAACAGGTTTAACCTGTTGTTAGGGCCGCTTCTGCGGCCTTATTTATTCCTCTACAAGAATAAGATCATGTTCTGAATAGCCTATGGTCAACTTTCCCGACAAGCTCAACCTAGCGCAAATACCTACACCTTTGCAGCCCCTTGATCGGCTCTCCAATGAACTTGGCGGGCCACGAATCTGGATCAAGCGCGATGATATGACCGGTAGTGCCATTAGTGGCAATAAGGTCAGAAAGCTAGAGTTTGTATTGGCGGAGGCTCTAGCTGAGGGCGCAGACACTCTGATTACTTGTGGCGGGCTCCAGTCTAATCATTGTCGTGCAACAGCAATACTCGGCGCTCAACTTGGCCTAAAAGTTCACCTTATTCTACGAGGTTCTGCACCTAAAGAACTTGATGGCAACCTGCTGCTGGATCACCTGACGGCGGCAGAAGTCAGTTATTACCCTGTGTCTGAATATCAACATTTGGACAAGCTGTTTGGTCGATGGCAACAACACTATCGTCATCAGGGCCGTCATCCTTTCTCTATTCCTACTGGTGCCAGTAATGGCACAGGTGCATGGGGTTATATCAACTGTGCTCGTGAACTTGCTGATGACTTTATCCACCACCAAATTTCCCCCTCAGTCATTGTTATTGCCACCGGCTCAGGTGGTACACAGGCAGGGTTAACCCTTGGGTCTCATCTTTTTCAGCTCAATACACCGGTGTTGGGTATAGCTGTCTGCGATGACAAAGATTATTTTCTTCGAAAAGTACGAGAGGATATGCGGGACTGGCAGGATCGCTACGACCAAGGTTCTATGCAACAGGTCGATATTGAGCAGCTGAACATTCATGTGAACGATCGGCATATTGGGCCTGGCTACGCCAAAGCAACACCTGAAATTTTTTCTACAATACGCCATCTGGCAGCCTTGGAAGGCATCATTCTGGATCCGGTTTATAGCGGCAAGGCCTTTCATGGGCTCATACAGGAGATTAGGGCAGGGCAGTATGATGATGCCAGCGATATCGTCTTTGTACATACTGGAGGCTTATTCGGTCTGTTTGCTCAGCGCAGCCAGCTAGGCCTTTCTTAATTTATTATTCCCACGCCGTAGCTACAACATAAACAAGGATACCACCATGACTTCAGAGGAAATGATTGGCGCTGTTAATGGCCTAGTGTGGGGACCTGTGATGCTGGTGCTGATTCTGGGTACAGGCATCTACCTTACGGTTGGTCTCCGCGGCATACCCATTCGAAAAATAGGCTATGGTTTTCGACAACTCTTTCGAGGTCGTGAGGGGTCTGGTGAGGGTGATATCAGCCCATTTAACGCCCTAATGACCTCTCTGTCTGCTACCGTAGGCACAGGGAATATTGTCGGTGTTGCCACTGCAGTCGGTATTGGTGGTCCCGGTGCACTGTTCTGGATGTGGTGTACTGCTCTGGTAGGTATGGCAACTAAATATGGCGAAGCTGTACTTGCTGTTGAATACCGAGAAACCGACAAGCGTGGCAAAAAAGTGGGTGGCCCCATGTATTACATTCGCAATGGCCTGGGGCCAAAGTGGGCGTGGCTAGGGCTACTGTTTGCTCTTTTTGGGGCACTTGCCGGTTTTGGTATCGGCAATACCGTTCAAGCTAATTCCGTGGCGGATGCGCTCAATAGTAGTTTTGCTATACCAGAGCAAGTCAGTGGTTCATTAATGATGATCCTCGTTGGCTTGGTGTTGCTGGGTGGTATTCAACGCATTGCCAATGTTGCCGGAAAATTGGTTCCCCTCATGACCGGCTTATATTTGCTGGCTACACTAACCATCTTGCTACTGAATGCAGGTGCCATACCAACC
>CAJXWQ010000022.1 GCA_913062605.1 uncultured Cellvibrionales bacterium
GGGCGTTTAACTGATGGTCAGGGGCGTACGGTTGATTTTAGAAATACCGTAATCGTTATGACTTCGAATCTTGGTTCAGATGTAATTCAGTCTTTAGGGCTAGAAACGTCTAACTATGAGCAAGTGAAATCGGTGGTAATGGAGTCTGTCTCTGCACACTTTAGGCCTGAGTTTATTAATAGAATTGATGAGGTCGTGGTGTTCCATCCCTTAGCCAAAGGGCAAATTCGTGGGATCGCCGATATCCAGCTTGGGTTGTTAAGAAAACGTCTTTTGGAGCGTGATCTATCGTTGAATATTTCAGCGCCCATGATGGACAAACTTTGCGATGCAGGATTTGACCCTGTGTATGGAGCGCGACCACTGAAACGAGCGATTCAACAATTACTGGAAAATCCGTTGGCTCAGAAGGTACTCGGTGGTGATTTTGCTCCGGGTGATACTATTGTGGTTGGCTTGGACGGTGAGTCTGTAGTGTTTTCTAAGGAATAGCATTAGCAAGTGGGTGGATGCCTTCAACGTATCGGTGAGCAGAATGACGACATATTAAAAATAGAGGTTTTTACCATGGTTCAACCAATGAAGGAGCGTGTAGCAGGAAGTGCTTCAGAAGCAGGCGTCACTTCAGAAAAAGACGCTACTTCAGAAAAAGAAAGTACTAAAGATGCTGAAATCCTGAATAAAAAATATTTTGAGCTATTAGACAGTCTTCTAAATGACAAAAAGAACATCGCGATCAAAAAACACCCTGAATTAATTTCTGCATACAAAGCACTGGAAGTTTACGAGATTTATTTTTTGGCGGGTGGTGACTGGGATGAAGCAGGAGCAATCGAGTTCAAAAAGAAAATGGCTAAAACCATAATCAGTAAACTAGTAAAAGAAAATGATTCATCCGGATTCCAAACACCGAAAGAGGAAGATAGGGTCATTGAGCCTTAAGACTACTCTGTTGCCTTAATATCAGTGTGATAGCTCCCATCCAGCCTCAGGGCGGTGTTTTAATCAAAAGGGGCGCTGTTTTGTATCAAGAAGGGAGCTGAGACTAATTTTTTGAAAAACTGATAGCTACGCCTAAAAAATTAGTAACTGCTTGATCAAATCTGGATGACTACAACTAATATGGTGTAAGCAAGAAGGGGAAGATGATCATCTTCCCCTTCGTCATTCTATATTGTGTAGATAAAAACTTTTTAAGCGCTAACCTAGCGCCATTACTGGCAGAATTCCAAAATTTCTTTTTTCGATGTACTAGTCCATTCTGCATGTTCGTCGGGGGATAAGTACCTTTTTTCCCCTGTTTTTTCATCAGTAGTTAGTACTCTTGGGTGAGTTTTTAAACCACTTAGCCTCGTAGTTGCTAGGTTACAGTTGGCTTTTCTTTCTTCGGGAGTGTACGCCGTCTCTGGTTCGCTTTTAGGGTTAAGATATTCTTTTTCGCTATCTTCACTGTCTTTTGCATCAGCAACACTATTTGTAGTTTCAGTGTTTGTACTACTTTTAGGCGAATCTTTTAACTTGAGTGTTTCAGCCTCTTTTTCGACAGGTGGCTTTTCTGAATAATGCCAGGATCCATCATCACCCTGCCATTTATAGACTTTTTCTGCTTGCACGGTCATCCCGATTGCCAGTAATAGCCCTGTAAGCACGACCAAAGAGAGATGTTTCATATCCTTGAACCTATATAAAACTGTCATTGATTGCATCATAGCGGATTTAAAGGGCAGGTGTTGAGTGTTTGGTAGCAAAAAATAGAAGTTAATTCTTGGGTGATCAGAGGTAACTACTTGACTTTATGACGATAAATACATAGAGTTCACGACTTCGGCGAGTATAGTCTTTTACTCGCGCGCTGGGTTCTTTCCCAGCTTGCCAGGTGAACGTAAACAGCGTTTGCTGGGCATCCAGAACAGGCTTGTTTACCCATGAGCCTGACGCGCCGACCACCAGAAATCGGCTGCGGTGTTGCAATAGCAGACCTGTGATGTCACAGCGGTTGTGGTTTATGTCCCTCTTGTGGGCTGGATCGGCGTTGTGGTGTTTATATTTGAGGGTTTGTGTAGTGGAACTTTTGTCTGGCGGTGATATCGTCGTTCGTGCGCTCAAAGATGCGGGTGTTAAGCAAATCTGGGGTTACCCTGGTGGTGCGGCATTGCATATTTATGATGCGTTATTTCAACAACAGGATGTTCAACATATTCTGGTTCGCCATGAGCAGGCTGCTGTTCATGCCGCTGATGGGCATTCTCGTTCCACGGGTGAAGTGGGTGCTGTGTTGGTGACATCTGGTCCAGGTGCTACCAATGCTATTACCGGCATTGCGACGGCATACATGGATTCAATCCCCATGGTTGTTATCTCGGGTCAGGTTCCTCGGGATAAAATTGGTGGTGATGCATTTCAGGAAACCGATATGGTGGGTATTTCCCGGCCTATCGTGAAGCACAGTTTCTTGGTCAAGGATGCATCTGAGATTGCCGGCGTGATTGCCAAGGCGTTTTATATTGCAGGGACAGGGCGCCCTGGCCCCGTGGTTGTAGACATTCCCAAGGATGTTACCGCCCCCAATCATCGCGTGCCTTATGAGTACCCGGAACAGGTCAAAATTCGCTCCTACCAACCCACTACCAAGGGACATACGGGTCAAATTAAGCGTGCTATAAAAACGCTGTTGGCTGCCAAGCGCCCGATTATTTATAGTGGTGGTGGCGTGGTTTTAGGTAATGCATCGTCACAGCTTACTGAGTTGGCAAAGCTGTTGAATATCCCTGTCACAAATACCTTGATGGGGCTTGGTGCTTACCCTGGTACCGACCGTCAGTTTGTTGGTATGTTGGGTATGCATGGCACCTATGAAGCGAATGCCACAATGCATCATGCTGATGTGGTTTTGGCAGTTGGCGCTCGATTTGATGATCGGGTGACGAATACGCCCAGCAAATTTTGCCCTTCAGCAAAAATCATTCATATCGATGTGGATCCTACCTCTATCTCCAAAACAGTGGCGATCGATATCCCGATTGTCGGCCCCTGTGATGCGGTATTACAAGAAATGATAGCTCAGGTGGAGAATAGTGATACCCAGATTGATGAAGCTGCTCTGGCTGAGTGGTGGACACAAATTGATGAATGGCGTGATCGTCATGGCATCTATACCCAGCCACGACATGAGTCCAGTGGTGGTAACATCATTAAGCCGCAGGATGTGATAAAAACCCTGTTCAAAGTAACGGGTGGAGATGCCTACGTTACCTCTGATGTGGGTCAGCACCAGATGTTTGCTGCCCAGTACTACCTGTTTGATAAACCACGTCGTTGGATCAATTCAGGCGGGCTTGGCACCATGGGCTTTGGGTTACCCGCAGCTATGGGCGTTCAGTTAGCTCACCCTGATGCGACTGTAGCCTGTGTGACGGGTGAAGGTAGTATTCAGATGTGTATTCAAGAGCTGTCTACTTGTACGCAATATGGCTTACCAGTAAAAATTATTAACCTCAACAACCAAGCGTTGGGCATGGTGCGTCAATGGCAGGACATGCAATACAGTAGCCGTTATTCATCCAGTCTCTACGAAGACTCTCTTCCAGATTTTGTTAAGTTGGCAGAATCCTATGGTCACGTGGGCATCCGCGTAACCCACTTTGATGAGCTTGAAGAGAAAATGGCGGAGTGTTTTAGTCTGAAAGATCGCGTGGTCTTTATGGATATTTGTGTGGATCGTTCAGAGCACGTTTACCCCATGCATGTGGCTCCTAATGGTTCTATGCGTGATATGTGGTTGAGCAAAACGGAGCGCACCTGATGAGACGAATAATTTCAGTATTGATGGAAAACCAACCAGGCTCCCTGTCTCGGGTTGTGGGGTTGTTTTCTCAGCGTGGATACAACATTGATACCCTGACGGTTGCACCCACTGATGATCAGACATTATCTCGCTTAACCATGACGACACATGGTAATGATCAGGTGATTGAGCAAATCACCAAGCATTTACACAAGCTGATTGATGTGGTCAAAGTGGTGGATCTAACAGAAGGGCCACATATTGAGCGTGAGCTGATGTTGGTGAAGGTGAAGGCTAATGATTCACAGCGAGCAGAGATCAAGCGTTGTGTGGATATTTTCCGTGGCCAAATCGTAGATGTGAATGCGAATGCTTATACATTACAGGTTACCGGTAACAGTGATAAACTCGACGCCTTTGTTCAGGCCCTCGGTGATGCCGATATTCTTGAGCTGGTTAGATCCGGTGTATCTGGTCTGGCTCGCGGTGAAAAATCACTGCGACTTTAATTTTTATAGGGAGAGTCTTTGGTGCTGTTAAAAAAGCACTCTCTTGGTAACCCATTTATTTAGATTAAAACCATAGATTTCAAATATAGGTGAAAACATGCAAGTTTCTTATGATAAAGATTGTGACCTTTCCATTATTCAGGGCATGAAGGTTTCCATTATTGGTTATGGCTCTCAGGGCCACGCCCATGCGCTTAACCTGAAAGACTCTGGTGTAGATGTCACGGTTGGTTTGCGTGCTGGTTCAGCTTCTGCTGCTAAAGCTGAGGCTGCCGGTCTGGCTGTGATGAATGTAGCAAAAGCCGTTGCCAATGCTGATTTAGTGATGATTCTGACACCTGATGAATTTCAATCTCACCTCTATAGAGACGAAATTGAGCCGAATCTTAAGCAGGGCGCTACCATGGCCTTTGCGCATGGCTTTGCCATTCACTACAACCAGGTTGTGCCTCGTGCAGACTTGGATGTCATCATGATTGCACCAAAAGCACCTGGGCACACTGTTCGCAGTGAGTTCACCAAAGGTGGTGGTATTCCTGACTTGGTGGCGATTTATCAAGATGCTTCCGGTAATGCAAAAAATGTAGCTATGTCCTACGCGAGTGGTGTTGGTGGTGGTCGTACCGGTATCATTGAAACCACCTTCAAAGACGAAACAGAAACAGATTTGTTCGGCGAGCAAGCCGTATTATGTGGTGGTACTGTTGAGCTGGTAAAAGCCGGCTTTGAAACATTGGTTGAGGCTGGTTATGCCCCTGAAATGGCTTACTTCGAATGTCTTCACGAATTGAAACTGATTGTGGATCTGATGTATGAGGGCGGCATTGCCAATATGAACTACTCCATCTCCAACAATGCGGAGTACGGTGAGTACGTCACTGGCCCTGAGATCATCAATGATGAGTCTCGTGCAGCAATGCGCAATGCACTGAAGCGTATTCAAAATGGCGAGTATGCCAAAATGTTCGTGACAGAAGGTGCTATGAATTACCCTTCGATGACGGCCTATCGTCGTAATAATACAGCCCACCCTATCGAGCAGACTGGCGCCAAGCTGCGTTCTATGATGCCGTGGATTGCAGCCAACAAGTTGGTCGATAAAGAAAAGAACTAAGTAATAGAATCAAGTAATTTAACACTACTTGACTTAAGAACCGCGCTACGGCGCGGTTTTTTTGTCTTACCCTTTGGTGTTTAATACCCTCAGTCATCTTTTATAGATGGGTGTTGATGTGTATCAGGGGCAGGTGGGTAAGCAACAGAATCACTGATGGTGAATCAGTGACCTTGGCAAGATGGGAAATTAAAGGGTTAATGATGGCGGATAACGACAATCATAATGTAGAACCGAACGGGGATATCTCGCGGCCGGTAGTTGATGATAATGCACATCCTCCCCAGCATGAGAAAGCTCGCCATAAAGGGATTTATCTACTGCCAAACTTGTTTACCACAGGAGCTATGTTCGCCGGTTTTTATGCCATATTAGCGGGTATGGATGGCAAATTTGAGGCTGCCTCCATTGCTATTTTTGTTGCGATGATCTTCGATGGCCTTGATGGTACTGTGGCGCGAATGACCAATACATCCAGTGAATTTGGGGTTCAGTACGACAGCTTGTCTGATATGGTTTCATTTGGTGTGGCGCCAGCAGTGGTGGCTTTCAGCTGGATACTCAATGAAGTAGGTAAAATTGGCTGGGCTGCAGCCTTTATTTATGCCTCTTGTGCGGCCCTACGGTTGGCTCGTTTTAATACCCAGGTTGATACGGTCGACAAGCGGTATTTTATCGGTATTGCCAGCCCTACAGCCGCCGCATTGGTAGCGGGAATGGTCTGGAGTAGTTATGACGTAGAGCCAACGACTCAACTGGCTCTGGTGGCGGCACTGGTGACAGCCCTTTCGGGGTTATTAATGGTCTCTAATTTTCGATACCACAGTCTCAAAGGCATTGACCTGAAGGGGAAGGTTCCCTTTGTAGTTATTTTTGCCATAGTGATGGCTCTCATTATCGTCACTATTGACCCACCCCGAATTTTATTTCTGCTAGCTTTGCTTTACAGTCTCTCAGCGCCGGTAATGTGGGTGTGGCACAAGGTAAGGCCAGCCAAAGCATAGTTTTTATTCGGTGCTTGGCAAACAGGTTGAAACCTGTTTGAATAAAGCCCTACAAACAATTTGTTATCAGCGATAAGTCATGAACTTTAGCCGTCATACAACAGTTTCTTTTCAGCGGGGCACCTTGTCTCGTTGCACTGTTGCTTGCCTGCTTCTACTCCTGCCCTGAGGGGCATATTCGTTATATTCACAATTTTATTATTCTTGTTTGCAAATTTTCCCCGTCACAGGGAGAATTCGCGTAACTATTTTGTCCCGTCTTTGTTTTGTCCTATTTTGAGGGTACAAGGGCGTAATATCTGGAGTAGCAACTGATGGACAAGCAACATTTAGTGATATTTGACACAACGCTCCGTGATGGTGAGCAAAGCCCTGGTGCCTCTATGACCAAGGAAGAAAAGGTGCGTGTGGCAAAGTCATTAGAAAAACTGAAAGTGGATGTGATCGAGGCCGGTTTTGCGATTTCCAGCCAAGGTGATTTTGAGGCCGTGAAAGCCATTGCTGAAACAGTAAAAGACAGTACGGTTTGCAGTCTCGCACGTACCACAAATATGGATATTGAGCGTGCGGCGGAGGCATTGAAAAATGCTAACTCCGGGCGTATTCATACCTTTATCGCCACATCCCCCATTCATATGCAGTACAAGCTGCAGATGTCACCGGATCAGGTCGTTGAAAAAGCGGTATCAGCAGTAAAATTGGCACGCAACCTCATGGGTGACGTCGAATTCTCATTGGAGGATGCAAGCCGCTCGGAATTTGATTTTATGTGCCGGGTTGTTGAGCAGGTCATTGATGCCGGTGCTCAAACAATTAATTTGCCCGATACCGTTGGCTATGGATTCCCGGAAGAGTATGCGGAGACTATTGGTCGCCTGATTGAAAATGTTCCCAATGCTGACAAAGCGATTTTCTCGGTACATTGTCACAATGACCTAGGTTTGGCCGTTTCTAATTCATTGGCTGCTGTGATGAAGGGCGCCCGCCAAGTGGAGTGTACTATTAATGGGCTTGGGGAGCGTGCTGGCAATGCTGCACTGGAAGAAGTGGTGATGGCGGTAAGAACCCGTAGGGATATTTTCCCAGTGGAGACGTCTATTGATACCAGTCACATCGTATCTACATCACGATTGGTTTCCAGTATTACAGGCTTTCCTGTACAGCCCAATAAGGCCATTGTTGGCGCCAATGCATTCGCCCATGAGTCTGGGATTCATCAGGACGGTGTGTTGAAGTTCCGCGAGACGTACGAAATTATGAAGGCGGAAGACGTGGGTTGGAGTACCAATAAAATTGTACTGGGTAAGTTATCTGGTCGGGCCGCATTTGCTGCGCGTTTGGAAGAGTTGGGTACGCAGTTTGAAAACAAAGCGGACCTTAATGAAGCTTTTGTTCGGTTCAAAGCGTTAGCGGATAAGAAACGTGAAATTTACGATGAAGATCTTCAGGCGTTGGTGTCCGAAGTTCAGGTGAGCGGGTCAGATGGTGACAAGATTACGCTGGAAAGCCTTGAAGTGATTTCCAAGACAGGTCAATTGCCCCACGCTGAACTTACTCTGAATTACAAGGGAGAGTCATACCGCTCAACATCTGATGGAGATGGACCAGTAGATGCTGTGTTCAAGGCCATCGAACAGCTTGCCAAGAGTAACACTGAGTTGAAGCTTTATTCCGTGAATGCAGTGACAGCAGGGACTGACTCCCAAGGTGAAGTGACCGTTCGGCTTGAGAAGGGTGGACGTATCGTTAATGGCCAGGGTGCAGATACAGATATTTTGGTGGCGAGCGTCAAGGCGTATCTAAATGCACTTAATCTGCTGGCAAATCCTGATCGATTACATCCACAGTTGGCTGGTGTTTAAGGGTACAGGTTATGACTCCTGAGCTGCGAAACTGGTACCTCTCTAACCTGGGTATTGTGCAGTACCAACCCAAGGGTGAGGAACCAGTATCGCTGCCTTTTCATGCCCCTTCATCTAGTGAAGATGTTAGTTCTGTTGCTTTCTCGGCCAAAGAGGAAGCGGCCAGTACTCTAAAGTTCGCTGACGAAGCTGAAAACAGTACCTCTCAGGCAACAGAGGAGCCAGCGTTTGGGAGTAAACCTGCCTTAGCAATTGATGAGGCGGTGAGTTTCAGGTTGGCATGCTGGCAACCTTGTGATGACTTGCTGGTATTCAACCAACTCCCTACCGGTGTCAATCCTGAACCCGAAGAACTCCAATTATTGAGTAATATCCTGCGAGCTATTGGTCGGTTACCTGATGGATTGCCTGCGCCTGAATTAATTGATTGGCCAATGAGTCATGGTGGTGAGACGGATGAGCTTGCTGCACATAGTATGTTGTCCGTTTTTCTAGATACTCGGATAACAAAACGGGGTGTTCTTTGGGTCTTACTGATGGGCGAGGTGGCGACAAAGCTGTTATCTCCTTCAGAAAAGGCCTATTCGGAATTAGTGGGAGCCATCGAGGACATCTCGGGAGGAGCAAAAACTATCGTGGTGAGAAGCCTACAAGACATGCTGAAAGCCCCTGATGCAAAGGCTGAAACGTGGCAAGTGATCAAGTCCCTGGCAGACAGAACCTGACTATTCTAGCCAGTGTTCGTCCTATGGTGGCTGAAGACGTGCCCCATGTGAGCGCTATTGAGCAGCAGGTCTCACCCCACCCCTGGCGTGAAAGCCAGTTTCTAGAGAGCGTTTCTAAACATCACTGCTTGGTATTGAGCCTAAAGGCCGAAATCATTGGTTACGCGGTTTATACCATTGTGGCTGGGGAGGCAGAAATCCTGAATATAGCGATTCACCCTAGTGACCAAGGGAAAGGGTATGGGCGTCAGCTACTCGATCATTTGATGACCATTGTCTCTGAGCAAGCCGAGCGTTTTTTTCTTGAAGTGAGAGCGTCTAACCATCCTGCTATTCATCTTTATCAGAATGCTGGCTTTGTGGAGATTTGTTTACGCCGAAATTACTACCAAACATCTTCCGGGCCAGAAGATGCCATCGTTATGGCGATAGACTTTCACTTTGGCTTATAAATATGTCTTCATGACCCTAATGTTCGGTGAAGAATTGACTTTGGTGGCAGTTTGTTTGTGACGTAGTTCACAAAAAAACGTTCTAAGGTGAGTATGGTTGGCCATTGGTCGGGGTATTTGACCGTATTACCTCCACTGAAGTTGGTTTTTTTTTAGAATATTTAGCCTGTTCCCTGAACTGTTTATCAGGAAGATGATTATGGATCGTACTGCGGACCAAATTAGCGAATCTACAAGCTTTGATATGGCTGGGCTGATGCTGAATCGCCTACCGCTTTGTTTGGGAGTAACTGCGGGTTTCTGTCTGATTCTGGCCTATGCATGGCAGCAGGTGTTTTCGACTTGGTACATGGTTGCCTGGTGTATATATGCAGTCAGTGTCTTCACTATAGGCTGGTGGTTGATTCGGCGGTTGTCAGAGTCTCTTAATGCGGTGGGCATGACCATCAAGCTGGTTGAGGACATCAACAATCTGGCAGTAGTTCTTGCCATAGCAACGGGCTTGATTTGGATCTTGGCCAGTGGAATTCAGTTTTATCATCACGGTTCTGATCAGTGGCTCTACCTTTCTATTCTCATTGGTGCCGCTGCCAGTAGCGGCATGCTATTCAGTTATAATATCAAGGCTGCGTTGATTAAGGTGGGAATGGTGCTGTTACCCTGCACCCTTCAGGTTTATTTGGCGGATCAAAATGCCAGCGCCTATTTTGTAGCATTTATTCTTATTTATTTGGTCACCTTGTATCTGGTTCTGATTCAGTTTCACCACCTTCTCGAAAAAAATGTGTCACTGCGTGTTAAATCTGAACAGGCGGCAAAAAAACAATCAGAAGTAAGTTACCTGTTTGAGCAGCACTGGCTGAATGCACCTTTAGCTGCGATTCAATGGGACCGGAACAACCGTGTTATTGACTGGAACCCCAATGCTGAACACCTGTTTGGTTATTCGAAGTCAGAAGCTTTGGGTAAGCATGTAGATCATTTTGTGGCAGAGTCCTCACAGGATCAATCCCGCCAAATGTGGACTGCATTGTTTAAGCGAAAGGCAGAGGGCAACCATAGTATTCATGAGGTTAAACATAAAGATGGAGATATATTGATCTCTGAGTGGCACAACACACCGCTATTAAAAGACGGCAGGTTGATTGGGGCTGCATCGTTTGTGGAGGATATTACATCGCAGATAAAAGCCAAGGACACTATTCAGCGTCAGGCCACCTACGATAATCTAACCTCACTGCCAAATCGCCGCCGTATGATGGATGAATTAGAGCGGGCTATATCTCGTTCCCAGCGTACTAAACAGTATGCCGCTGTACTGTTTCTCGATTTGGATCATTTTAAAGACATTAACGATACCCAGGGTCACCATGTGGGTGATTTAGTATTGCAGTTCTTTGCACATACCCTTCGGAAGGCAGTACGTACTGAGGATGTCGTGGCCCGGTTTGGTGGTGATGAATTTGTTGTATTGATTGAGGATTTGGGAAAGAAAGAAGCTAATGCGCGGACCAAGGTGCTTGCTATTGCCGATAAGATAAGCGAAATGGGCAAAGACGTGGGTAAGCATGAAGGCCTTGAATATGAGATTGAAGTCAGTGGCGGCATTGTTATTTTTAACAATGACAGGCATTCATCTCACGATATTTTGAAACAGGCTGATTTGGCCATGTACCGGGTGAAGGATGGTGGTCGTAAAGGATTCTGTTTCTATGATGAATCGATGACGGTGGAAGCCGAGTATCGAGTCACGCTGATTCATGAATTACGCCAGGGTATGGAAAACAAAGAATTTGATCTTCACTTCCAGCCTATACTCGACCCTTCTGAAAAAATGATCTTTGCAGAGTCTTTATTGCGCTGGAAGCGCCCATCTCAGCGCATTGTCCCTGCGGGTGAATTTATCGATTTTATGGCCACTCTGCCCATGATGAATGAGGTGGGTTTCTGGGTATTTGAAACGGTCTGTGAAAAGATTGTCAACTGGCGTGAGAAAGGGCAGTGGACTGATGATATGTCGATATTTGTCAATATCAGTCCAAAGCAATTTCACAATGACAAGTTTTCTAAAGATATTAAAAAAATTATTGAAAAACATGGGGTCAATCCTAATCAGTTAGTCTTTGAAATTACGGAAGAGAGCTTGATTCATAATCTGGATAAAGTTCGTGGTCAGCTCATGGAGCTCATTGACTACGGTATACGAGTTGCTTTGGATGACTTCGGCACAGGGTATTCATCTCTGGCTATGTTGCAAAAGTTACCGGTTCAGTTTGTCAAACTTGACAGAGAGTTTATTAGTAATCTTGATGCTGATGGTGAGTCTCACTCAATTGTTAAGGCGGTGATAAAACTCTGCGAAATTCTGTCACTCAAGGTTATTGCTGAAGGGGTTGAAACTGAAAAACAGTATCACGCGTTAAAGGAAATGGGTTGTGACTATTTTCAAGGATACTATTTCCATAAACCCATGGCAGCGCTTGAATTTACAAAATTGATCAGTCCTGAATGTGGGGATAATCCTCTTAAGCTGGTTGTCAGTTGAATACTGCCCAATTAGATTACTAATTTAATATCAGGAATTTCTCCCTGCCCTTCTTTCAGCTATATAGTGATAAGCTTTGGTTGCCTTGGGCACTGTTTTAGAGCCACTTTCATCAATTACCATTTATGTAATAGAGTATTTCTTATCCATGTCCGGGCTTAGAGGCCTAAGATAAAAAAGTTTATATTCATCGAATGAACAAACAGAAAAGAAAGTGGCCAATATTACTTCTTGTGTTGGATCTTCTAGGGGCGATAATAGCCGCTCTGGGCCTTATTGAATATTTAGATACTGGTAGTTTGAATGCAGTTTTATTGCTCATAGTAGGGCTGTTATTAATGCTACCGCTGATACTACATATTCTTAAGCTGATGCCACGAAAAGGTACGGATAAATCTAAGGGAGAACATTGATGGAATTGGAATTTGCCTACTGGCATTGGTTAGTGCTGGGTATTGCCCTAGTCATTGTTGAGATCTTTCTGCCGAGTTTTACCATCTTCTGGTTTGGCCTAGGTGCCATTGTTGTGGGTATCGTGCTTTGGTTGTTCCCCGATATGGCGTTAGCTGTACAGTTGTTGATATGGCTAGCTGCTTCCTGTGGCTTTGCTTTGTTTTGGTTCAAATATCTTAAACCAAAAATGGTTGATAAGACCAGTGCGGGCATAGCTCGTGATTCAGCCATTGGCGAGGCTGGGCGAGTGATTAAAGCCCCTGTAGCTGAGAGGCGTGGTACCGTTCGATTCACGACACCAGTACTAGGGTCAGATGAGTGGGAGTTTATCTGTGAACAGGATGTATCCGTTGGTGATAGGGTCTTTATTAAAGAGTTCTCTGGTAACACACTCATTGTCGTCAAACTCGACTAGGTTTTTAATCAGTTTGAATGTCATTGATATCATAAGTTAATCAACAGGAGTTATTGAAAATGGAAGGCACAGTTGTTGTTTTAGCAGTACTAATACTGGCAGTTATTAGCATTGGATTGGGTGTTCGTATTGTTCCACAGGGTAGTAAGCAAGTGGTCCAGCGTTTGGGTAAATTTCATAAAACTCTACCACCTGGACTCAATATCATTATTCCCTATGTGGATTCTGTGGCCTACAAAGTCACCACCAAAGATATTGTGTTGGACATTCCTTCTCAGGAAGTTATTACTCTGGATAACGTGGTGATCATTGCCAATGCAGTAGCCTATATCAACATCATTTCTCCAGAAAAGGCGGTGTATGGCGTTGAGGATTACGAGCTGGCTATTCGGACGTTGGTGCAAACCTCATTGCGTTCCATTGTGGGTGAGATGAAACTGGATGATGCCCTATCTTCAAGAGATCAAATTAAGACAAAACTAAAAGCCTCTATTTCAGATGATATTGCTGATTGGGGTATTACCCTTAAAACCGTAGAGATTCAGGATATTAACCCCTCCGGTACCATGCAATCTGCGATGGAAGAGCAGGCGGCAGCAGAGCGGGAACGTCGCGCAACAGTGACTCGTGCTGACGGTGAAAAAACAGCGGCGATTCTTGAAGCCGATGGTCGTTTGGAAGCCTCCCGTCGTGATGCAGAAGCGAAAGTTGTATTAGCAACGGCCACCCAAGAGGCCATTGAAAAAGTCACAGCAGGTATACAAGACAAAGAATTACCCGCCATGTACCTTTTGGGTGAAAAATATGTAGAAGCTATAAAAGAAATGTCTGAGTCAGATAATTCAAAGCTGGTATTTTTACCTGCAGATATTCCCGCAGCAGTACGTGGTTTGATGAGTAACATGAAATAACGCAAAAACAGTAAGTTGCTTAAACCTGATAGGGGCTCCACTCCTATCAGGTTGTATTGTTGTCAACCATCTCTCCCTTCAAACGTTTATTCAAACAGTAAGGCCAGATTACTGGTACATAAAGGATCAAGAGGCAACATGATGTACAAAGGACTTTTGTTATTTATTTTAGTATTCATAGTGTCCGGCTGTGCCAACCAGCACCAATCTGGTCATACGGGAAATGGTGGAGTCATTATTGATACTCAGGGTGTCGATATGCAGCAGTATCGATATGATATGGACGATTGCCGGAGCTTTGCTACACAGGTTCCTGTGGCAGAAAAAGCCACTAAGACCGCTGTTGGCGGAGCCGTGGTGGGTGGTGTCTTAGGTGCTATTGTTGGCAATAGCAGTACTGCAGCAAAAGGTGCTGGTGTGGGAGCTGTAACAGGTGGCCTTAAGGGCACTAGTTCAGGTTATCGCGAGCGGGATAGGGTGGTAAAAAACTGTTTGCGAGGCAGGGGTTACCGGGTATTAAATTAATTTTTAGGTAATCAATAATAGTGAAACCAGACATTGTTGTTGTGCCTCCAGCAGTAACCGCACCATCTGAATTTTCCACATAGCGCCGCCATAAACGGCGCGCAATTTGTTGCGAGTCCAGCACAGCTTGCTGTGCGTGTTTAATGGCCTTGTTATAAGCCATTTATACTGCCCTGATGAATTAGCAACCCTATGCCACTATTGGGCTGAATTTCTATTTTTGGTAGCAGGTCATCACCGGTGTATGGCTGCCCATCTGCGCTGACTCCTAACAAATAATAATTAGACTCCCCCTGTAATTCGTAGTGGTAATAGCGTTGATCAGTACCCATTTCTATATAAGTTGGGTCAAATACAAATACCATTGAATTTTCTGGAAAAGATGCCTGAAGAGTCGCTAAAGAATCAGGATAGTGTCCGTTCTGCGTTTTATAAAATTCTATTGATTGAACTAGAGATGTGAGCGTTGTTTCTGCCAACTGAACTCGTAATTCATCATATACTCCGCCCCTATGCATAACGCCAAAATAAAACAAAGAGCCGTATAAAATTACGCTGAACCCTATACCACCGGCACCGATAATTACGAGTTTCTTACCACCTAATTTTTTGGTGATCAGCCCCTATATGATTGCGATAATTCCAAATAAGATTCCTATTAGTGGAATAAATGAAATGCCTGCAATAACAAAAGGGAAAGCCCCAAGTTTTGGTTTTCCTTCGTTCATAGTCGGTCCTTCATTGACGTATAACGCCCAAAGCAGCGGTTTATCCGCTGCCTTTACTTGTTAGTTGCCTGCCGATAGAGCTCAAACTCAACCTCTTGAATTATTACATCTACTTTAGGGCCATATAACTGTAGCCATGTGATATTTTCTGTACCGTAGTGTGATTCGAGTTTATAGGGAATTTCTTGCCGCTCAAATCTTGATATCAAAAGCTCTCGATGAGTTTTATCGATAACTACCGTGCTTTCAATAACTCGGTTGGTCAGCGCTGGCCCATAAAGTGCTTCTCGCATAAAACCTAAAACTTTGGCTGTATCCTTCTCCATATAAATGACAAAGCCCCTCTCATCGACTTTATAGGGAATAGAGTTTTCAGCCATTCGGTTAAGAACCATTTCTTGCTTTTTAGCATCCGCTAAGTTAAATCCACCTGCCCTGAGTCCCGCAGGAAGCTTTTGCTCCTTTGAACACGACACTAGTAATAATACGGCCAGAAGGCTTGTGAGAGACTTAATCATATTGTGCAACTAACAGCATGTTAATGAGGCCTTGGGCCTCATAATAATTATTATCAGGTCACCAGTGTAATTAATTACACTGGTCAGGTATTTTTTAGTTAACTCCTTGATCATTTTGGTGAATTCTAAAATCCGGCTGTTTTTTTGCCCACTTATCGGGCACAATTTTTGAAAAAATCTGGTCAATGGGATATAGATACAGAAGTTGAAAGAGGCGGGGAGATTTTTCAATGTCTTCATTACCGATCCTTCGGTCAGTTCGCGAGTAGTTGTTCACTCGGTATTAGAGTTATTACTAAAGCTTAGAAACCATAGAAGCATATACCTGTTGGATCAAGTGTTCGATTCTCTTTTGTTGCTAGAGATTTAAAGGAAGCTATTCTTTAACCGGGCGCTTTAGTAGTTTTCTTTGCAATGTCCGCCGATGCATACCAAGGTTTCTTGCCGTTGCTGAAATATTGCCGTCATTTTCTGTCAGTACTTTTTGAATGTGTTCCCATTCCAAACGATCTACAGAGGGCGGAGTTTCTTTAATACTGGCTTCTGGGTTAGGTGCGGTATTGCTAAAGGCCGCGAGGATATCCTCTACCCCTGCGGGTTTGCATAAATAATTGATGGCACCCATTTTGATGGCTTCTACGGCGGTTGAAATACTCGAGTAGCCTGTCAGGATCAGCATTTGTATATTGGGGTTCACCTCTTTTAGCTGGGGCAGTATATTCAACCCAGATTCTGTTTCGAGTTTGAGATCAACTACTGCTTGCTGGGGTTGGTGTTGCGTACATAATTCAACCGCTTCCGCGGCGGTTTCTGCCGTGAATACCTGATATCCACGGCGTGTCAAAGCCCTGCCAAGAATACTGGAAAAGGTCGAATCATCATCCACGATTAACAGTGTCTTTTGGCTCATGTCTCTTGACTCATGGTTCTTTGCCTGTGATCAGTTCATCGATTAATGGAAGTACGACCCGGGTGAGTGTTCCTCTGCCTTCAGCGGGACTTATGGTGACTTCTCCACCGTAGCGATTGATGGATGCCTGGGTTAAAAAAAGTCCCAGCCCCATGCCGTCAGGTTTCTCTGAATGAAACGGTTTTCCCAGTGTTTCCTGTTGTTTTTGAGTTATACCCTCGCCGTAATCTCGAATACTGAGTTCGACAGTTTTTGTATCCCAGGATAGTGCCACGTCCACCTGTGCCGGGCTGGCATCTGCTGCATTATTGAGCAGGTTGGTGAGCGATTGAGCTATGGTGGGATGAAAGCTGGTTTTACACTCTGGGAGGTTATCCGCGTAGTGAATATTAGCTTGGGTTTTTGGGCGCATTACCTGCCAGCGTTCCAGTAACTTGTGGAAATATTCACGAATCGGTTTGACTTCAAGGCTATCTGTAGCCGTTTCCGCGGTGGTAATCAGCTGTTTTAGTGTGGTGCGACACTGCTCAATCTGTTGTTGCAGAATGGATAGGTCGTCATCAAAATCTGGTTTTTCATCCCTCATCTCATCCACCAAAATTTTCATGGTATTGAGCGGTGTACCCAGTTCATGTGCAGTACCAGCCGCCAGTGTGCCAATGCCTATGACTTGTTCATCCCGGAGTTGATCTTCTCGTTGTTGGGCCAGTTTTATTTCTTGCTGCTTGAGTGTGCTGGCCATACGGGTGACAAAGTAAGTGATCAACAGGGCGCTCACCACAAAATTGCACCACATGCCCAGAATGTGCAAATTATTACTGCTGTCATTGTGGTGGCTGGGTGATAGTGCTGGGATAGGGAGGTAGTTGACTAATAGCCAGCTGTAGGCACCCAGCGATAGCAGGGCGATGCTCCATGTATAGCGTAAAGGGAGTGTGGTTGCCGCGATGCTGATGGGAACGAGATAGTACGAGACAAAGGGGTTAGAGGCTCCGCCACTAAAATACAGTAGGGCAGTAAAGAACAGGATATCGATTAATAAGTGACTGAAGAACTCAAGTTCGGTAATGGCCGGGCTTTGAAAGGAGCGCCACCAGGTGGCTGCTATAACGATACCGTACAAGGCCAGTACGACACTCAGGGTGATGACCGGTAAACCAATATCCTGAATCTGACTAAAAAAAAGGAGGGCCAATAATTGGCCCCCAAGAGCGATGTTCCTGATGATGCTCAGTTGGCGAAGGTTTTGCCTTGCCGCTGAGATAATTAATGTGTCATGTATTGCGATCTTTTTATTTTGTAGCATAGGGTCATGGTATCAGATGAACCTGTTACCAATTAAGTCCACTACCAGTTAAGTGACAGAGAGACATAAACATTTCTTCCTGATCCTGACAGCCTGTCGCCAACAGCAATATCACTATCACTGTTTCGGTTATAACCAGCCAAGTGATCTTCATAGCGATTATCAAATAGATTTTCTACGCCAGTGGAAAGGGATAGCTGTTCAGTTAGTTGATAGTTACCCGATAAGTTGACGATCCCGTAACCGGAGGTTTCTTCTTCTTCATTGAACTCTGAGACCTTGTTCTGTTTGGCGTAGAGAACGGACTCAATTTTTAACTTCAGCGCATTCTTTTTATACAAAAGAGCAAGCCGGTTGTTAAGCGGTGCGATGCGGTAGAGGTCGTCATTGCTATCATCCCGTTTGCCACGGACATAACTCAAGTTGCCCTCCAGGCTCAAACTGTCAGACAGCGCATAACCGTAGCCCATATCAAGGCCATACATTTTGGCATCGATATTATCGAACATCAGGGCAGGTTTACCGTTCATCATCATACTGACCATATTGGCGGTCATATCTGAGGCAGGGACACCTTGAATGTAGTCGTCGATATAGCGATAGAAGACCTGAGGGGTTGCCCAAGCTTGACTGGACTCCCAGTCAACACCCAAGGTAATTTCATTGGACGTTTCTTTGTCGAGCCGAAGGTTACCAATGTAGCTACGGCCATCGGCCAGACCACCTGCAGATGGTAGAGGTAGCCATAGGTAGCGTTCTTGATAGGAGGGCGCACGGTTTTTGCGGCCCAAGCCTACATTGAACGTAGTACTACTGCTGAGTGGCAGGCTGGCATTAAATACCAAATCAACGTTGTGGTAATCCTTTTCGAGATTGCCGTCATTAAAATTGCCAGCCAGAAGATCGGCATTCACCCCCATCATTCCCATCATGCCGGTGGCATAAACTGAATTACTATCCATACTGACGCGGGTGTAGCGAACCCCAGTCTCTATCTGCCAGTCTCCTATATCCCCTGTCCACTCGGTGAAGATACCGTAACTATCCCGCTCAACATCTGAAAAGTTCTTTATTTCGAACATGGGGTTGTTGGGGTTGGTAATAGTGGAGTCATGCACGGTTTCGTTGCCATCGGCTCCCACGGTGAGGAAGCCTTCGGATGAACCAATCCCGAATAAGCTAAGGGCTAGTGGCCATTTGGCTTGCAATGACCAGGCAGTGTTGTGAGCCGTGGCTTTATTTTGACGAAACATGGAAGCCATGGGCTCTGGACGTTGGGAGAAGTTGTCCATGCCGTGGTCTACATGATTGTAGGATAGGTTTCCTGATACCACGATATCACCGAAGGTTTTACTCAGATTGGCGCCCACCATATCGCTATCAATATGACTAATGTCCATGGGTAGGGCGGGGGTTCCAGTATCTCTAGTGTCTAATTGGCCTGCGTAGATTTCAAGCTTAGTGTCATCGTTTTGCCAGCCATAGCTAATGTCGTAACGGCTACGACGATACTGAGTACCACCAAGTTTATCGTTATCACCAATCCGGGTGTCATCACCTTCATCGTGGCTGGCTAGCACAGCCACCTTATGATTCTTGTTGGCCAAGACTGATTTAATAGCATTGCTGAACCCGTCACTACTGCTATTAACGCGGTTTAAGAGTGCGCCGGAGAACGTTAAATCTTTATGATCAGTAAACTCACCACGATCAAGCTTGGCTGTGATATGGCCGCCGATACTCTCTTGTGCGACGCTGACCGGGGCAATCCCTCGGTGAACCTCAAGAGATTTGAGCAGCATAGGTGGGGTGTATGAAAGGGGGGTATCCATTGCATTGGGGCCACCTGTTAGGGTGGGGCTATGATCAATATGAATACTTACCCTGTCACTGTATAAACCTCTATATTGCACAATGCCGGTGAGTGCTCCATTACTATTGATATTGGCGCCGGGCACTTTCTGTAACAAAGCCGCTGTATCAATAACGGGCACTTCTGCAGGGGATACTTTCATGGGGGTGATCTTGGCTGATTTTTGGCCCGTGATGCTGATCTCTTCCATATGGCTATGGTCAGCTAAAGCCATAGGTGCCAGAGAGGTGATGAATAGTGAAGCCAGTGCAGTAGTACGTTTCAAGGGTTAAATTTCCAGTAGGGTATTGAGAGTAATGCCATTCTACTGTTCTACAGGGGCTTTGAGGATGCGACAAAATGTCGCACCCGAGTAAGAAAAATTGGGTATTTAATGCCAGTTTTTAGGCCGTTTTCCTGGCTGCGATTAATGCCGTTTCATCACTGGCCAAAACTTGAAGAATATTCGAGGTAGAAATAACACCGGAAATACAATTGTCACAGGTGACAAATACCCGGTGGATGCGTTGTTCTAACATCAGCGATGCTATTTCTGATAGTGACGCGGTTTCAGCCACACTGATCACTTGGGGAGCCATAATTTGATGAACGGTACAGTGGTACTGGGCATTTTTACTCCAGTTTTCGAGGTCTACCACGTTGGGTTCAGTGTTGGTCACGTCACGGTAACAGGTTTGCAATGCGGACTGTCGCTGTTCCTCATCCATATTTTCAAAATGGAAAATATCGGAGACACTGACCACACCAACTAACTCATGGTCAGCCGCGATAACCGGTGCTCCAGAGATTTTATGTTTCATAAAAAAGTCGGCCAGACGCTGTATGGACCAGCCTTCATACACACTGAGTACTTCTGCGTGCATGATATCTTTTGCTTGGATAGTACCTGGATTGTTCACTGTTGGGTTCATTGATACTTAGTCTCCAAAATTTTGTGTTATCTGTTTACGCGGACCTTCATGGCCACCTTGGTTTAAGTCACCGTAGTTCAAGTCACTCTATAAGGCCGCCTGAAGAACAACAATGATCAAGAGCAAGGCCGAGATCATTTTCCATAGGCGAACCGGATCTCGCTCTAGCAATGGAGAATGTTCGCGCTTGTTCACCATGGTTTGGTTTGGTGTACAGAGATCTGTGTAGAACTCTGATAAGGCGGCATATCGTCCTGTTGGATTGGGGCTGGTTGCTTTTTCAAGAGAAAGATCCAACCACAGAGGAAGATCCGGACGGTATTCCTGTGCAGAATGATACTGCCACTCACCGTAATGCTTGGGTGTTCGTCGATGAGTATTTGATAGATTAAACGGCTGTTTACCTGTCACCATTTCGTAGATGATGACCCCCAGAGAAAAGAGGTCGGAGCGATAGGTCCCTTTCTGGTTCATTAGGTATTCTGGTGCAATATAGTTCACAGACCCCACGGGACATTCTTCATGGAGCGGGCTGCTTATTTCGTTGAGTCCGCTGACCTGAACGGTCCCAAAATCAATGAGTTTTACCTGTTCGTTCTCATCAATGAGGACATTTTCGGGTTTCAGGTCTCGGTGAACCATCCCGAGCCGTTGAAATGCCCGCAATGACTGAATAATACCTTGAGTGATGGTTCTGACTTTTTCCAGCGAAGGTTGTGGGTTGTCATACATCCACTGCCTTAGGGTTTGCCCTTCAATATATTCGCAGAGGTGGTATAGAAATTTACTTTTTTCATCCTTGGGCAGTATCTTCATTACACCCTTGTTATCGATGCGGCGCCCTACCCATTCTTCGCGCATGAACCCTTCGAGGTATTGGGCGTCTTCTGCAAAATTAGCAGAGGGGGCTTTCAGGGCAAATCGGCTATCATGGTTTGGATGTGTTACTAGGTAGAGGTGGCTGCGCGTGCCACTGTGCATTACCTGTTGAATGGTATAGCCATCTATTGTCATTCCCGGTTTCATTACCGGTGGAATGGTTTGATGGGTTAACTTGCGGTGGATTTCGTTAAGGTCTTCTATCGGTAATTGTTCTATTCGAACCAGTAGGCAGCTCAGGTTGTCTTCGCTTCCTTGAGCCAGAGCTTGGTCGACAATGGTCGATGCGACATCTTCCAGATTGTTGTCAGTGGACTCTGCCAGGGTAATTAACTCGTTACGGGACAGCACCTCGTGTATGCCATCTGTAGTGAGCAGAAACAGATCGCCCTGTTCTAGTTCTGCCTGGATATAATCCACTTCCAGATGACTGTCCATACCCAGTGCCCGGGTGAGGTAAGTTTTTCCACCAGAAGCATGGTTGCAGTGGTCAGTGGTAAGTTGCTCAAGCTCACCTTTTCTGAGTCGGTATATTCTGCTGTCACCAGCATGGAACAGGTGAGCAGTTCGGGATTTAAAAATAGCCGAACTAAAAGTGGTTACCGCACCGTTTTGGGGTTGATAGTCTTGTTGGCCATGGTGATACAGCCATGAGTTGAGTGATGACATTACTCGGGCAGCAGAGGTACGTACAGTCCAGCTCTCGGGTGTGCTGTAGTAGTCGTCAATGAAAAGTGTGACAGCTGTTTGGCTGGCTAGTTGAGCATTCTCGCTACAACTGACGCCATCGGCGATACAAGCTGTGATACCTTTGAGCTGGTTTTCACCTTTGGATGAGGGAAGATAGGCTGAAAAGGCATCTTCATTTCTCTTCTTAACGCCGGCAATGGAGTGGCCGCCAAAGGTCACCCTCAGTTCAGAGGATGACGTTTGGTGCTGAGGTTCAACCCGTGTTGAGTCGCCAGGTGCTGGTTTAACAGGCACTGGTTCAACAGGTGCTGGTTCAGTAGGTATGGTGGCGGCCGTCACAATCAATAAGTCTCCGGCAGTTGTTTTTTCATCACTTGGTATTAAGTTAAGTTGATATCAGGTTACGCTGATTAGCTCAACGGAGCCATCATCGTGGATTTCAGCCATATTACCTTTAGGCTCCTCCATCAGCAGTAGAGTGATAAACCCTAATACTGCTGTTCCTGCTATCACCATGAAGAAGGTTTGGTACTCAACAAGAGACAGAACGGTCAGGTAGACCACAGCGCCGACGTTACCGTAGGCTCCGGTCATACCGGCAATTTGTCCCGTTAGGCGGCGTTTAATCAATGGCACCGTAGCGAACACGGCGCCTTCACCAGATTGAACAAAAAAGGAGCAAGCCATGGCGGCAATCACTGCCAGCCAAATAGGCCATTGGCTATCGACCATGGCCATAAGGAAGTAGCCCACAGCCAGACCAGCAGTCAAAATTAGTAGCGTGGGTTTACGGCCAAAGCGGTCAGATAGCCAGCCGCCACCGGGGCGAGACATCAGGTTCATAAAGGCATAGGCTGAAGCTACCATGCCTGCCACCACCGGGGTGAGTTCAAAAGTATCGGCAAAAAATAGCGGTAGCATAGAGATCACCGCGAGCTCTGACCCAAAAGTAGCGAAGTAAAGTACGTTCAATACCGCCACTTGCTTGAATTTATACTGGTGTAGTTCAGGTACGGGTTTGACAAAAACGTTCCGGTTTACCTTCCATGCCATAAATACTTCGTAGACATAAAGTAGTATTAAGCCCACATAGATGGCAATACAAACCGTTTCGGTTATTAGGCTAACTCCGGCTGGAGAGAGCTTCCAACTTAATAGCACAAGTGCTGCATACATGGGCACTTTCATGGCGAGCAGGAAGAAGAAGTCGCCTTTGCTGGTGACCTCCATGGCGCCACTGTGTTTAGGTTTAAAGTAGGTAGACCCCTTGGGCGTATCAGACACATTTCTGTAGAAAATAACACTAAAAATCAGGCTGATCAGACCGGTCAGGCCGACGGCATAACGCCAGCCATCATCACCACCAAAGACCAGAGCCAAGGCGGGCAAACAAAATGCAGCTGCGGCAGAACCAAAGTTACCCCAGCCACCATAAATACCTTCTGCGGTACCCAATTCATTGGCGGGGAACCATTCACTAACCAAGCGGATACCGACGACAAATCCTGCGCCGATAAAGCCAAGTAGGAAGCGAGCCAACGCAGCTTGGGTGAAGGTGTCAGCCATAGCGAACATAAAGCAGGGAATGGAGCAGAGGGCTAATAAGCCGGAATAGACAATCTTCGGTCCAAACCGGTCTGTCATCATGCCGATGATTACCCTGGCAGGAATGGTTAGTGCCACGTTAAGAATCAGCAGTGTTTTTATCTCAGAACCGGATAGCCCGAGTGAGTGGGCAATGGCTTGCAACATGGGTGCGTGGTTAAACCACACGAAAAAGGTGATAAAAAAAGCAATCCAGCTCATGTGGAGCGTTTTCATCTTCCCTTTGAAAGAAAATATGTTGAAGGATTCAGTAGTCATAATAGTTCCGGTTTTTACTCGGCAGTTCTTTGCTCGAGAGTCACAGGTGGACAATCAGTATTCAGGTATTTGAAATAACCTGTTATTGGGCGCTTTTCTTCAATTGAATCTCGTCATTGAAGCACCTCACTTCATAAGTTTTTACCCTGTGTTCTGGATCTTCCAGGCATTCACCTGAGAATAGATCGAAATGTTGTTTGTAAAGTGGAGAGGCGACGACCAAGTGGTTGCCAATATTTCCCAAAATACCTCGTGAGAGCACATTGGCTTTGCCAATGGGGTCATAATTGGAAATGGCATATAAAAAATTCTGGCTGTATTCCTCGCACGGATTGATTTTGTAAATAGCCACTTGCTCGCCCTCGTGCAAGGCACAAAGTCCTGTGTTGGCCAAAAGGTCTTCAACCGGGCAAATGCTGACCCATTCAGTGCTGATTGCAGTACTCATAAATTACTCCACAACTTCTATTGCAGTGATTTTTTCTTCCTCGGTAGCCGGACGGCGCTGTCCCCGCGTTTTTACAAAGGCGAGATTGCTGTCTGGCTCATCGGCATTGATAAAGTGACTAAAGCGTTTGAGCTTTTCTGGGTCTTCAATGGTGGTTTTCCACTCGCATTGATAGGTGCCAATGACCTTGGTCATTTCACTTTCTAGTTCCCCGCAGATACCCAGCTTGTCATCAATGATGACTTCTTTCAGGTAATCGAGGCCTCCCTCAAGATTTTCCAGCCATACCGAGGTGCGCTGTAAGCGGTCTGCGGTACGGATATAAAACATAAAGAACCGGTCGATATATTTGATTAGGGTTTCGTCATCAAGATCAGTGGCAAACAGATCTGCGTGTCGAGGGCGCATACCACCGTTACCACACACATAGAGGTTCCAGCCATTTTCAGTAGCAATAATGCCCACATCTTTACTTTGTGCTTCCGCACACTCGCGGGTGCAGCCGGACACGGCCATCTTGACTTTGTGGGGAGATCGGAGGCCTTTGTAGCGATCCTCGATAGCGATAGTCATAGAGAGACTGTCCTGAACGCCATAGCGACACCAGGTGCTGCCGACACAGGATTTAACCGTACGTAGGGATTTTCCATAGGCATGGCCAGTTTCAAAACCGGCATCAATCAGTTGGCGCCATATGTCAGGTAGTTCATGAAGTTGTGCACCAAATAAGTCGATGCGTTGGCCTCCGGTTACTTTGGTGTAAAGGTCGTATTCCTTCGCCACTTCTCCCAGCACAATTAATTTTTCTGGAGTAATTTCACCACCGGGTACACGAGGAACCACGGAGTAGGTGCCATCTTTCTGCATGTTGCCCAGATAGATATCATTGGTGTCTTGTAGACCAATGTGTTCCTTTTTCAGAATATACTCATTGCCATAGGAGGCAAGAATGGAACCCGCTGTAGGCTTACAGATTTCACAACCTAGGCCCGTGCCGTATTCAGACAATAATTCGTCGAAGGTGGTGATTCCCTTAATTCTGATAATGTCAGCCAGTTCCTGGCGCGAGTAGTCAAAGTGCTCACAGAGATTGTTGTTGACTTCAATCCCCAGGCTGGCCAACTCGCTATCCACCACCTGTTTAACCATGGCGGCACAGCCACCGCAGCCAGTCGCTGCCGAGGTTTCTGTTTTCACCGCACCGACATCGGTACAGCCATTTTGAACGGCACTGCAAATAGCACCTTTGGAAACGTCGTAGCAGGAGCAGATCTGAGCGGCATCTGGTAAGGCATCCATCCCCATTACCGGCGCATCGCCAACAGAGGGAGCAATCAGCGCTTCCGGGTTATCCGGTAGCGCCATATCGTTGAGCTTAAATTGCAGTAAGTTACCGTAGACTTCTACATCGCCTACTAATACGGCACCCAACAGGCGTGTGTTATCTTCAGAAACCACGAGTCGTTTATAGACTTCATTGACTTCATCAGTGTAAACATAGCTCTGCGCACCGGGGGTATTACCATGGGCATCACCGATGCTGGCAACATCGACACCAAGTAGTTTGAGCTTGGTGCTCATATCGGCACCGGTGAACTCCTCAGTGCCGCCAGTAATATGCGATACCGCCACTTTGGCCATGGTGTAGCCGGGGGCTACCAAGCCAAAAATCCGGCCATCCCAAAGGGCGCATTCGCCAATGGCGTAGATGTTTTCATCAGAGGTTTGGCACTGATTATTAATAACAATGCCGCCGCGCTCACCCATTTTCAGGTCGAACTCTCGAGCCAGTTCATCCTGTGGGCGAATACCCGCTGAGAACAACACCATATCGGTTTCAAGAAAGGAGCCATCGGCAAAATTCATGCGGTACCGGCAGTTTTCACCGGCAACAATTTCCTGAGTATTTTTCTCTGTATGGACAGTGAGACCAAGATCTTCAATCTTGCGTCGTAATAGTTTGCCGCCACCTTCATCCAGCTGAACGGCCATCAACCGGGGAGCAAACTCGACCACATGGGTTTCCAGACCAAGGTTTGTCAGGGCGCTGGCAGCCTCAAGTCCCAATAGGCCTCCACCGACGACAACACCGACCTTACTGGTTTCAGCTGAGTGTGTGATCGCTTCAAGGTCTTCAATGGTGCGATAAACTAGGCAGTGATCCTGATCTTTTCCGGGAATAGGGGGCACAAAGGGATATGACCCTGTTGCCAGTATCAGCTTGTCGTACTTTTCCTCACGACCACTGGCCGTCACCACATACTTTTTGGACTTGTTAATGCTGACTACTTTGTCATTCAGGACATAATTAACACCATTTTCCTGGTAATAGCCCTCACTGGTTAGTGCCAGGTCGTCAGCTGTGGAACCGGAAAAGTAGGCGCTTAACTGTACTCGGTCATAGGCCAGCCTGGGTTCTTCGGAAAAAGTGATGACATCCAGACTGTCTGCAGAGGGGGAATCCACCAGGTTTTCAATAAACCTGTGTCCCACCATACCGTTACCTACAACAATAATGCGCTGTTTACTCATACAACTTTTACCTCTGTCTATATTTCATCTGCGTTCTAACTACTCAGGCGGATAACTTCTGAATTTTCCTGTTCTCATATTGAGAGGGCTCTGCGTTGGCCAACTCTTTATCGGAAAACCAGGCCAGTTGATCGGCGAGATTTACTACGTCACCAACAATGATTAGAGCGGGCGACTGGATGCGTTCCCTTTCGGCCAACAGTGGTAGTTCATGTAGTTGGCCTCGAACCACGCGTTGGTTCGAGCGGCAGCCGTTTTCTATTAGGGCTACGGGTGTACTGGGTGGCATTCCGTGGATTTGAAGCTGGGTGCTGATTAGTTCTGATTTACTCAGCCCCATGTAAAACACTAAGGTATGGTCGAGATTGGCAAGGTTTTTCCACGGAAGATTCAGTTCTTTTTCACCATGGGCAGTAACCATGGTGCAACCTTGTGAAATGCCTCTGTGTGTGAGTGGTATTCCCGCATAGCTGGTGCAACCAGAGGCAGCAGTGATACCGGGAACCAGTTCCACTTCAATGCCGGCGCTTTTCAGCTTTAGCATTTCTTCCCCACCGCGACCAAAGATAAATGAGTCGCCCCCTTTTAGGCGACAGATGTTCAATCCTTGCAGTGCTTTCGCCACGAGCAAGTCGTTTAGCGCCTCCTGCGGAATGCTATGATTACTTTTTTGTTTTCCCACATACATAACAGGTGTTTTAGTAGGAAATAATTCCAAAATTTCTGGACTGACAAGGCTGTCATAAAGAATAAAATCAGAATTTTTAATAATTTTTAACGCCTTTATAGTCAGTAATTCAGGATCACCTGGTCCAGCACCAACCAGTGTCACTCGACCAGGCTTTGGTGCATTTGGGTGTGCGGTTAGTTGCTCTACTGTCATGGCGGCTCTTTTGATATAAAGGAAATTTAGTGTCTTTCCTAAGGTTCTTGCAAGGAGGGTGCCAGCTTTTCTTATCAAAAAAAATAACCATTTAATACATAGGGTTAATGGCGATATATGGATGTGGGGTGTTTAAAAATAGCATTTTTTAAGCCCAGTTTAGGCGCGAGCATCCAAATAGTGCGCTCGAAAATAGTGCATAACTGCTTAAGTTGGTGCAGGTGGGGGCGGATCAAATGAAGTAATGAAAAAAATATTGGTGATAGATTAATTTTAATTAGTTGTTTTTAATAAAAAATATTATTTTTATCGGAGTAATTTAAAAAAGTGGCTTAGTTTTTGCTCATATCTTGATATAAGTCATTGTTTGGCTATTTTTTACAGCGGCCAAGATTAGGTGTGAATTACTCCGATGTTATTTGGTAGAAAGAAACGAAAGCCGATAGTTATCCCTAAAAAAGAGGTTGCAGAGTGGAAATATTCTACCTGTAACTACTGCTCTACGGGTTGTTCCATTGAGCTTGGTTTAAATGACCAGGGCAAGGTAGTGACCAGCCGTGGTCATGCCGGTGCCGATGTGAATCGAGGCAAACTCTGCATTAAAGGTTTACTGGAGCATGATCTATTTGATTCAGCCGGGCGTGGAACCGAACCACTGATTCGCAGTAAACCCTATGAAGATTTTGAGGCTGCCAGCTGGGATCAGGCGTTAGATGTGACAGCGGCAAAAATTAAAGACATCCAAAATAAATACGGTCGCGACTCCTTTGCCATTGTTTCTACTGGTCAGTTGATGACAGAAGAATTTTATACCCTGGGGAAACTGGCCAGAGGGTGTATCGGTTCCAATAACTACGATGGTAATACTACCCTGTGTATGGCTTCCGCTGTCTCCGGTTACAAACGTTCGTTCGGTTCAGATGGCCCTCCAGGCTGCTACGATGACTTTGAACATACCGAGTGCTTTATGGCATTTGGATCCAATCTGCCGGAGCAACACCCAATCATTTACTGGCGCCTTAAAGAGGCGCTGGAAAAGAGAAAGTTTCCTCTTATCGTGGTTGATCCTCGGGTCACTATGCTGGCCCAGTTTGCTGATATCCATTTACCGATTACCCCCGGCACGGACTGCGTGCTAATTAACTCGATGTTACATGTGATCTTTTCTGAAGGGTTGCAGGATCAAGCTTATATTGATGCTCACACCAATGGCTCGGATGAGCTGATTAAGCTGGTTTTATCCGACACTTATAACCCGAAAGTAGCACAACATGTTTGCGGCATTGATGAAGACCGCATTCGCACCGTAGCGAGGCTCTATGCCCGTGCGGGTAGTGCTATGTCGGTTTGGACCATGGGTATTAATCAGAGCACTCACGGCTCTGATGGTGTCGCTAATATCAATAACCTTAACTTGGTGACCGGCAATATTGGAAAGCCGGGGGGCACCAGCCTCTCTATTACTGGCCAATGTAATGCCATGGGTACCCGTGAGTGGTCGTCCTGCTCGGGACTGCCCGGTTACCGTTATCTGGAAAATGAAAAGGACCGGGAATATATCGCTGATTTTTGGGGTATTGACCCCGAGTTTTTCCCTAAGCAACGTGGTTTGTCTGAAACCGATATTTTCCCTGCTATTGAGACGGGTGAAATAAAAGGTCTCTGGTTGGTAGCTACCAATCCTATGACCTCCATGGCCGACACCGCACGTATTAGAAAGGCACTGGAAAAACTGGAGTTTCTGGTGGTTCAGGATTGTTATGAGGATGTTGAGACCAATCAATATGCCCATGTTTTTTTACCCGCATCTGTATGGGCAGAGAAGGAGGGGTGCCACACCAATACTGAACGCCGAGTGAATCTTACCCGCAAAGCGATCCCTGAGTTCGCCAATTCAAAATCTGACTTATGGATTTTCAACCAACTATCAAAACGCTTTGATCATGGCAGCATTATCGACTTTCCTGACTCGGCAGAAGACGTTTTTGAGGAGATGAAGGCGCTGTCAGTGGGCGCTGGTCGTACCCTGGATATTTCAGGTATGAGTTACGACAAAATTGAGCAGGCCAGGGGTATTCAGTGGCCCTACACTGAAGCAGATGCACTTCGGGATGATGCTCTTGGAGACGATATTTTCGGGAATCAGGGAAAAAAACCGAAAGGTGCCGCCAGACTGTACACCGACGGTCAATTCCAGACTGCCGATGGCAGAGCCAATTTGATCAGTGTGAATTTTATCAATAACAATGAACAACCTTGTCAGGACTTTCCCTTCTGGTTGAACAGTGGTCGTGTGGTTGAACACTTCCATACCCGTACTCGCACGGGAAAAGTGGGTAACTGTAACAAGTTCAGTCCCACAGCCTATATGGAAATGAACCCAGACGCTGCTGCTGAACAGGGCATTGAACACCAGCAGTATGTGAGGTTGGTGTCGCGCCGCAGTGATGCGGTGGTGATGGTGCAGCTCACCCATCGCGTGCCACGAAACATGGTGTTTATTCCCTTTCATTACCACGATTGCGTTAACCGCCTGACCCTTGGCTTATTGGATCCCTATTCCAGGCAGCCAGCCTTTAAGCAGTGTTCAGTACGCATTGAACCTGTGGATCAGCAAGAGGCTGCCGTACTGAACGTGCAGCGACGTGCTTTTTAATGAACCGTTTAATGAGCAGTGACTGGTGAGGCGATTATGAATAATTTATTTGATCCACTAGACATCGGTAAGAAGCGAAAACACGTGGATAGTTCATCCGATTCTGTGTCTTCCACGGGGAAGGCTGTAGAAACGCCACGTGCAGACGGCAGTACTCTGTGGGAAATTCGCACTGAAGAGCAACCCTATGCATTTTTGTCCGATAAAGAGGTAGAAGAAGAAAACCGTTACGGGCAGAAAATTGATTTAGTAGATTTGACCGGGCTTCCTGAAGATCGCTCGATGTTTATTAATGAAAACCCTGAAGTCGGTTGCAATCCCAATCGCAATAAACAACACGGTTTCTTTTTTACTGCGGACAACTGCATTGGTTGTCATGCCTGTGAGGCAGCCTGTAGTGAGAAGAATGAAAATCCCGCTCACATCGCCTTTCGTTCTGTAGGCTATGTGGAGGGAGGCAGCTACCCGGACTACAAACGCATGAATATATCCATGGCTTGTAATCACTGTGATGATCCTGTCTGTTTAAAAGGGTGCCCTACGGGGGCGTATACCAAGCACGCAGAATTTGGCGCGGTGTTACAAGACCCGGACACCTGTTTCGGCTGTGGTTATTGCACTTGGGTGTGCCCCTACAATGCACCTCAATTGGATCCGGTTGAGGGTCAGGTGTCCAAATGTAATATGTGTGTGGATCGACTTGAAGTAGGTTTAAAGCCCGCCTGTGTTTCAGCTTGTGTGGGTAACGCCCTCGACTTTGGTGTGATTGAAAATATCCCGGAAAATCGCGATCAGGCTAAAACTTCGATACCGGGTTTCCCAGATCCAGAAATTACCCACCCTAATATCCGTTTTCAGCAAATCACCGAAATGCCGGAAGAAATGAAGCGGACAGATTCCATGCCGGTGAAGTATCAGAAAGATGAAAAAGGCAGTTATAAAACGGTAGTTGATCAGAAGAAAGGTCGTACCCGTTACTGGAATCTTGGCCGACTTAGCTCCAGAGAAAATCCATTGGTACTGTTTACGTTAATGGCACAGGCATCCATTGGAGCATTTTCCTTACCGTTTATTGGCAGTCAGTTTGGTGTGGAAAGCTTAATAGTATTTCGCGACACCGTGGCCTATGTCCCCCTGGTAATTTTGAGCTTCTTAATGGTGGGTTTTGGGCTCTTTATGTCCAGCATGCACTTGGGCAAACCCAAGCGTTTTTATCGGGGTTTCAATAACTGGCGACACTCGCCGGTTTGCCGTGAAGGGTTGGGTATCGCTGCTTTTATGGGTACTTTAGGGTTGCATATATTGTTTTCCCTGCCAGCAAATAGCTTATTCCAGTCGTTGGACTCAATATTATTAGGGGGCACTATGACGAAAATGCTCTCGCCCAGCGTGATGGCCAATCTCGCCAATGTATTTGGTTGGCTAGCGGTACCTTCCGCATTAGCCGGTCTGTATTACATGAACCGTTGCTACCGCATTAAAGCCCGCCCTTTTTGGAACCACTGGCAAGTGGTGACCAGTTTCTTTGGCAATATGCTAAGCCTCGGTGCTTTGGTGAGTGGAGCCGTTATTGTTGCCACGCTGGCATTGATGGAAACAGCTTACAGCTCGGCTATGATGGTGGTGGGTATATTGATGCTCATGGGTGTGGCTGCAGAGAGCGTTGGTTTGATGGCTCATTCTCGAGCCATGAACAGTGCTACTCACGAAGGTGCGGCGTCGCACTTTGTTCAGTGCACTACCTTTGGTAAAACCTACTATTGTCGTAATGCATTGCTGGGCTTGAATCTGCTGTTGATGGTGGGCTTGCTGGTGTTTGCTGGTGACGGTCTGTTGGCCTTGGTTGGCTGGTCGTTAGTGGGGTTGCTATTGCTTGCCACCAGCATTGTCGGTCGAGCTCTGTTTTATGTGCTGGTGATTCCCACCACTATGCCCGGTGCTTTCTTTTGGAAGAATAAGGGCTTTGAGCAGCATGCCCGTGACATTGGCTTGGCGGAGATGCCTCAGGTAGGTGTCATCCCCAATGCTCACTAGTTAATAGTTTGGATTAGTGATTTTTGCTGAGTGTAAGGTACCTATTATTCATCAGGTGAAAACCCATGTGATGAGTGGCCACTGCCAGTATAATGCGTGCCTTTCAACTCAGATCCGATAGCTTTGATGAGCCAGCCATACCAAAACCGCCGTACTTTTGCGATTATTTCTCACCCGGATGCCGGTAAAACGACCATTACTGAAAAGCTGCTGCTGTTTGGCAATCTTATTCAGGTGGCGGGGACGGTAAAGGGTAAGAAAAGTGATCGCCATGCAACCTCTGACTGGATGCAGATGGAGCAGGAGCGTGGTATTTCCGTCACCTCCTCCGTCATGCAGTTTCCCTATAAAGACCGAACAGTTAATTTGCTTGATACTCCAGGACACGAGGATTTTTCCGAGGATACCTATCGAACACTCACGGCTGTAGATTCTGCACTTATGGTGATTGATGGGGCCAAGGGCGTAGAAAAGCGCACTATCAAACTGATGGAAGTGTGCCGATTGCGGGACACCCCAATTATCTCCTTTGTGAATAAGATGGACCGGGACATTCGCGATCCTGTGGAGCTTCTGGATGAAATTGAAGCGGTACTAAAAATTTCTGGGGCGCCGATCAACTGGCCAATTGGCAGTGGAAAAGAGTTCAAGGGCGTTTACAACCTCTACACCGATACCATCCATGTTTTTCAGCAGGGGCAAGGTCATACCATTCCTGAAGATATTCAGATCAAAGGCCTGGACTCCGATGAAGCCACAGAACTTTTGGGTTACTACGTCGATGAGATTCGTGAAGAAATTGAGCTAGTGCGTGGTGCAACCAATGAATTTGATCTGGAGATGTTTCTGGCGGGTCAGCTAACACCTGTATTTTTTGGTACAGCACTGTCTAATTTCGGTGTACGTGAAATGCTGGATCACTTTGTAGACTGGGCGCCAGCACCGCAGCCGCGAGTCACAATTGAGCGTGAAGTCGTCGCCAGCGAGGAGCAGTTTTCCGGGTTTGTGTTCAAAATTCAGGCGAATATGGATCCAAAACACCGGGATCGTATTGCCTTTATGCGCGTCTGTTCAGGAAAATATACCAAGGGTATGAAAATGCGCCATGTGCGTCAGGGCAAGGATATACGTATTGCCGATGCCGTGGGGTTCAAAGCGGGTGAACGGTTGACCGTTGAGGAGGCCATTGCTGGCGACATTATTGGCTTACATAACCACGGTACGATTCAAATTGGTGACACCTTTACCGGTGGTGAGAAATTAAAGTTTACTGGGATTCCGCATTTTGCCCCAGAGCTTTTTCGACGCATTCGATTGCGTGACCCACTGAAAATGAAGCAATTACGGAAAGGCATCCAGCAGCTTTCTGAAGAGG
>CAJXWQ010000023.1 GCA_913062605.1 uncultured Cellvibrionales bacterium
ACTGATGGACCCCCCTTGCAAACCCACCGCAAGACGTGCTTAGTTCATCATGGCGAACATATAGATCAAGCCCTGGTTTTCTTCGCCCACCAGATAACCCACGGCACCATCGTTATCACCAAAAGAAAGTGCGCAGGTGGGGCTGGCATGAATACCCAGCTTGTGTTCCACCCCCACGCAGTGGACATCATTACGCTCGCCTGCGCTGCCGTCATCATTAATCATGAACTTCGGTACCACAAACAGGGATATGCCTTTTACGCCTTCTGGTGCATCTGGAGTGCGGGCTAATACCAGGTGAATAATATTATCGGTGTAGTCATGATCGCCCCAGGTAATAAAGATTTTCTGGCCGCTAAGGAGATAGTGATCACCACTGGGAACCGCCTTGGTTCGAACCGCAGCAAGATCAGAACCGGCCTGTGGCTCAGTAAGGTTCATGGTGCCTGTCCATGTACCTGAGACCAGATTATATAAATAGATTTGTTTTTGCTCATCGCTGCCGTAAAGGCTCAGCGCGGTAACCACGCCTTTGGTGAGCATGGGACATAAACTGAATGCCATATTGGCGGATTGGGACATCTCATCCACAGCAACTGCCAGCAGCGCAGGCAATCCCTGTCCACCGTAATTGATATCGCCGGTCAACCCCGGCCAGCCAGCCTCTACGATTTGCTGGTAAATACCGTCCAATGCGGGGGCGGTAATGACTTTGCCGCCTTCCAACCTTGAGCCTTGGGAATCGGCCGCTTTGTTGGTGGGGGCTAAGACCTCACCATAAAAACGAGCTGCTTCATCAATAATGGCATCCACCATATCTGGTGTGGCCTCTTCATAACCGGTCAGTTGCGCAATGCTCTCCATACCCAGTACGTTATTGAGCAGGAACTTCATATCATCGACAGGCGCGTTATAAACAGTCATACCCTAATACCCTTAGCAGTCAGTTGTAATTCCCCTATAAGACCATATCAGGAAGAGAAATGTAGCTGTTTTGGAGCAAAAAAATCTGGAATTTGTGACTCAGAGGTTCCCAACTTCATAGAAGCTGTATAGAAACAATATAGATAGAAATGATATAGAAAGAATGAAGTAACTGAAGGCTAACCGATAGGTTCCGGATCATTAACCCTAGAGTCATTAACCTCATAGCCCTTCGCCTTGCGAGCATCAGTCCTTAGGTTCTTAGCCTTACGAGCATTCGCCTTTTGCTCATTGTACAAGCAAGAAAAAGCCTGGGGATCTTGCAAATGACCCGTGTCATCCAACCTAGGATATGACAACCCACTCTCACGGCACATACGGGCGATCATTGGCTGGCACCACTCGAATAGCACGGTCTGATACTCATCCTGGGGTATGTGGCAGTGGTTGTACATGCCCGCTTCACTTCGCTGGCGCTGTGCCTCGGCCAAGATAATGGCGCAGGCCACAGATACGTTGAACGATGCGCCCATACCCATCATTGGCACAATCACCGTGCCATCTACCCGGTTGTATGCACTGTCACTCACACCCCATTTTTCTGCGCCCAGTAAAAGTGCCGTGGGTTTGGTGTAGTCAACCTCCCGATAATCTACGGCACGTTCATCAAAGTGGGCGGCCAAAACTTGAAATCCTTGTTCCTGAAGCGTTTCGATAGGAGTGACGATATCCTGATGGACTGTGGTTTTAACCCATTTGTGGGCGCCCATGGCGGTACCCGTATGGGGACGGTATACACCCTGGTCGTAAACCGCATGAACTCGATGTACCCCCACGGCATCAGCGGTTCGAATAATGGCCGAAAGGTTCTGACCTTTGTGAACCTGATCGGTAATCACTGTTAAGTCGGTCTGGCGGCTATTGAGGACTTTCAGTATTTTTTCGTAGCGTTCTGGTGTCATCTACGCATTATGTCAGAGCGAGAAAAAATCAAAAACCACAGAGCGAAAAACTAGTCGAAAATATCCTCCACCCAACTTAACCCTGCGGCCACAGAGGGAAAACCAATGGTACTGGTGAGCAATAACAGCGTATGTCGAATTTCTTCCTCGCTGGCACCAGATTCCAAAGCTCGCCGAGCATGGCTATGAACAGCCCCTTCGGAGCGAACACTGGCGGCAGCAGCTAACTGGATCAACTGGGCATGTTTATCATCCAACGGCCCCTGTTGCCGTACAGTTTCCCCCAGATTAGAAAGTGCCTTTGAGAACTCAGGGTAACGCTGCAATAAACGAGAATAACTTTTTGGCAGTGAATCATCAGACATAGGACACTTCTCCTTGTATTAGAGGTATAGAAGAACTGCTATAAAGTATAGAGCACCTGCCTGAGCTTGATCACTTATCCTTTTAGAGGCAAATTATCAGCACGAGCACTCACGAGGAAGACCGGTTTTGACGAATACCCCCGATGACAAAATGCTTTATGGGAAAGCACTGTGGCAGCAAGTAGAGGCAACCACTGATTCTGCCGAGGCCTGTGGCGCTCTTAAAGCAATTCCCACTCACTGCGAAACACGTGAGGTCTATTGTCGTAAAGGTAAGTGTATTGAAAGCAAACGCAGTGAAAGTAAGTCCAGTGACAGTACGATCAACTTTCAGGTAAGGGTTGTAGAAAACCTGTCCCGGAAATCAGAAGAAGTCCAGCGGCATGTCAAACAAGAGCCCGACACCAAAGATACCAACAACAAGCACTTCAACCCCTTTCTACCCTATGAGACTGCATTGTATGTAGGAGAGCTAACGGATCATTACCGTTGCCTGCTGAATAAGTTTAATGTGATGGACCACCATATTCTGATGGTGACTTCCCGGTTTGAGCCCCAACAGACGCCATTGGATGTAGAAGACTTTTTAGCTTCACAAATTTGCTTACAGGCCCAGGATGGGTTGGTTTTCTATAATAGCGGCCCTGTAGCCGGTGCCAGTGTGGAACATAAACACCTACAGATGATTCCTCTTCCCCTGACTTGTCCCCTGACAGCTAGGGATACCTTCCCATTTGAAGGCTTACTTTCTTCAGCATCAATTGCAGATAATCCAACTGAAACAGCTCTCCCCTTTTCTCACCGGGTCATCGCTACCGCTTTCACCAACACGACCTCAATTGAGGCATTAACAGCGGCGGCTAAGCATAACTGCAAGAGCTATCACCGCTTATTAACGGATCTCAAACTATCGCCAGGAAACGATGGCATGATGGCTCCCTACAATATGCTGATGACAAGAGACTATCTTTGGGTGATTCCTCGCAGCAAAGACAGCCACGAAGATCTTGCGGTTAATGCTTTAGGGTTTGCCGGTATGCTGTTGGTTAGGGATACAAACCAACTGAGGCAGCTTGATCGTATTGGCTGCCTGGAATTGTTAAAAACGGTTACCCGGTAGTCAATAGTTTAGTGTTGGTTTCACTCATATCACTCCTTCGCCTCAGCCCTTCATTTCACCCTTTGAACTTTTCAAAATCACCCCTATCTAAAATCGAGGCATTTGGCTCATAAGTTCGGTTCATAAACTGCTTTCTGAAGAGATAAGTTCAGTAGCTGGGGAATCTATATATAGGATGCCTATAAACAATAGTTTTTTCAGTGTAACATGCATCCCCGCTGGGCTGGCCCGCCTCTGGCGAGGCAAAAAGAGCCGCTGATATCATTCACAAATAAACAGGTTACTCACTACCGGAGAATACCATGCTGGAAGTCGAGCAGTTGACTAGGTTGTATGGCGATTTTAAAGCCGTTGACAACGTCAGCTTCAAAATAAAAAAAGGTGAAATCGTTGGATTACTTGGCCATAACGGTGCAGGTAAAACCACCATCATGAAAATGCTCAGTGGCTTTATTGAAGCAAATCAGGGCCGCATAGAAATCGATGGTGCCGATATCCAGAAAGACCTGAAACAGGCCCAGCAGAGCCTCGGCTATTTGCCTGAGAATCTACCTATTTACCCTGAAATGACCGTTGCCGATTACCTTGACTATGCCAGTGAAATGAAAGGTTTGACCGGTGATATAAAAATCACGGAAATTAAGCGTGTTATTCAGGCAACCGATATTGTACCCAAGCTGCTCTCAACTATATCAACACTATCGCGCGGCTATAAACAACGTGTAGGTGTTGCCCAAGCCATTTTGGGTGACCCCAAATTGCTGATCCTCGATGAGCCCACCAACGGACTCGATCCTACCCAAACTCAGCTGATCCGGGCACTGATTCGCAACTTGGCCAAAGACGCCACAGTGATTCTCTCCACACACATCATGCAAGAGGTAGATGCACTCTGTGACAGGGCTCTGATTATTCGCAATGGGCAACTTGCCATGGATGCCCAATTGGACGACTTACATGAAAGTAACCATCTCCTGTTAACGACCTCCTTAGATAAAGGAATGCTGGACACGCTTTTACAACCACTGAGCACAATCACAGGGGTAGAAGAAGTGTCCGCTGAAGGCTCTGTTTACCGCTACCGGCTTGAAATTCAGGAAAATGGTAACCCCCTTGAGTTGAGTGGTGAAATTGCCAACCTCATTATTAGCTCAGGAGCCACACTCTACGCTATAGACCGGGAACACAGGGACTTGGAAGCTCTCTTCAGAGAGGTCAATGAAATCCCCACAGAAACAGACACAGCGGAGGTTAAAGATGCAGCCTAATGCCAAACCTCTACCAATGATTCGCCGTATCGCAGCGAAAGAAGTGACTCTGTTCTTTGCATCACCCATCGCCTATCTATTCCTGGCGACATTTGCGGCAACCTCTCTATTTATCTTTTTTTGGGGAGAGTCTTACTTCTCACGGAACATTGCTGATATTCGTCCACTGTTTGAGTGGATGCCTATCCTACTGATCTTCCTGACCAGTACATTAACCATGCGCCTTTGGAGTGAAGAGCGTCGTACTGGCACCCTGGAACATATTCTTACCCAACCACTGCCTCTGTGGCATTTTGTTGTGGGTAAATTTATGGGCTGTCTGGTGTTATTGACCATTGCTTTAATTATTACACTTCCTTTACCCATCACCGTTTCACAGATGGGCGACCTCGATTGGGGGCCTATATGGGCGGGTTACCTCGCTACATTTCTCCTAGGTGCTGCCTACCTGTCTATCGGGTTATATATTTCTGCTCGTAGTGACAATCAAATTGTCAGTTTAATTTCTGCCGTTGCTTTATCGGGCCTGTTTTATCTTGTGGGTACCACCACTATTACGGATTTTTTTGGTAATCAGGCCGGCGAATGGTTCAGATTGATAGGCACTGGAGCTCGGTTCGATTCAATAACCCGCGGGGTTATTGATCTCAGGGATCTCTATTATTACCTCAGTATTATTATTGTGTTCCTATCCCTGAACATATTTACGCTGGAAAAAGAGCGTTGGGCTGAGAAGACGTCTACACCACGACATCGGGCATGGCGCACCGTGACAGCACTGGCACTCATCAATGCTATTGGCGTTAACCTATGGCTTGGCCAAGTCACCTACCTCCGCCTGGATACAACGAAGGGCAATCAATACTCTATTTCTGATGCAACCCGTGACTATCTCAGCCAACTACAGGAACCCATGCTAATTCGGGGTTATTTCAGCAGCAAAACCCACCCTATGCTGTCGCCTCTTGTTCCGCAGATAAAAGATTTAATTCGTGAATATGAAATTGTCAGCCGTGGAAAAGTGCGGATTGAATTTATAGACCCTGCGATCAATGCAGAACTGGAAGAAGAAGCCAACCAAAAGTACGGTATTAAGCCTGTTCCTCTACAGGTAGCTGACCGCTATCAATCTGCCATCGTGAACTCCTACTTCAACATTCTGATTAAATATGGTGATGAATTTGAAGCATTGGGCTTTAAAGACTTAATCGAAATGAAGGCCCAGGGTGACAAAAACTTTGATATCCGTCTTCGCAATCCAGAATACGATCTGACACGCAGCATCAAGAAGGTATTAAACAGTTATCGCAGTGGTGGAAATCTGTTTGACTCGATTAAAGGCGACCTGACCTTTAATGCCTATATATCAGCTAATGCCATGTTACCGGATGACCTTCTGGCCCATAAAAAAGATGTCATGGAAGTTGCCAGTGCATTAAGCGAAGAAGCCAACGGTCGACTTAAGGTCAATATCATTGACCCCTATGCCGGCAACAGTGAAGTGGCCAAAAAACTGACCCATGAATATGGCCTTGAGCCGCTGTCTACCACGGGCAGATTCGGCCGTGATTTCTTCTATTTCCACCTTATTCTGGAAAATGCTGATACCGTTATTCAAATCCCTTTAGAAGATAAAACCAAACTTGGCTTCGAACGTAACATCAAAGCCGCTGTTAAACGCTTTGGTAAAGGGTTTATTAAAACTGTCGGTGTCGTCAGACCAGAGGATGACCCCAAGCTTCAGCAAATCGGGATATCTGTTCCACAGTTCAACCAGCTGGCCGCATTTCTCGGTACCGATCTAAACGTTCGGGATGAAGACCTCAGTGATGGCAGTGTGTCTGGTGAGATGGATATTCTGCTTATCGCAGCACCCAATGCCATGGGTAAAAAAGAGGTTTTTGCCATTGATCAATTCCTGATGAAGGGTGGCTCTGTGATTGCGATGGCCTCACCTTACACAATGACTGTCAGCCAGGGCGGACTGGGATTGGCGCTGCTCGAGGGTGAATTTAAAGACTGGCTCCGACACCACGGGCTAGACATGAAGGATAAGCTTGTACTGGATATGCAAAACAAAGCAGTCCCATTACCCGTGATGCGAACCTCTGGCGGCCACCAGGTACAGGAAGTTCGGATGATTGAATATCCCTACTTCTCAGACATCAGAGGCAATGGGCTTAATCAAGAAAATCCTATTACAGCGAATCTGTCCCAAGTCACTATGGCCTGGAGCTCCCCCATCACTATCGACCAGAAAAAACAAAAGAACCATAAAGTGATTGAACTCTTGCACAGCTCAGAAGAATCCTGGCTTTCCGACAACACCATGATCATGCCGGAAATTAATGAGCGGGGGATGACCCCATTTAAACGTGAAGGTGAGCTTAACCAACACCTTCTGGGAGTTATTAGCCAGGGTGAATTCAGCTCCTATTTCGCGGGTAAGCCATCGCCATTGTCAGAAGGGTATGACTTACACCCCAACTCATTGGTTGGCAATGAATCACCTGATACACAGGAAGAGGAGTCTAGCTCTGTTACCGCCACGGTGTTTAATGTCATAGAAAAATCGCCTGCATCTGCTCGAATTGTTCTGTTTAGCTCGAACGATTTCTTGCGCGACCAAGTATTAACTATTGCTAACTCAGCTGTTGGCAGTGAATACCTGAGCAGCCTTGAGCTTATTGCCAACGCGGTGGATTGGTCTTTGGAAGACTCGGGCCTACTCAGCATACGTTCTCGTGGGCATTTCAATCGCACCCTACCCCCCATGGAACATGATACCCAGTTATTCTGGGAATACCTGAACTATGGGCTAGTAATTGCAGCACTGGTCATCATCGCGTTGATTCGAAGAAGGCGTTATAAGTCTCGCCAACGACGTTATCTAACTCAGCTGGCTAATTAAGGGAGGGCACATAATGAAAAAGCTAACATTTTGGCTGACAAGCCTATTGCTCATTCAACTCTTACTAGCTGCAGCACTGCTATGGAACAGCCAAAGAGAAGCGCGACTAAACCAACCAAAACCATTGCTCAGTATCGATTGGCAAGCTATTGACAGTGTATCCATTGAGGACAAAGCCAATGGCGTTTATATCGCCAGGTCAGAAAAACAATGGATGCTGTCGAAGCAACAACTGCCTGCCAGCAACGATAAGGTCAATGGGCTGCTTGGGAATTTAGAGAAACTACATACTGGCTGGCCTGTGGCAACAACAAGTAAGAGCCACAAGCGATTTGATGTGGCAGAAGATAAATTTATCCGACGTGTACAGCTCTATAGTGGCGGTGAGGTTCTGGGTGAATTATTTTTTGGTAGCGCCCCTGGCCTACGCCAGTCCCATGTTCGCAGAAAAGGTGATGATTCTATTTATACCGTTGATATTGATACTCTGGATATGCTGCCAAGTAGTAGGCCATGGTTTGATACTGCTCTGTTAGCTGTTAAAGATGCTCGGGCAATTAAGGGGCCTGACTACAACATTAAGAAAGCAGGAACCTTCTGGACATTTAACCGCACTGGACCCTCTATTTTTCTTGGCAACACCAAAGAGGGGAAGCTCAATCAGGAAAATGTTGGGCGGTTAGACAAGGCGCTTGCTGATCTAGTCATTCAACGGACAGCTAATAACTTCCAGCCTGATTATCAATCAGCAGAGACAGTAGAAGTGAAGCTAGTGGTATCTGACGCAAAAAACAGCTGGACCTACCACTTTGTCAGGGACGAAGGCCGACACTACGTACGCCGCTCAGATAGAGATCTGTTTTTCGCGATGAGAAAATCTGTTTTTGACTCGATTGCCAGTATTAGGCAGGTTGATCTCATCTTTGACCAAACCGAGTCCTCAACAACCCTCACCGAGGGGCTTAAAGAAGCGGTAATGGAGCAATAGTAGGTTGTTATATCATCGCCTCTAGAGACTAAGACTAAAAAGCCCAACAACAAATGTTGCTGGGCTTTTTTATGCAGCACCTTTTATGCCACTGCTCTCCAGACCACCCTTTTTTAGGCCCGCTTCCTTAGGACAACTGTCTTAGGCCAACTTTTTTAGGCCACATGGGTATTGCTAGAAAGGAATAGTTGCTCAAAATTATTAGAGGTAACCTCAGCGACCTCCTCAAAAGAAATACCTTTGATCTCGGCCACGGCTTTAGCCACTTCTACGACATACTGAGGTTCGTTCTGCTTCCCCCTGTGAGGCATAGGGGTAAGCCAGGGAGCATCTGTTTCCACCAGCATACGCTCCAGTGGTACCTTTTTAACTACCTCACGAAGAGCTGATGCATTGCGAAACGTGATAATGCCTGAAAAAGAAAGGAAGAAATTGAGGTCCATCGCATCCCTAGCCATCTCCCAGGTTTCAGTGAAACAATGAATCACACCGGACGATTGTGCATCGGCATACTCCCTCAAGGTTAACAGGGTTTCCTCACGAGCCTCACGGGTATGTACGATGGCGGGCTTGCTCAATTGACTGGCAGCTTTCAGGTGACGAATAAAGCTTTCTTGCTGCCAGTCTGCAGAGTCCGACCCATAGTAGTTATCCAAGCCTGTTTCACCAATGGCAACAACCCCTGGTTGGCGACCCAGTTCAACAAGCTCAGAAATTTCAGGAATAGCTGGGCGAGATTTCTGAAGCGGATGCACCCCTACAGATACCTGCACACTGGGATACTCAGCGGCCAGTTCGATCAACTTTTTTGATGACGCTAGATCCACACCCACACTTAAAAAGCGGCCAACACCTCGATTGTGAGCAGTTTGCAACAAATCGGTGAGAGATTGTTGATAATCAGCCAAATCCAGATGATCTAGATGACAATGGGAGTCCACCAGCACAGTTGGGTATGCCTTGTTTGTCATGAGGTGAGTGCTAAAGAGTTACTGAAGAAAACATAGAAAGGGACGTTTGAACCGGTTACATCGTGTTAGTGGGCTTATCGGATTCCATCAATCCTGCCAGATATGTTTCAAACTTGCCCTGCATTTCGGCATGCTTGTCATTGAGCTGAATACCAACACCCTCCCGGCGGTTACCTCCGGCCCCCTTTGGGGTTATCCAGACAACCTTACCAGTAAGAGGAATACGATCTGGCTCACCCATCAAATCAAGCAGGATAAAGACTTCATCACCCAACATGTAGGTTTTACGGGTGGCAATGAACAGCCCACCATTTTGAACAAAAGGCATGTAAATGGCGTAAAGGGCCTGTTGATCCTTAATAGTAAGGTTCAGAATCCCATTTCTAACACCGCCGCCAAACATATCCATATTCATACATAATCCAATCTATTAGCGCGTAGTGTACTATAGCAAAGCCCGCATCATCCAGCGTATAACGGCCACTAAGCACAGAATACCCTTTCTGCCGAACTACACTTAAATTACCTCGTCACAAAAAGGAGTTGCCAATTGAGCAGCAGCTCCTCCCACAACAACTGTATATTTGGATTAGACGAACTCTGAAGTAGTTTTTTTGCCTGGATCAAACGATCCAGATAGCGGAACATCAAACGCAACGAGATAGTACCCTGGCCTGACCGTATATCAGAGGATACACGGCTATAGAGCCAATCTACGGTTACCACTGGGTCATTAGGAACGGATTTTTTTGCGACCAACTTTTCTGCGACTAAAAGTGGCGTTGTTCGGTGTGCAGCCAAATCATCCAGCATACATTCCAGTTCACGACGCCGCTCTAATAAGTCCGTTTCGATCAACTGTAGCGCAAGCAGTGGGCGCCCTTCAGCAAAGCCCAGCAACTGTTCTATATCTTGATCTTGCCCTACCACTTGAGATAACCAAAGTCGTGATTGAGTTATCGCCGGGACAGGGAATTTAACCATACGACACCGACTTTTTACCGTTGCCGACAATCGGGCAGGCTCATGACAAACTAACAGCAACAGCGTATTTGGACCCGGCTCTTCAAGATTTTTTAACAGGGCATTGGATGAATTCTGATTCATAGACTCTGCAGGGTAAATAATAGCCACCTTCCACCCACCTTGCTGGGAGGTTTTACTGGCAAAGTCGCCCAGCGCACGAACACTGTCGATACGTATGGCCTTACCCTCGCCCTCAGGTAAAACCTTTAACAGGTCGGGATGATTGTTAGCGGTAACTAAATGGCATTGCTTACAGCTACCGCATGCATACCCCCCCACTGAGGACTCACAAAGCATCCTCTGCGCCAGTGTCAAAGCAAATTGGTATTTACCGATGTGCTTCGGTCCGCCCAGAATCAATGCATGAGGAATCCGCTGTTGTTCTACTTGAACTATCAGGCTTGTCCACTGTTCATCCTGCCAGGGATAGTGCATTGCCGTGGCTGGGGTCAGCTGCTCGCTCACGAAGCAAATCTCAGGCAACGCTCAAGCACTGAATCAATATCCGCCTGAACTCTATCCAAAGATTGAGCGGCATCAATAACCTGATACCGGTGTGGCTCAGCCTTGACTCTAGCAAGGTAGCATTCCCTGACTCGTTCAAAAAAAGCAATTTTTTCCTGTTCAAACCGATCTGGAGCACTGCGATTTTTTGCTCGAGCAAGCCCTTGGTCCACAGAGATATCCAGCACCAACGTAAGATCAGGACGCAACGCTCCCTGAACCAGAGTTTCCAGCTGGGCTATTTTCTCCATAGAAACACCTCTGCCGCCCCCCTGATATGCATAAGTTGCGTCCGTGAAGCGGTCGCAGAGTACCCATTGCCCCCGCTCTAATGCCGGCACAATCACTTCAGCGAGATGCTGGGCTCGGGCAGCAAACATCATTAACAGTTCGGTATTTTCATCCACTGCTTCATCACGAGGACTGAGTAACAATTCACGGATACTCTCAGCCAATGGGGTTCCCCCTGGCTCTCTGGTAGCCACATGAGAAATGTTCTGCTGCTCCAACCACTGCCGAATAAAATCAATATTCGTGGTTTTCCCTACACCTTCCACGCCTTCAATAGTAATAAATTTTCCGATCTTGCTACTCATCATTTATGGTCTACTTGTCCTGACTAGAGTCGTTCGGGCTTGAGCGGTAATTTGAACGCCGCTGTAATTGATATCGTCGCACTGCTTGCAAATGTTCTTCAAGTGATGCGGAAAAATAATGGCTGCCGTCTCCCTTAGCAACAAAGTACAGGGCATCACCCTCAGCAGGGTGTAGCGTTGCATGAATCGCCTCACGCCCTGGCATGGCGATGGGCGTTGGCGGCAACCCTTTAATCAGATAGGTGTTGTAGGGTGTTTCCTGCTTCAAATGGCGGCGGGTAATATTACCCTGATATTGATCGCCCAAACCATAAATGACTGTTGGGTCTGTCTGCAACCTCATTCCCTTCTTCAAACGCCTGACAAATACACCGGCTATTTGACTTCGCTCCGACCCAACACCCGTTTCTTTTTCAACAATCGAGGCCAATGTTAGTGCTTCATAGGGAGACTTGTAAGGTAAGCCATCCTCTCGAGATTCCCACTCATCATCAAGTACTTCCTGCATACGCGCATATGCACGCAATAAGAGATCACTATCAGTATCAGCGGCACTGTAACTGTAGGTATCGGGAAAGAACCATCCCTCCGGGTGATCAATACCAAGCCCCAGTTGTTCCAATAACACCTGTGTAGTTAGCCCACCTAATGATTGAGCAAGTTTTGGTTGCCCGGAAATCAGTGACAACCATTCTTTGAAACTCAGCCCTTCAGGAAAAGTAATCTGATAATAAACCACCTTTCCTGACATCAACCGCTCAAGCAGTGTTCTCGGCGTATCACCGGCATCCAATTGATACTCACCCACTCTAATACTTGTTTGCCTGGTCAGTCGAGCATAGGCAGTAAATAATGCAGGCTGTTTGAGTATGCCTTGATCTGCAAGCTGGCGAGCTACTTTTGTCAAACTGCTGCCGCTTTCCACTTCGATAACCCAAGGTTCATCGGCACCGGATAAAGGCTTATCCAGATAGCCGTTCAGATACCAATAGCCCGCGGTTATCCCTAGCGTCACAAAAACAAGACTTAACAGCAACCACCGCAGAATCAATCTAAGCATCAACCGAAGCATGATAATGCCCGCTGTAACTCTGTCTGAATCTGCTTTGTTCTTTCACCTACAATCCAACTAGCACGGTTCTCCAAAGACACTACAGGCCAGGCCCCCATCACCGAATTACAGACAAACAGCTCATTCACTGACAATAGCGCCTCAAAAGAAATAGTCTTTACTTGAACAGGTATAGATAACCTAGGCAGTAGATCATCCAACAGATACTGCCGCATGACGCCGGCCACACCACATTGATCCAAAGATGGAGTCCACCATTTTCCTGCATGGCAGTAAAACAAGTTACTACTAACACCCTCTACGGCATTACCTTGCTGATCCAGCATCAAGCCTTCAGGGTAGTCATCCCCCCATTCAGATCGAGCTAAAACCTGATCCAGTCGATTAAGGTGCTTAATACCTGCCAGATTTGGAGAGCTTGGTAATCGATGCTGACAAAGCTTTAGGGAAACACCTTGCTGCCAGTGTTCAAGGGGGTATGAGGGCAATGGAAACCACTGCAATAGGTAATTGGGCGATGATGAGGCGTCAACACGATAACCCCTACCCCCGCTTCCGGCTGTGACGATAATTTTCAATACGCCATTAGCAGGACAGGCACCCAGAAGTTGATCACAGTATTGATCGAGCAGTTGCTCATCGATGGGAATGCCCAAGCGGGCAGCACCGCTGCTTAAGCGAGAAAGGTGGTAGCGCCAAAGAGGTGCGATACCACTGGTCAGCCTGATGGTCTCAAACAACCCATGACCGTAGCAAAAACCACGATCCTTGGCGGACACTGAATCGGCTAACTCGCCGTTCAAAAAACATATGTATTCCGCACTATTCATAGCACTACTTATGACACCAATTCATGGCACAAGATTAAACCAAATATAAGGGGAAGATTCAGGTATAAAAAGTTCAGACATAAAAAAGGCCGCTCGACATGAGCGGCCTCTTCGAATCAACAACCTATCAGCAATTAGCCGAGGTTTTTGTTGATGTAATCAATCGCGTTCTGAACAGTGGCGATTTTTTCAGCATCTTCATCAGGAATTTCAGTATCAAATTCCTCTTCCAAAGCCATGATCAGCTCCACAGTATCCAAGGAGTCCGCACCCAGATCTTCTACAAAAGAAGAGGCTGGTTTAACGTCGTCTTCTTTAACACCCAGTTGTTCGGCAACCATTTTAGCTACGCGTTCTTCAATGCTGCTCATGATATTTATTCTCTCCTATATCGTATAAAGTAATCTGCCGCCCGGTTCTTACTACCCACCCCGCAACAAAAATTCTTATTATTGACTCACCGTCAGGCGCGCATTTTACCTTGAAATAACAGCCTGTGTAACCGCTTTCGTCAAAATCATTATTTAATCTTTAAAATCAATCTGTTAGGACATATACATGCCGCCATTCACATGAATATTCTCACCCGTAATATAGGCGCCACTGTCACCAGCAAGGAAATCTACCACTGCTGAAATCTCCTCCGGTTGACCCAGACGACCCAGTGGAACTTGAGACAAAATCTGGTCTCTATTTGCATCAGGTAACTCTTTTGTCATATCGGTATCAATGAACCCTGGCGATACTGCATTCACCGTAATATTACGTGGGCCAAGCTCCTTCGCCAGGGAACGAGTAAAACCACCCACGCCGGCTTTGGTGGCACAGTAGTTAGTCTGCCCGGCATTTCCCATGGCACCCACCACTGAACTGATATTAATAATTCGACCCCAACGAGCCTTTGTCATGCCACGTACACAGGCCTTGGAAAGACGGTAGATCGAGTTAAGGTTAGTATCAATGACATCAAACCACTCATCATCCTTCATGCGCATCAGAATGTTATCTTTGGTGATCCCCGCGTTATTAACCAGAATAAGGGGAGCACCAAATTCATCACGAACAGCTGCCATCAAGGCATCAATGGACTCTTGGCTGGCAACATCAAGCACCATGCCTTTACCTTTGATACCTTGCACGGCGAAATGAGCACTGATTTTTTCAGCACCAGCTTCCGATGTTGCGGTACCAATGACCGTCACACCCTTCTCACCAAGGCTCATCGCAATGGCAGCACCAATACCTCTACTGGCACCTGTTACCAGTGCCACTTTATCCTGCATGCTCATAATCAACTCCTAATTATTATTCTCGAACGCTTTGTTTTTTGAACAAGGAATTAAACCTCTGACAAGGCTTTTTCCAGAGAAATGGGGTCTTCACTGGCATATGCATTCAAAGAGCGTTCAATGCGCTTGCACAGCCCACTCAGCACCTTACCGGCACCACATTCAACCACCGTATCAATACCGCTATCCGTCAATGTCTTCACACAATCGACCCAAAGTACCGGACTACATATTTGCTCAATCATCAACTGCTTGATGCGTTCCGGATCACTTTCCGTTTGGGCATTCACATTATGTACCACCAAAGTCTCCGATGCGGAAAACTCCGTAGCCATAATTTCACTTGCCAGCCTGTCCGCAGCTGGCTGCATAAGGTTTGTATGGAAAGGAGCACTAACGGGTAATGGTAAAGCCCGTTTAGCGCCAGCTTCTTTGCAACCATTAATAGCACGATCCACTGCGGTGGCGTTGCCTGCGATCACCACTTGTCCCGGGGAATTAAAATTCACTGCGGCCACTTCTTCACCTTGGCAAGCATCGGCACAAATAGACTTAACCACATCATCGTCCAGACCAATAATGGCCGCCATGGCTCCTTCGCCAGCCGGCACAGCCTCCTGCATATAAGAACCACGGTTACGCACGAGGCGAACTGCATCCTTAAAATCAACGACACCAGCACAAACTAAGGCAGACCACTCCCCCAGACTATGACCAGCCATTAATACTGGCTGCGCACCGCCCTCTTGTTGCCAAACACGCCATACCGCCACACTGGCGGTAAGCAACAGTGGCTGAGTGCGTTCAGTAAGGGTGATATCTTCTTGAGAACCGCTTTGGACTAAATCCCACAGGTCATACCCCAGCACTTCAGATGCCTCTGCAAAGGTATCAGTGACGATGCCATATTGCTCTGCTAATTCTGAGAGCATGCCAATTTTTTGAGAACCCTGACCAGGGAATACAAATGCAAGATTATTCGTCATCAGATACCTCTTGTTGATTATTCTTTTGAGTCAATAGCGCCTCAATGAGAGAGGGCAAATCACGCTGTGCTTCATGGGCCGCAACGGCCACAGCACGAGCAAAGCCTGTTTCAATAGCACTACCGTGGCTCTTCACCACCACTCCGCGTAACCCCAATAAACTGGCGCCATTGTATTGAGCGGGATCCATCTGCCGTTGCAACCGCTTTAGAGCGGGCCGAGCTAGCAAGGCTCCCAGCATGGCAAGGAAATTCTCCGACAACGCCTGCTTTAACGAACCCTGAATCATTTTAGCGACGCCTTCACCTGTTTTTAAGGCGACGTTGCCGCTAAAACCATCACAAACCACAATCTCGGCAGCACCCTGAAATAGAGTATCCCCCTCAACAAAACCTATATATTGAATATCATTATCAGCTTTAAACAACTCTGCCGCGTCAAGAATCTCTTGTCGTCCTTTTATCTCCTCCACACCAATATTGAGCAGACCAACCGTAGGCGACTGATTATCGTCAATAGTAGACGCAACTAACGAGGCCATCAGACCAAACTGGTAGAGTTGTTGTGCTGAACACTCTAGATTGGCCCCAAGGTCCAGCAAATAGGTAAAACCAGAACCCGTAGGCACCTTAGTACAGATGGCTGGACGGCTAATACCCGTCAGGGTTCGCAACTGAAATAGAGACATAGCCATCAGTGCGCCCGTATTACCCGCACTAACGCATGCCTGAGCTTGCCCATCAGCCACTAGCTGTAGAGCTTGCCACATAGATGAGTCACGTTGATGACGGATCGTCGATGAAGGTTTTTCATTCATCGAGACGGATTGAGTGCAGTGCTGGATACGAAACCGATCTGTGTCAACATCATCAACACGATCTATTTCATCTTGGATTTGTTGAGCGTCGCCAAGTAACACAGCATGTAAGTCTGGAGACTGGCGGAGAATATTGAGGGTCGAGGGTACCGTGATGCGGGGACCGAAATCCCCACCCATGGTGTCAATGGCAAGACAAAGAGGGTCGGCCAAAGATAAATACTATCAGTCGAAAGAAACTTTAGTCTTCAGCGACTTCAACCACTTTCTTACCGCGGTAGAAACCGTCAGCAGAAACGTGGTGACGGTGATGTTTTTCACCGCTAACTGGATCGGTAGACAATGTTGGCCCACTCAGCGCATCGTGCGAACGACGCATGCCACGCCTAGAACGGGTTTTTCGGCTCTTTTGTACGGCCATGTGTTACTCCTGATAAAACTGTCTGTTAATTGTCAGAGCCACTATCTTTTAGTTGCTCGCTTGTTAGTTGCGCCAAAACACCAAAAGGGTTTTCTTCCGCCACATCCCCCAAACCTTCACCAGTTGAGTAGCTTGCAGCGGTATTGCACTGATCTTCCGGGTGGTACATTACAAATGGCAGAGCCAATAGTAGCTCATCCTCCACCAAAGCAGTGATATCTCCTGCCTCATCCTCCACAATCCACGGGTCTAAATTCCGAGGTAGTAACTTCGCCTTCTCCTCAGACCAGACGATACAGAGTGCCATCTCAACTGCCAGTGACAGCTTCATAGGTTCAAGGCAACGCTGACAGGCCATTAAGACCGTGGTTGATGCACTTCCTCTGACCACCTTTCGGCCCTGCTCAGCTGTGTCAAAAATCAAGTTCGCCATAATCGGCTCACTGATTTCAACCACTGCTTCGGAAAGCCTCAAACACAAATCAGGATTAATCTCACCCGTCAGTGTCACGCCCTGATTCACTAAGCGCCGAGGGTCAATCACCTGCGGCAAAATGTTTCTCTGAGGGGGTGTCAACATAGGCGCGCCATAATAGTGATATGACCTTGATCTGTCAAAGAAAAATTCCCGGAAATACAGGCTTTCAGAACAATTTCCAAGCCACCAGACAAACCCATATATAATACCTTGGCTATTGTTCACGCCAGACAGCCAAATAACACCTAACCACCCATGAGATAACACAAGGGGCAACACATGCCAAAACTGGTTCTGGCTTCTTCTTCTCCCTATCGGCGCGCCCTACTTGATCGCCTACAGCACCCATTCGAATGGGTTTCTCCCGATATTGATGAAAGCCCAACACAAGGAGAGTTACCAGAACATCTCGTAAAACGTCTATCTGAGGCCAAAGCCAAAGTATTGGCCGCCTCGCACCCCAACCACCTGATTATTGGCTCTGACCAAGTAGCAGTTTTCGAAGGAGGCACTCTTACCAAGCCGGGAAACTATGATGCAGCATTTCAACAACTGCGGTCACAATCTGGCTCACGTATAACCTTTCTCACTGGTGTAGCACTTCTGAACAGCGGAACAGGCTATCTAGATGTTGACATTGTCTCTACTGATGTCGTTTTTCGGCAGCTCAGTGATGAAGAAATTGCAGATTACCTAACAAAGGAGGCGCCCTACGATTGTGCAGGCAGCTTCAAAAGTGAAGGCCTTGGTATTACTCTATTTGAAGGTATCTTCGGCAATGACCCAACAGCATTGGTTGGGTTACCACTCATAAGGCTGAGCCAAATGCTGCGCCAAAATAAACTATAATTAACATTAATAAATACTTATATCTAATTGTTTTTAAATTGATTTATTAATTAATTTTTCTATCTCATCAAAGTCATCAAGGCAGGCCAACGGCTGGTATTTAAGTAGCCTGTCGGATGAATGAGCACCATAACTAACTGCAACTCTAGGTATTCCCGCATTCACAGCCATAGCCATATCAAACTCGGTATCACCCACCATCAACGCCTCTTCAGGAGAGAACTTAAACTCCTGTAACAGCTCATACAACATCAAAGGGTTTGGTTTTCCTGCCGTCTCATCAGCACAACGACTACCATGGAAAAAATGGCTCAACTGCCTGGTTTTCAGTACCCGATCCAGACCTCGCCGACTTTTGCCTGTTGCCACGGTAAGCAGGTATCCCTGATCTTTGAGCTGCTCCAGCGTCTCCTCAACACCCTTAAAAAAAGGTGATGGTTCACGGTCATGCTCTACAAAGTGACGAGAATAGCTATCTCGCATAGCCAAAATCTGATCCATATGAATCCCAGGGAACAGGGTTTCAAGTGCTTCCACTAACCCCAAACCAACAATCTCTCTAGCCTCGTGCTCCGGGGGCGGAGGCAAACCGACCTCTTCTGCGGCACAACGTATACATAAAGCAATTCGGGAAAGAGAATCACACAGCGTACCATCCCAATCAAAGATCAAGAGTTTGACCATCGTATCTACCCCCTACCCTCTAACCTAATGTTGCCAGCACTTTGACTAGCTCATCTGGCAGCGGGGCTTCAACACGAATTTTTTGTCCATCAGGAGAACGAAACTCCAACTTTGCTGCGTGTAAAAACATTCGTTTTAGCCCAAGTGCTTTCATTTGACGATTACACTCATCGTTACCGTACTTCTCATCACCGGCCAACGGGCACCCTGTATATTGGCTATGAACCCGAATCTGATGAGTTCGCCCCGTCTCCAAAGTAACATCCATTAGTGTCGCTTTATCAAAGCGCTTCAACACCGAGAAATGTGTCACCGAGGCTTTACCCTCCGGATTAATCCTTACTACACGCTCACCGGATTTCAATTCGCTTTTAAGAAGGGGCATGTCGATTCGCTTCATCCCCCGGGGCCACCGACCAGTCGCCAGCGCCTGATACGTCTTCACTACACGCCTGGCACGCAGTTCATCTTGTAAAAAACGCAAAGAAGAGCGCTTTTTGGCAATAATCAAACAACCCGAGGTCTCCCGGTCTAAGCGGTGGACCAGCTCCAAGAAAGAGTGGCTGGGGCGGGTTGCCCTTAGAGCTTCGATTAACCCAAGGTTTACGCCACTTCCTCCATGAACAGCCAACCCGGCGGGTTTGTTTACAACCAAAAGTAATGAGTCCTCATAAATAACATTTTGTTCGAGTAGCCGCTGTAGCTTTGGCCCAGGAGCGGCTGGCGCCTCACGATCAGCCACACGTACAGGCGGAATTCTGACTCTATCACCTCCCTGCAACTTGTATTCAGGCTTAACCCTAGAACCATTAACCCGGACTTCGCCCTTTCGAAGAATTCTATAAATACGTGACTTCGGGACGCCTTTTAACTTGGCCAACAAAAAATTATCAACCCGCTGACCAGCTTGATCCTCTGTGATATCAACATATTTCACAGAAATAGAATTGGCTTGGGTATCAGTCATGTTGAGCCACAGCAGGTTCAGCCAGAGAAAAAGAGGCGGCCATTCTATCAGCTGCCCCAACCACTGACACCATTTCAAAAAAACCACCAAGAATCATAGAATTAACGACTCATTCACACACCTTTAAATTGAAGGGGTTGACAATACCTGATATAGTCCTCGTCCGTTGCGCTGAGCCCCGGTAAGAACCGGTGAGAATAACGAATGCTCTATAGATAGCCTATAGAACGCTCAGCAAGCTATAAGGCGAAAGCCCGCTATTGAATTTATTGCGACAGTTGCCCGATACCACATAAATATTCGGCAGTTGTCATTGAGAAACCGCGCTAAGGCGCAGAAGTTACCGCAAAATATATTGAACACTAGTTCTGTTCCCGCAATAGCACGATAAACAGTGAGTTGTATTCCGGCCCCACTTAAGAAAGTGGCCCCGATTGAGACAACACAAGAATTCACTCTAGTTTTGCTATTCCGAACGAACTGCTGCAAAGCATCAGATTGATAACTCGAAGGTACTACCGGAAAGATACAGTGACTGATAACAGTAAACTTAGGAAAATTATAGGGTTAAGACCCTTTTTGCCGTCAGCCTAACCGCTGACAGCCCTTTGTTGTCTGGATTTTGCATATCAATTGTTCATCACCTCTGCGGTGCTTCTGCTGCTTGTCACGCACAAGACAGTAGGACAACATCATGAAACGCATGCTAATCAACGCCACCCAGCCGGAAGAACTTCGGGTGGCCATGGTCGACGGTCAACGACTGTATGATCTGGATCTGGAAAACCGTACTCGCGAACAACGTAAAGCTAACATCTACAAAGGTAAAATCACCCGGGTTGAACCCAGCCTGGAAGCCGCATTTGTCGATTACGGAGCGGAAAGACACGGTTTTCTTCCTCTCAAAGAAATCTCTAGAGAATACTTCTCTAAAAAGCCCTCTGATATTGAAGGTCGCATTAAAATTCAAGATGTGATCAAAGAAGGGATTGAGGTTGTTGTTCAGGTTGAAAAAGAAGAACGTGGCAACAAAGGTGCCGCTCTGACCACCTTTGTCAGCCTGGCTGGGCGCTACTTGGTATTAATGCCCAACAACCCTCGTGCCGGCGGGATCTCACGCCGAATTGAAGGTGAGGAACGATCTGAATTACGGGAAGCCCTCAGAGACTTGGAAACACCTAATGGTATGGGCGTTATTGTTCGTACAGCAGGTATTGGCCGCTCTTCCGAAGAACTGCAGTGGGATCAGGATTACCTGCTTCAACTGTGGAATACCATCAAAGAGGAAGCACAAAACTGTAAGGCACCCCACTTTCTGTTTCAGGAAAGCAACGTCATTATTCGAGCGGTTCGTGATTATCTTCGACAAGACGTGGGTGAAGTCATTATCGATAATCGCGAGGCCTTCGACCTTGCCACTGCATTTATCCAACAGGTTATGCCCAACTTCCACAACCGGGTGAAATTCTACGAGGATGCTATTCCCCTATTCAATCGCTACCAAATAGAAAATCAGATAGAAACAGCCTTTGAACGCGAAGTTAAACTACCTGCTGGTGGCTCCATTGTTATCGACGTTACTGAAGCATTGGTCTCTATCGATATCAACTCTGCTCGCGCAACCCGCGGTAGTGATATCGAAGAAACCGCCTTGCGCACCAACCTCGAAGCTGCGGATGAAATATGCCGTCAACTACGCCTCAGAGATATGGGCGGGCTGATTGTTATCGACTTTATCGATATGAATTCAGGGAAAAACCAGCGTGATGTTGAAAACCGCATGCGCGATGCCCTCGAAATTGACCGAGCTCGTGTTCAGGTAGGACGCATTTCACGCTTCGGCCTACTGGAAATGTCTCGTCAACGCCTACGTCCATCACTGGAAGAAACAACCTCCAGAATATGCCCTCGCTGCCTCGGACAAGGCACCATTCGTGGTACCCGCTCACTGGCACTGTCGATTCTACGTTTGGTCGAAGAGGAAGCTCAGAAAGAGTTCAGCTCTGAAATACGTACAATCACCCCTGTATCCGTGGCGACCTTCCTACTCAATGAAAAACGCCAGGAAATTTCTGATATTGAAAAGCGTCATAATATTAGAGTTATCGTGGTACCTAATGAGAGCCTTGAAACACCACACTTTGAAGTCCAAAGAATTCGTGAGCAAGATGGTGCCACCGCTGAATACAGCTACAAACTAGCTAGCACCCTGTCAGAGGATGTTACCTCACAGGAAACAGATGTTGTAAAACCAGTACCGCCAGCACAACAACCCGCGGTTAAAACCTTGGCTCCAACACAGCCTGCACCTACCCCTACAGCAAAACCGAGTCAGAGCAAGAAAAAATCAACTGCTGAGAAAAAGCCGGGGTTACTCCGCCGCCTGATAAATGCCTTATTCGGCGAGAACAAAAAAGCTGAAACAACAGAAAACAAGGGTCGACAGCAAGCTCGCGGTCGAAATGATCGCCGCCCACAAAATCGTAATCGACGTCCTGATGATCGACGAAATAGTGGTCGTGGTCGGGGTAAAGGCAAACCCAATCAAAATGGCCAGAGCAACCGTACAAATAAAAGCGATAGTGACAACCGTGATAGTCAACGACAGGAACGGGATAACACCAAGCAACAGGCTAAAAAGCCTCGCCAAGAAGCCGCAAAAAAAGAAACTGGTAAGGCTGAAGCTGAAGTCGCTACCAGTAATCGTCCGCCACGCAGAGAAGGTGACCAGCGACGTAGCCCTCGCCAACGCCGTCAACGCCGGGAAGTGCCTGCTGAATTGCTAGAGGCAACCAATGCAACGAGCGTAGCTCCGGAATCAACCCCCACGGCAACGCCTGAGACAAAAACTCAAACTGCGCCAAAAGATAAAGCGCCGGTAGTTCCAGCAGTATCAAAGGCCGTCACCATTGAGGCACCATTAACGGTGGCTACCAATGAGGAAAAAGTAGAACACCAAGCACCTGAAGCCACTACAAAACCAGAGCCTGAAGTCGACACAACACCAGAGGTAGTTGAGCGGCAAGATTCAACAGCAACTCAAGTCGCCGCCGACCCTGTAATAGAAATTGCTCAAAAGGATACTGAAGCAGAGACTTTAACTCCGACAGTCGCCCCAACAACTGAAGAAGTAGTTCCGGAGACACCTGTGCAACAAGTCACAGAAGAGGTTTTGGCTCCAGAGACGACTACATCTGTAGAACCCCCTTCAGCCCCATTAACGGAGAAGGCTCCACAAACTGAGGGAGCGCCGGAAGAAACAGGTTCTGCCGATGTAGCAACTGATGCTACAGCCACAACCCAACCAGAAGCCAGCAGCGAGGCCCCGAAAGAACCGGCGGCTGAAATCCGCGCCAGTAATGACCCAAGGAACAAACCGAAACCTGTGGGCAAAGTATCCATCGCTACCGATACACGCGCTCAACCAAAGTCACAACCGCTGAACACGTCACTGCCATCACCAGTAGCCGTGGAACCCCCACAACACACTCGCCCTAGCAACGACCCACGCCAACAGCGTAAATAGCAACGGAGATGCGTCAAAAACGGTGATTGGGTAGGGATAAAAAAGCCTCTCGATAGTAAGTGGTAAATGAGAGATGAATTCGTGGAATTTCACCCTTGTGTGTGAAAGAAACCACGGTATAATCTCCCGCACTTTTTTGAGGCTCTGCCTTAAGGTGAACCCCAGTAAATCCTAGAACTGGGGCCACCAAAAAAGACTTTAGGAGGGGTGGCTGAGTGGTCGAAAGCACCGGTCTTGAAAACCGACGTATCGAAAGGTACCCAGGGTTCGAATCCCTGCCCCTCCGCCATATAAAATAACCCTTATAATTCAGCGTGATAGCTGGGATGTAGGGGTTTTTTTATACCTACCTTTTATACCTAGATTTGTCTTCATCTCTACAAGTAAACACACTAAGTATGACTAACACTGATGCAAGTAATACTGATACTGTAAAAAAATTAATGTTTAATTAACATAGCTTTTTGAATGCAAGCCATGATGAACTTTACGATAGCGATTATTAAGGTAAATATTAGTGGAGCTGAAATACAGACCGGAGATAGATGGACTAAGAACGATTGCGGTCATAGCAGTAATTATTTATCACCTTGAAATAGTGTTTGGTAAAACCCTGTTGTTAAAAGGTGGTTTCTTAGGAGTAGACGTTTTCTTTGTCATTTCAGGTTTTCTGATCACGTCTATCATCATGAGCGAATACAATCGCTCAGGAACACTTTCCATTGCCAACTTCTATGTGCGAAGAGCAAGACGTATTCTTCCAGCCTTGTTCGTGGTCATACTAGTTTCATTACCCTTTGCCTGGAACTTGTTATTACCTACACAGCTTGTTGATTTTTCAAAGTCGGTCTTAAGCTCATTAGCATTCGGCTCAAATTTCTATTGGGATAGTACGCTACAAGAATACGGGGCTGAATCAGCATTAATAAAGCCATTCCTACATACCTGGTCTTTGGCCGTTGAAGAGCAATACTACATAGTCTTTCCGTTAGTTATGCTTGCTATCTATAAATGGCTCAAGCCCTATACCATCACTTTGCTTACAGCAGGTTTTTTACTCAGCCTGCAATTTTCAGAATCAATGACTGGCCATAATGCGTCATTTTCTTTTTATATGTTGCCTAGCCGGTTCTGGGAGTTGTTGGCAGGTAGCTTACTGGCCAATATCTTATATTTTCATCCCCAGGAAGATAACGATGCCTTGCTCAACAAAACCATGCCCATGTTGGGCTTATTTCTAATTTTTTATTCAATGGTCTTTGTAGACTTTGATGCCAATCATCCTGGCTTCATCACTCTAATGCCGGTGATTGGCACCGTACTTATCATCTGGTTCGCCAATGAAAATGATCTCGTTACGAAAGTGCTGTCCAGCAAAGTATTTGTTGGTATTGGGTTGATCTCTTATTCGCTCTACCTTTGGCACTATCCGATCTATGCTTTTGGGAGGATTATAGACCCAACCCCAACTTGGCATGACAAAATATTTTGGATTGTCTTAACATTTTCTTTGTCTTTATTGACCTATATATTTGTTGAAAAGCCTTTCAGGAATAAAAAGTTAATTAAACTAAGGCAACTTATAGGTTTTCTAATGATAACCGTTGTCGTTATAACAAGCATATCTGCATTCTCTATTTATAAGTATCACGAAAATTTATCTGAAAATGTCGACTTTAGAAAGGAAGAGAAAAAGAGGCATAGATGGTCTGAGTATGGCCTTAATGTTTGTGTCCAAAAAGAACAGGAGGCGTTATGTTCTATAGGTACCAATGTTATCCAAAACATATTGGTCGTTGGTGATAGCATGGCCCCTGATGCAGTGCGGATCATCGGGATAAACTATCCACAGAATCGATATATTCTAAATTATTCGTCGGGGTGTTCACCAGGAAAAGTGCAGAACAAGAAGAGCAGGCATTACCTGACTTGTATAGATTTGAATAAGAAGCGATTTTCTCCTAAATCTTTAATTGGTGTAGATGGAGTGGTTATAAATACACTTATAGCGGATCCAGTGTTAACAGAAAATTACGTAAAGTTCCTCAAGCAACACGGTATGAACAATATCATTATTTTTGGGAATTATTTACGCAACAAGAGAAAAATGTCAGAGCTGATTGTTGAGTACAAAAGTAAAGAAGCAATTTTAAATTACATTGGTAGTGAGCACTTGATGGAAAACAATCTTAAAAGTGATGATAAGATGCGCCAGATAGCTACAAAATATGACCTTGAGTTTATCAGTGTTAGAGACTTTGCCTGTCAAAGTGAAAATGACTGCATGATTTTTCTAGAGAACATTCCGTATAGCTGGGATAGACAACACTTTTCAGTCGAGTTCTCAGATTTTTTGGCAAAAAAAATGTCAAACTCACTAACGGCTACATGGCTGGGAAGTAATGGTATGGGAGTAGCACCTGTCCGTTGATCGCCGTTTTATCCACAAAGCTTTTATCTTGCGGCTGAAAATATCTGAAGCGGCATCTGAGGTGCTTAACGAACCCATATGGCCATCTACACAACCTGTATGATTTTAAAATATACGAGCGTCCCTGCCCCTCCGCCATTAAAAAAGGGGTTGCATTAATGCAACCCATTTTTTCTTATCTCTAGAATAATAATCAGCTACAACCTAAGACACCTACCCATTTTCATTAGAATGAAAACAGAACTAACTGGCTACCTTACCACCAAGAATAGTTGCTCATAACAAATCCAGTATTTTCAGGTCAAATCTGACGAAAGATTAATTTTTTTCACTATCAAACCACTGCTCAATCATGTCACGCAGCTGAGACAGCGTATAGGGTTTGCTCAAATAATCATTCATACCAGATGCCAAAGCCATCTCACGATCCTCTCCCATAGCATTAGCCGTCAGGGCAATGATAGGTATAGGCTTTTTGTCTGCAGATTGCTCGATGGCTCGGATTTTTTTGTGGTTTCATAGCCATCTAATTCCGGCATCTGACAGTCCATAAAGATAAGGTCGTAGCTCCTTCTACCGAGCATCTCTATTGCCTCTATACCATTAACAGCGGTATCTGCGTGGCAGCCAAGTCTGTTCAGCATGATGACAGCAATTTTCATATTAACCGCGTTATCTTCGGCCAACAAAATACGGGGTGTATACGCACCCGTCATTGGCGAAACATTACCCTCTTCTAAAGGCTTAGTTTCGACTGTAGCAGTTTCAGTGTTACCCAAAGCCCTTAAAATAGCTTCTCTCAATCTCAATAGATGAGACGAATCAGGAACAATATTATTAATACCCAAGGCCAAGTATTTTGCTTCTGCCATAGAGCTGGAACCAAGGATAATGAGTTGCGAGCTAGAGTGCACTGCCGACGAACTCATTAGCTTTGCTATACGAAATTTATCTACTTCGCCAAGTGCTTCTCCCAGAATAACTACACTCCCACATATGTCGCCTACCTTGCTAATCTCGCATACTTCACCAACAGAGGGAAAACCAAAACCAGCCAGCTGCCTTCTTAATCGCTGAGATTCACCCTCACAAGGAGTGATGAGCTGCACATCAACAGACTCCAACTCTGTCAAATAATGTGCATTTGGAGACACCTCTACCCAAGCCGTAAACCAGAAGGTAGAGCCCTCTCCTAACCGACTTTCTACACCAATTTCACCCTTTAAGAGCGTCACTAATTGTCGGCATATGGAAAGCCCCAAACCCGTACCGCCAAACTGGCGAGCAGGCGTACCATCAACTTGGGAAAAAACATCGAATACACTATCAAGCATGTCCGCAGGAATCCCTACCCCGGTATCTTGCACTTCAAATCTAAGTAGTATTTCCTGTCCTCGTCGCTCAACAGGGTATACACGTAGAATCACTTGGCCAGCTTCAGAAAACTTAACCCCATTACCCATTAAGTTCATTAATATCTGTCGCAGCCTCGCTGAATCTGATATGAGGTGGCTTGGGGTGTACGGTGAGATATCACAATACAGTGATAGCTCTTTATCGCGCGCCAATTCAGCTAATAATTCAGGTATACCCTGAACCAAAGATCGAACCTCAAAGAGTTCTGGGTCTAATTTAAGTTTTCTCGCTTCAATTTTTGAGAAATCGAGGATGTCATTAATAATACGAAGCAGGGAGTGCCCTGATTCATGGGCCAGCTTTACCAGAGCTAGCTGCTTTTCAGTTAAATCGGCGTTCAATAACAACTGTGTTACACCCAACATACCGTGCATGGGCGTACGAACTTCATGGCTCATAGTAGCTAGGAATTCACTTTTAGCTCGACTAGCAGCTTCTGCGGCCTCTTTAGCTTGTAGTAATTCGCTGTTGGTTCTTTCCAGCTCTTGCATCGTGGCGTCATTGGCCTGAGTACGTTCACGAACCTTATGCTCCAATACAATGGCTGATTGGAATAGTGCATAGGCATCACCCTGAAGATCCATGTCACGCTCAACGCGATTCATTAACGCTTGGATGATTTTCTCAAGACGCATAATCTTTTCTTTTAAAACAGAAATCTCATCCATCGCCACCTCATCGGGCATAAAGCCAACCGCCTTATTTTCGCCCTATTGCAACACCAGTGAACGTCTGATTTACATGCATAGCATTATATTGTTCACCGTAGGTGCTGAAACCAATGACCTTATTCTCCATCATGATATGTGCAATATCCCCTTGAAGCCCTTTCTGCTCCATTTCCAGGCGACGGAAAAGACAGTCACAGCCCAGTGTCAGAATAGGCTCTCCAACACAAGCTCTTACCTGCTGAAATGCATCCCCTAGGTTTTCCACCATGTCTTTGCCTTCTGCTACAGTCAACACAACCCCTTCATCAATTGCACAAAAAAACAGCAAACTCCCATCCTCATTAACTTTTCCAAGAGAACGCACAAAATATTCACCACCAATTTTAACGACAACAGGGTAAGCAGCAAAAATCATGGGTGTTAACTTATTGACTTCAAGTCCAACCATGCGGGCATATTCACGGCCAGCAGGTACACCATTTATCTCTGTGACAATACGTTTTCCAGGGTCGGCTTCAGTGATAACCATTTTCGTATCTGAATCAACAAAATGCTGTGTTTTAAAGACAGTAAACGGGAGATCTGTTTGGATAAGTGAGAGAAGGGCACAGTTTGACCGGAATTCACCATCATGAAACAAGAACGTTTCAGAAAGATTTTCATTATCTCCAGCGGAACCACCAAATAACTGGATACTGCCGATACCGCGATGAAGACTACTAACAACAACCTCTTCCCTACCACAGAGACCATCAATCAATAGAAATGCAAACGTATTTTCACCACTCGGAGGCTTAGCTCCTAAACGAACGAGGCTATTGCTCAATGCATGAGTAATATTGACACCATCAGCAATCGCAAAATTATCAATTTCATCTATTCGCTGAGTAACCACCTGAAAAGTCTCACTCGCAAAACTCACCCCAGTCAAAGCACCCTGTAGATAGCCGGTAGGGGTAATTTCTCCCGCTGTAGTACAACCGATAATATTAATATCACCGAATAAACGATGTAACTCAGAACCCAACTGGGCCAAGTCATATTCGGGGGAGCAATAGAATAGGCAGAGACTGATATCTGGCTGAAAAATACTGTCATACAGCTCTTTGGCGGCGGTTAGTGCATCCATGGAAATGGATACGCCAGTCAACACGTTGGGGGCATCAGGAGCTGGAGAGGTTGATGTCGGCTGTGTCATATTTTCACCTCATCCCCACTCGTCTAAATATAAATGACATGCTCATGGCCATAATACAACGTAAACCAAGGGCTTCTATCGTAAGGAGTACATTAGCGCTCACCTTTCTGCTGGAGAAAGATAGGACAGCGCCGGCCCCATTACTTTGCATTCTTATTTATATGTATCTTAATAGAGAAGAAATATGTATCGGCGTGATTCAACAATGTCTTGCTATTCAAACGGGGGCTATCGAGCAAAAAGGCGGGTTACTGCCAGACACTCTTATCAATATAGTTTTTTCTGCACAAAAGAATATCTAGCGAGAACGAAAGCTCGCCTTCGCTCTTCCTGCTTTTAACCCTTCTCGAAAAGCTGACCTGTCTGGATCAATTTGCCGTAAAGTTGGACATTTGGGCATATCCATTTTTCTTAGATGATTACCTTTAATCATTTTAATACCCTGCACCCAACCTTTACAAAAATCTTCTTGGTCTGCATTTTGATCTCTATCTTGATCGGCAAAAGCTAGGCCAGAGCACATAGACAACCATAGACATGTAATAAGTACTTTTTTGATGTTGAACTCCTTTGGTGAATTTAGAGGAAAAATACCAAGCCATTGAATGGGAAAGTAACCCAAGTGTCAATATCACAGCTGACCAGACACCAGTTTTGACTTAATTCAGCATAGGTAGTGGTGAAATGGTAAGATTTCATTCGATTCTCACTTCTAGCCAATCGATGTGTAACATAAGGACTCCATGAAGACCCCTAAGCGAATCCAGCCCCTGATTGACGACGGCTTAGTCGATGAAGTCATCCGCCCACTGATGAGTGGAAAAGAGGCTGCCGTCTATGTAGTTCGCTGTGGTTCCGAGGTTCGCTGTGCCAAGGTCTATAAAGAGGCCAACAAACGGAGCTTCAAGCAAGCAGTTCAGTACCAGGAAGGTCGCAAGGTACGTAATAGCCGCCGTGCTAGGGCCATGGAAAAAGGCTCCAAATACGGTCGAAAACAACAAGAAGAAACCTGGCAGAATGCCGAAGTGGATGCGCTCTATCGTCTAGCCACTGCTGGTGTGCGAGTTCCCCAGCCTTTCGGCTGCTTCGACGGTGTCTTATTAATGGAGCTAGTTACTGGTCCTGATGGTCATGTAGCACCACGTCTAAACGATGTGTCTATGTCATCAGAACAAGCTCTAGAAGATCACGCTATCGTTATGCAGTATGTGAAACTGATGCTCTGTGCCGGACTGGTACACGGCGATTTGTCAGAATTTAATGTACTTGTAGATGAATACGGCCCCGTCATTATCGATCTGCCTCAAGCGGTAGACGCAGCTGCAAATAACAATGCAGAGCGAATGTTGGCACGAGATGTTAACAATATGACCAGCTACTACGCTTTATTCGCCCCCGAATTAAAAGGTACCCAATATGCCAAAGAAATGTGGGCGTTGTATGAGGAGGGTGAATTACATCCAGAGGTCGAATTAACCGGCCACTTCGAAGAAAGTACTCAAGCCGCTGATGTGGATGTAGTGCTACAAGAAATCCAGGCTGCATTAACCGAAGAGCTTGAGCGCCAAGAACGCCTCCGTGAAGCGGAAGAACTTGCCTAACCGACTACACCTAATACACATCTTTTTCTCTTCTTGTGTTCTGATCAACCGGCCCTATTACATTCTTTATCTAATCATGTCTGATTGTGTGCAATTTTTAGGCAGTTTAACTCGACGCCGTTGCAACAAATCCCTATAGTACGCCCCCTCTTAGAATCCCATTTAACCCCCCACTTTTAATTGCTTAAATTCATAGGTATCCCGTTGATTTCTACCGCAAATATCACTATGCAGTTTGGCGCCAAGCCATTGTTTGAAAACATCTCTGTCAAATTTGGCAATGGCAATCGCTATGGTCTGATCGGCGCAAACGGCTGTGGTAAATCCACATTCATGAAAATCCTGGATGGTAGCTTGGCTCCCACCGCCGGAAATGTATCAATTACACCTAATGAGCGTGTGGGGAAATTACACCAGGATCAATTTGCCTTTGAAGAGTCTTCCGTGATTGATACCGTCATCATGGGACATGCTGAGTTATGGGACATAAAACTGGAGCGAGACCGTATCTACGGGCTAGCCGAAATGTCCGAAGCAGACGGCATGAAAGTGGCTGACCTCGAAGCCCGGTTCGCAGAAATGGATGGCTATAGCGCCGAAAGCCGTGCCGGTGAGATTCTCATGGGTGCTGGTATTGCTGAAGAGCTTCATTTTGACCCTATGAGCGAAATTGCACCAGGCTGGAAACTGCGAGTACTACTGGCGCAGGCCCTCTTTTCAGATCCAGACATTTTGCTGCTGGACGAACCAACCAACAACCTCGACATCGACACCATTCGCTGGCTGGAAGCACTAATCAACGAACGTAAAAGCACGATGGTCATCATTTCCCATGATCGCCACTTTCTCAATGCGGTATGCACGCACATGGCTGATATCGACTATGGTGAATTACGTGTTTACCCCGGCAACTACGATGACTTCATGACAGCATCAACCCAGGCTCGCGAGCGCATGCAGTCAGAAAATGCTAAGAAATCCGTACAAATTGCTGAACTTCAACAGTTCGTCAGTCGCTTCTCAGCAAATGCATCAAAAGCCAAGCAGGCCACCTCACGCGCCAAGCAGCTTGGAAAAATAAAACTGGAGGATATCAAAGCATCCAGTCGAGTCAGCCCCTACATTCGCTTTAAGCAGGATAAAAAGCTGCACCGCCAAGCGTTGATTCTGGAAAATCTGGGGCATAGTTTTGACGACGAGCAACTGTTCAGCGGGGGTAACCTCATCCTGGACGCCGGCACACGTCTGGCTGTCATTGGTGACAACGGTGCGGGTAAAACCACCCTGCTTCGCTGCCTGATGAACGAAATTTCTGCCAATAACGGCACGATAAAATGGTCTGAAAATGCAACGTTGGGGTACTGTCCTCAAGACAGTACCGCTGAGTTTGATAATAACTTGAACCTGTTTGATTGGATGAGCCAATGGCGCAAACCCAGTCACGACGATCAAATTGTACGTGCCACACTGGGGCGTCTATTATTTTCTTCCGATGATTTTAAAAAGCAGGTCAAAGTCTGCTCTGGTGGTGAGAAAAACCGTCTGCTATTTGGCAAGTTAATGATGATGGATACCAACGTGCTATTGATGGATGAACCCACCAACCACCTGGATATGGAAGCCATCGAAGCATTAAATTTAGCGTTAGAAAATTTTGATGGCACATTAATTTTTGTCAGCCATGACCGTGAATTTGTTTCTACTATTGCCACCCGCATTATTGAATTAACGAAAGATGGTTACATTGATTTTGCTGGTACTTATGATGAGTATTTAGCAAGCCAAGCTTAGGCTTATTGATCATAAAAGACATTGAGCTTAATTCACACTGTGAAGCTCGATA
>CAJXWQ010000024.1 GCA_913062605.1 uncultured Cellvibrionales bacterium
CTTTATCCAGAACTTCTTCAATAAACTTTGGATATAAGTCTAATTGATATCTTACCGGGCCACGTGGAGTGGCTATTTCTTTAGAACCACAATATGTGAACCAAAACCACACATTCGTATCTACAAAGTACTTGTCTGTATGCTCAGGCAATGCATTATATACATTTACAAAGTCAGTCATGGTTGCCTTTCGATCCCGATTGATCAATTCCTTTACTCACCGTGTCACCCACTTTATAGAAAGTTAAAGCATTTTCTATAACATGATTAAGCAAAGCTCTGCCTATATCACTCAAGTTGATAAAAGTTAACTGGGACTGAAGCGCCTCTATTGTTAAGTCTTTAAGTAGTAAACCAACAGATGCGTTAAAAAATGGAGACGCATAGGTTGAAACGCCATCGAAATCTACCTGGAATTTCTCACCAGAAATCATACCGTCATGAATCTCAGCATAAAACTTCGAGCCACTTTGCATAGAGATCGCATTTTCTCCTACGAGATCTATAACCCTCACTTTTTTCATAATAATCACCTAAAAATATTGGGGCTGATCTTCCGATTTGAAGTAATACTCTTTATCATCACAATTTATCTTAATACTTACCAACGTCCCATTAAAATAAGACTTACTTTTTATAATTTTCACTTTCTCTTTATCTTTAATAAGAACCTGTACATCATTGCTGTAAACTCTCATCTCACCATCATTCAAAGCGATGAACTCGTGAAGAAGATCAAAACCCAAACCTCGTGGAATATTCGCACCTTGGCTATCAGTAGCAGTCGTATTACCTTTAGCTAAAGCCCACTCCATAGCCCTATGACTATCCGTAATGCTGGAATTGAATCTTTTTACATTTTCCACAATACCTGGCCCGAAATCCAACACACTAATATTCAATTTTTTTTCTTTCTTATCATATTGACCACAACTATAAACACCTAATTTACCGATATTTTGAATAGAAACACCATGGCCATAGGCATTCATAAATATTTCAAATATCCTAGAAACAATCGCATCCTTAAGTAAATGACTAAGTTTTAACTTCTCACCAGATAACCACTGACTTCTAAGGTGATCCGCAATATTGTCTTCGTTTAATAAATTATTATGCTCTCGGTAACCAATATAACCACCGACAGGGTAGTCCTCATCAACCGCTGCACTAAAATGACTTAAGAAATTATTACTAATTAAGTGCCCCGAAACCACTGAACTCATTGTGGTAACAAGAAACATAACCCCCGCATCTGCAAATAAATTTGATTTCAAAACACCAGATATCGTCCTTTGAGTACTTGAGTTTTGAAAATCTACGTATCTAGTCAACCCACCTAAAATTGCAACAGCATTATGATCTAGCTTAGAGCATTTACTAAAGTTAAAATCAAAGTGCCGCTTAGGATTATCAAAAACAGTACGGGCAATCTTGAGAACTTGATTATACCCACTATCATCGTCCCTAATAGTAGGCACATAAATTACCACCTTACTCAAAATAGCCCCATTTTTTATTGATGTTGATGTTGATATTAAGTCAACTATATATCATAAAGCTGCCTTTATTAAGAAGCTCTTACCTTAGGTTGTCATAAGCTGTAGTGGTCAAATACTCCCAGAAACTTAAATTAAGGAGCCTATTAGAAAGCTACTCTTTAGCTAGGTGACGCTTTATAGAAATATTTGTGTTGATGGCTATAGGGCTAACTTATTGAATTTATTAGCACCCTAAACCGGACTTGAACCTTGTATTCGGGAGATTTCAATCCTTGTCAGCCTACATAATGCCTACATGGAACAATAAGGGGTACTTTCTCTTCTCGAAAAAAGTCATAACTCATTGATTTTAATGGTGCCGGAGCCGGACACACATTAAAGGCGTATCCTGTTGTTTTTATAGGAATATATAAAATACACTATTCGTATGTAGCACTATTTGTAGCACCACATAGTTCTTCCCGTAAGTGAATTATTATTTTCTTCCCCGCTCCCCTGCCCTGTATCAACACTAGACTATTCTGGACTTCCTTCATAAAGAGGTTAGCTCACCGTCTCCGCCTGCTGGGCTCGAACCAGCGACCCACTGATTAACAGCCCAGTTTGGTCGGTTAGACTGGCTGAGATTATATTTCAATTAGTTAGGCTGTGTGAAAACAAGGGCAAATTAGTGGCTAAATGTGCTCAGAGTGTGAGCCAGCTATAAAATCCCTGGCAAGTAGGGCAGAATCAGTATTTAGGGACAGGGGCTAACCTGGTTGTGCGCCCTGTTGCTATTGAGTAAGCTCAGCCTCAAAAATAATCAGTTGCTTTATAATAAGGGCGTGTCAATTTAATGAGCTCTGGCCGTAAGCTCTTCGTCGCCAAGTTAACCAATAGACTCACTAGTATCTATCGTCAATCCAAATAGCTGATTGAATAATATGGATGTTGTATGAATATCGCTCAAATTGAAGAAAATGTTAATGCATTACTCGCTAACCTACTTTCTGGAAAGTGTCAGCAAGAAGCCTTTATCTATGAGCTGCTATTAGCTTATGGCCACCGCAAGCAGTCCGTGTCTCGGCTACGTTCCGGTGAGCGGAATATGGCCTCCAAGAGTAATGAGCCTCACCACGAAGAAATCATCTGGAAACGTCACCTCTACTACCGGCATGTAGAAGGCAATGAATTACATGCTGAAATTGACCAGATGCGTAAAGAGAAGCTGGTCACTACCAATAAAATCCGCTTTGTCATCGTCACTAATTTTGATCAGCTACTGGCGGTAGATATCAAAACTTCTGACTCTCTGGATATTAATCTGGATGAACTACCTAAGCAGTTTGACTTCTTCTTGCCCTGGGCGGGTATGGAAAAGGCTGTCTATCAAGGTGAAAACCCCGCTGATGTAAAAGCCGCTGAGAAAATGGCTAAGCTGTTTGATCTGATTAAGGGTGATAACTTTGATGAGTCAAATAGGGATGATGTCGAAGCACTACATACCCTCAATGTCTTCCTGACCCGCTTGCTGTTTTGCTTCTTTGCTGAAGATACTGAAATCTTTACGGATAATCAGTTTAGCCTAGCTATCCAGTCTCACACTAAAGGAAATGGCAGTGATTTACCCGATTACCTGAATCGCCTGTTCGTCGTATTAAATACCGCTGATGGCGACCGTGGTGAATTGCCGGACTACCTGGCTAACTTCCCTTATGTTAATGGCGGCCTATTTGCCGATGATATTCCTTCGCCGGTATTTTCGCCCAAATCTCGCCGCATGCTGATTGAATGCGGCAGTGAACTGGACTGGTCTGATATTAACCCTGACATCTTTGGCTCGATGATTCAGGCCGTGGTACATCCAGATCAACGTGGTGGTATAGGTATGCACTATACCTCTGTCACAAATATCATGAAGGTGATCGAGCCGCTGTTTCTCAATGACCTCTATGAAGAACTTGAAAAGGTTGAGAAGAGTGCGACCAAGCTTCAAAAGCTGCAACAGCGCTTAGGTGAAATAAAAATATTCGACCCTGCTTGTGGCTCCGGGAACTTCCTGATTATTGCATACAAGGAATTGCGTAAGCTGGAAATGGAGGTGCTGAAGCGTCTGCAAGAACTGGAGTTGGAAAAGACGGGGCAGATTTCTCAGCCCTTCTCGGTGATTAAACTGTCTCAGTTTTACGGTATAGAGCTGGATGACTTTGCTCATGAAGTGGCGATATTGTCGCTGTGGCTTGCGGAGCATCAGATGAATGTGGAGTTTAAAACTGAGTTTGGTGAATGCTCAGCTTCTTTACCGCTTCAGAGAAGTGGAAGCATTCAATGCGGAAATGCTACTCGTATTGAATGGGCGGAAGTTTGTCCTAATGCCGACCATAACTCAGAAGTGTACCTTATAGGGAATCCTCCTTATGTTGGTTATAGCGACAGAGATAAAACACAAAAAGAAGACATGGATATTGTCTTTTCTGGTCTGGGAAATGTAAAAAGACTTGATTACATCGGCTGCTGGTTTAAAAAAGCTACTGATTATATTGGTGGGCGACCAATGAACAAATGCGCTTTAGTGTCCACAAACTCTATTTGTCAGGGGGAGCAAGTAAGCCTTATTTGGCCGTTTGTATTTAATTCAGGAGTTGAAATATTTTTTACTCATCAATCTTTCAAATGGTCAAATAATGCAAGATCTAATGCGGGGGTAACCTGCGTAATCATTGGTCTAAGAAATTGCTGCGGTGAACCGCGAAAAATATATAGTAGGCAAAGAGTTATTACCGCCAAAAACATTAATCCTTATCTTGTTGAAGGGTCTTCGATGGTAATAGGACAAAGAAAATCTACTTTATCCAATTTACCGGAAATGGCGCTAGGTAGTAGTGGCATAGATGGCGGGCATCTACTTTTAACCGAGGCAGAAAGAGATATGTTTATTGCAGAAAGTCCTAGTTCGGCCTCATTTATCAAGCAGTTCATTGGTGGAAGTGATTTTCTGAGTGGCAAGAAAAGATACTGCTTGTGGATTGATGATGACAAAGTAGATGATGCCAAAAGAATCCCCATAATTAGTGAGCGGATAGAGGCTTGCAGAGTTTATAGAGAGAGTGGTGGTAGAGATGCAAAGAAGGCAGCATCAGTTCCTCATCGATTTTTTTATAGAAAATACAAGGAGGGTTTAGAAGCAATAATACTGCCTATGACTAGCTCAGAAAGAAGGGAATATATACCGATAGGAATTTGTCCGCAGGGTGTTGTTCCGAGTAATGGTGTTTTCGTTCTGTATGGAGTCGATATTTTAGTTCTTGGAGTATTGTCCTCAAAAATGCACATGGTTTGGACTCATGCTGTATCTGGGCGGATGCGAGAAGATATTCGATATGCTGTGAATCTGACATATAACAACTTTCCTTTTCCTGAAGTTAGTGAAAAGAAAAAGGCTAAAATAGTTAATTGTATGATGGAGGTTCTGTCAGAGAGAGAGAAGTTCCCAGATAAGCCCCTAGGCAAACTATACAGCCCTGATATTATGCCCGAATCATTGATAAACGCACATCGGCGCTTAGATGGCGCTATAGAAGATTGTTACTCAGGCTCGTCCTTTCGCTCAAATCAGGAGCGATTAGAGGCATTATTCGATATGTACGAAAAAATGACAGGAGGTCAAAATGCCTAATCTGATTGATGTCACCTACGCCCAAACAGGTGAAAGTACCTCCACCAACGATATGGGTATGCGAGCTATGCAGGCTCGTGCTTATGAAGCTAAAGATAATCAGTACCTGTTGATTAAAGCACCTCCGGCATCTGGGAAATCCAGAGCCTTGATGTTTATTGCTTTGGATAAGATTCATAATCAGGGTGTTAAGAAAACAATTGTGGCTGTGCCTGAGCGCTCTATTGGTGGTTCATTTAGCCCTGAACCGCTGAGCAATTTTGGCTTCTTTACTGACTGGGATATTGAAGAGAAAAATAATCTCTGTACACCTGGCGGTGATGGTAATAACAGTAAGGTCTCTGCCCTCAAGAATTTCCTCAAAGGTGATGATCAGATTCTTGTCTGTACTCATGCTACTTTGCGTTTTGCCTGTGCCGAGCTTGAAGATACTGACTTTGACAATGTGTTATTAGCCATTGATGAATTTCATCATGTCTCCGCTGATGGTGACAATGTACTGGGGGAAACGCTGCGCTCTTTAATGGCCAATAGCAGTGCCCATATCGTCGCTATGACAGGTTCTTATTTCCGCGGTGATAGTGTTCCAGTTCTACTACCAGAAGATGAAGCCAGGTTTTCCAAGGTCAAGTTTAATTATTATGAGCAGCTAAATGGCTATGAATACCTGAAGTCCTTGGGTATTGGCTATCACTTCTATCAAGGGCGTTATACCGATGCCATTGGTGAGGTGTTGGATACCGATAAAAAGACCATTGTGCATATCCCGAATGTGAATGCCGGTGAATCCACCAAAGACAAATATGATGAAGTCGATTCAATTATCGATACCATTGGTGACTTCCAGAGCAAAGACCCAGATACAGGTGTTATCACCATTAAGCGCCATCGTGATGGCAAGCTGATTAAGCTGGCCGACCTGGTTCACGATGAGCCAAAAGATCGAGATAAGATAGTAGAGTATCTACGCAATATTAATAGCGTGGATGATATGGATATAATTGTTGCCTTGGGAATGGCAAAGGAAGGTTTCGATTGGGCCTTTTGCGAGCATTCGTTAACGGTTGGCTATCGCGGATCTTTAACTGAGATCATCCAAATTATTGGCCGATGTACACGAGATTCTAAAAATAAGACACACGCGCAGTTTACCAACTTAATAGCGCAGCCTGATGCAGAAAACGATGATGTAAAGATTGCTGTTAATAATATGCTTAAGGCCATAACCTGTTCACTGCTGATGGAGCAGGTCTTAGCCCCTAACTTCAAGTTTAAAACCAAGCTGCCCGATGATACTGAGGTTACGCCTCCAGGTACTATGAAGGTGGGTGGTTTCAAAGAGCCAAGTACCAAGCGTACTAAGGATATTGTTGAATCTGATCTTGCTGACCTGAAGGCCGCCATCTTGCAGGACGATAAGATTATTGCAGCCTCTGCTGGGGCTGTTGACCCAGAGGTGGTCAATAAGGTTCTTATCCCTAAAATCATCCAGGTTAAATATCCTGATCTGACTGCTGAAGAAGTTGAAGAGATTCGTCAGCACGTAGTGGTAGATTCAGTTGTTAGTACCGGAGAAGTTAAAGAAGAAGGAGGCAAGAAATTTATTCGTATGGCGGATAAATTCGTCAATATAGATGACTTGAATATCGACCTGATAGACAGTGTTAACCCCTTTCAGAAAGCCTTTGAGATTTTATCCAAGTCAGTCACGACCAATGTTTTGAAACTAATACAGGAATCTATTGAATCGACTCGTATTAAAATGGATTTTGACGAAGTGAAGATACTCTGGCCTAAGGTTAATGCCTTTGTGAAAGAGAACGGCCGTCAGCCCGCAATGGATGCCGCCGATCTCATGGAGCGTCGATTAGCGGAATGCATCCTCTGGATTAAAGAGCAGAAACGCCAGCAAGCACAGAAGGCTGAAGTGTAATGGAGCTGGATGAATTTCTGGATTTTGTTAGTGCTAATGACGAATTAGGGCTATTAAAGGTTAAAGCCAAAACCTCAGCCCCAACAGCAGATGAACACCTACTAGCCAAGTTTGATGAGATTAACGAGTTTGTAACCGTTAATGGCCGTGAGCCAGAAGCCCTTTCTATGGGGGCCGGGGCTAATGTACCTGAGTTCATGTTGAACCAACGCCTTAACGCGATTCGCGGAAATGCTGAGCAATGTGCTTCGCTCGTCGAATTTGATAGTCATGGCTTGCTACCAGTTACTTCCTTAGCGAAGGTTGCGGAACCAGAAGCTGAATACCAGGTGGATGTTGAGCCTGAGCCAAAGGAAATTAACTCATTGGATGATATTCTGTCTGATGATGCTCTTGGCCTATTAGATGATGGTGCTGACAGCATATTCACTATGCGTCATGTGCCTAAAGCTATTGATATGCCCGATAAGATAGCCACTCGGAAACGCTGCAAAGATTTTGATCAATACGAACCTCTATTCAATGCTTGCCATGCAGATTTGAAGTCTGGTGAACGGGAGCAACACAAGTTTACGGGGGAACAGCAAATACAACAGGGACAGTTCTTCGTTCTTCATGGTGTGATGTGTTACGTCGCGGATATGAAAGAGCGGGTTAAGAAGAAGGGTAAGGTAAATGCCAAGCTTCACCTGATCTTTGAGAATGGCACTGAATCAGATATGTTGCTGCGCTCATTAGCCACTGAACTCTATAAAGATGAAACTGGCAGAAGAGTACTACCGAGGGCAGAGAATGCCCTTGATGGAATGCTGGGTATTCAAGAGGATGACCAGGCATCAGGCTATATCTATATCCTTCAGTCACTGAGCACCAATCCTGATATAAACTCTATTCAGAACCTCTACAAGATTGGCTATGCCACTACTTCGGTTGAGAAGCGTATAGCTAATGCGGAGAAAGAACCCACCTATTTGATGTCGGCTGTACATCATGTGTCGTCCTATAAGTGCTTCAACATGAATGCCCAGAAGTTCGAGAACCTGCTGCATACTTTCTTTGGCAAAGCTTGTTTGGATATTGAGGTGGCCGATACTGGCGGAAAAATATGCAAGCCTAGAGAGTGGTTTATAGCACCACTGAAGGACATTGAGATGGCAATTCAGCTTCTGATCAATGGTGAGATTGTGCATTACCGTTATGACTTGAATTCTGAGCAAGTTGTGGAGAGATAATTACTCAGATAGTAAACTTGAGGTAGTGACGTAGGTTGTATGAAATTCAGCAATGGGCTTGTTGATAAAATCAATAATAATCAAATAGATAGGCTTATTTTTGGCTATACTGTGGATGAGTTTTGATCAAGGTTGAATGGTGATATGGCTAGCGGGAAATTACTAAGACAGCTAATTAGGTCTGGTGTCGATGGAGATGATACTGGTTTCAGAAGTATATCTGAGGCACTTATTGCTGAGGAACGTCAGAAGCATCATAACCTTTTGGCTAATGATCTTGAGAAAATTCTGTATGGCTCTGATTCTTTAAGTAGTTCTAAGAGCGTTGCTCAGCTGAATCTGAAGCAAAGCATTCCAGTTGATAAAGAACGCGGCTTGCCCCTGCTTGAATTAAAAGAGCCTGTAAGAGGGCTCAATGAGGTTGTGCTTGGGGATACAAATAGAGAATCTATTAAACGTATTCTCAAGGAATATAACCGTGAAGAGATTCTGCGCAGCTGGGGTATGCGTCCTGTAGAAAGAGTTCTATTCTGTGGCCCTCCTGGGTGTGGTAAGACTATCAGTGCTGAAGCGTTAGCTTTTGAGCTAAATAGACCGCTGTGTATTATTCGGCTCGATAGTGTCGTCTCGTCATACTTGGGCGAAACATCTGCAAACCTTAGAAAGGTTTTTGATTTTATTCAATCCTCTCCTGTTGTGGCGCTATTTGATGAGTTCGATGCGTTAGGTAAAGAACGTGCTGATGTTGCCGAGCATGGTGAATTGAAGCGTGTAGTAAATACCTTCCTGCAAATGCTAGATGGCTTTAGCGGGCAGAGCTTGATCATTGCTGCTACCAATCATGAGGATATTCTGGATTCTGCTATCTGGCGTCGCTTCGAAGATGTCCTGGCATTTGAATATCCAACTGTTGCTCAAATTAAGAATTTGTTAGGTCTCAAACTCCGAGGTGTCCGCCGAGAGTTTGAATATACCAAGCAAGTTACGGGTCTATTTAAAAATACGTCTCATGCTGATATTGAGCGTATCTTGAAGAGAGCAATCAAGGATATGTTGCTTGATGGTGAAGAGTTTCTGAAGCTGGAGCATATTCAACATGCCCTGAAAAATGAAAAAGCCAGAAAGAAAAGCTTAACCAAGTCTACTCGAAAAACTGCTGCTAAATAATAAAGCCAGCCATAACGAAGGGAGTCATCGCTGTGGCTAGAGACCACTTTACCTTTGATCGTGAACAACCTGTAACTAACAAAAGACCCAAGTCGGGGTTTCCACCTGGGAGAAAGGTGGAAGATTCTGTAGGTCATGGTCAAAAGATGCTCGCCTCATTTGCTGGGGCTAAACAAGCGGCTCAGGCACAGAACCAAGGCTTTGATGATCGCTTGCTCTTCAAAATTGAAATTGATGATGTTGAAGGCGGTAATATTGAAACCATTCCTGGTGTTGAGCTTATTAGCCAAGAGGAGAAAGGAATATTCCTTGTCTTCAGTTCAGAAAATGCTATGGAGGAATTTGAGGCAAGGTTAACAACTCTTGCTGAAGGCGGTACTCCAACCCGCAAGTCTTTATTCGAAGCCCTTCATGGCTTTGATGCATTTACCCCTGAAGATAGAACAGGCTGGGCTCTCGGGTATTATGGACCCCCAACAACCGCAGAATTTAATGTTGATGTTGAACTTTGGCCGCTTGGCAATGCTGCTGAGAGACAATTACTTCTTGTGGCTTTTGAAGCTTGGCTGCAAGAGCATGGACTAGCAAAAAGAGATCGAGTGGCTAATGAGGCAATAGTCTTGTATCGGCTTGGTGTTAATGCCATCCAACTTGATCTACTGCTTAATCATCGTGATGTACGACTGGTTGATCTACCACCTAAGTTCAGACTAGATGTGTCTATGTTACACAAGGATATTCAGGATATTCCAGATGTACCAGCCCCAGCAGATAATGCTCCTGGCATTGTTGTATTGGATAGTGGCTTAGTAACAGGGCATCCATTACTAAAATCCGCGGTAGGCGATGCCCAGAGCTTTCTGGCAGGGAAAGGCAGTGACGATGAGCACGGCCACGGTACTATGGTGGCAGGTAAAGCACTGTATGGTGATATTGCTGCCAAGCTAGAAAGTGGTGAGTTCATCCCAGAGCTAAGAATATTCAGTGGTCGAATTCTTGATGAAAACTGTGAGTCTAATACAAAGCTGATAGAACACCAGGTTGAAGAGGCTGTCAGGTATTTTGTTGAAAACTATAGCAGTAAGGTTTTTAACTTATCCTATGGCGATATCAATAAACCTTATTCTGGTGGTCGAATCCGTGGTCTAGCGGTTGTACTGGATCTGCTGGCCAGGGAGCTCGGTATTTTATTTGTTGTACCTACTGGAAATTTCCGTTCTGCAGATAGCCCTATAGCTTGGAAGGCATCTTATCCAGACTCGATGATAGATAATGTTTTGCTTGACCCTGCTCCTTCAGTGAATAGCATAACTGTTGGTTCACTGGCTCGGTATGATCAGACCATGAATGCTGGTCGTTATGGCAGTGATCCATCAGAGCAGAGCTTTGCAGGTATTAACCAGCCCTCTCCTTTTTCTCGAGTTGGGCCTGGAATCAAGGGCTCTATAAAACCTGAGTTTGTTGCCTTCGGAGGCAACTATGCTGTTGATACCAGATCAAATAATTTAATTCAAAACTTGCTAGGTGAAATATCAATCAGCAAGGATTTTGCTGCTGGCCATCTGGTGGCAGAAGATGTCGGCACGTCCTTTTCAGCACCTTATATTGCTCATCTGGCAGCAAGAATTTTAACTGTTTACCCTAATGCAACTGTAAATCAGATTCGAGCGTTGCTAGCTGCTCATGCCAATATGCCTACCGAAGTGACTAGCTTGTTTGGCGAAGAAAAAGGCAAGCCAATACTGGCAGCAGGTTATGGCCTTGTTGACGAAGAAGCATTGTTTCGCTCTCTTGATGATGACTTAACGATATTTGCCGAGGATTCATTAGATAATAAGAGTCACCAATTCTATGAGATTCCGATTCCTAATGAATTCTGGGCTGGCAATAAAAGACTCAGACAGATCTCGGTGTCACTGGCGCATACGCCATTAGTGAGAACTACTCGTGTGGATTACAAAACCACACGGATGAGTTTTAAGCTGATCAAAGCAATGTCATTAGATGAGGTAGCTAAACGTTTTGATAACAACATACCAATAGATGAAACAACTAGATACGCTGAATACTCTAACCAGAGGTATATCACTGAACAGCTTCGTAATTACGGAACCCTACAGTGTTCTACTTGGAATTTTAAGCAAGTGAATGCCAGGGAGCGCCTGAAGAAGATATTTATTGTGGTGACTCGTCATGATTATCCTTGGGCTGAGAATGATTTGCCTGATAAAGAAGCCTATTCTCTGGTTGTAAATCTTAGGGATAAAGAAAACGAACAGGCAGTACTGCTGCAACAGGTTGAGACCATTCTGCAAGGTAAGTTGAGAGTTAGAGCCTAGCGGTATTCTTTACTTTTCCATGTGATGCTGGCTGTACGTCAGGGTTGTAAAAGTATAGGACTGATACTAGGTTTATATTTTCTATGTCATTGGAAATTCAGAGAAACTTTTTATAGAAAATATTAAAAATATTTATCTCACCATATCGTGGCCCTTAACACTTAGGTAAAGATCGTGGCCTTGGATGCAGGCAAGCATCTATAGAAAGTAAATCAGATTTAACATAGAACAGATTATGCAGCGCCAGCGGACAGTGTCTGCACTGTGCATAATCCCGTTTTATGTTTAGCCTGATGCATCATTATTATTATCGGTGGCAATAAAAAAATAGCACCGAATTCGGTGCTAAAGCATTACAGCAACCCCTCCTCTGCCATTGAGGTTGAGCCAGTAGAACCAACAACAATATGATCCAGAACTTTGACATCAATGAGGCTGAGGGATTCTTTCAGTCGCCGGGTGATACTGACATCCTCCTTGCTTGGTTTCGTCACTCCTGATGGGTGGTTGTGAGTGAATATGACAGCCGCTGCATTCAGTTCTAAGGCTCTCCTGACGACCACCCTAGGATAAACACTAGCACCATCAATCGTTCCTCTAAAGAGTCGTTCAAAGGCAATTAGCTGGTGTTGAGAGTTTAGGAACAAACAGCAGAAATATTCATCTCTCTCCGCAGCAACATGGAGCTGACAGAATTGCTTAACCGCTGAGGGGCTGGTGAAGGTTTCAGTGGTTCTCAGCCTAGACTCCAAGATGCCGATGGCCTCTCGGATGGTCGTTTGTTGGATTGATGTAAAACCAGAATCAGAGGTTGTAGAGAATAGGTCATAGGTCGCATCCATGATGGCCTCCTTTGTATGATGAGTTGATGTTCAAAGGGGCTTGGGTGGAAAGGATGAATAAAGCCCATCACATAAGCGAAGCGTCTGGGGAATGGGCATGAGTGGCACTGCCTAGTGGTAGCACATCCTATCAGTGAGTCGATTGCTTAGATGTTCAGTAGCCGATTACCGAGTGAGGAAAAGGCTATACGGATCACAGGGTAGCTAGCTCAAACAAACGATGCTTGGCTCTCTCACCTCTATCTGGGTACTGACTCTGCTCTATGTGTGGTGTGTGGCATTAAAGGCCCCACCCGAAGGTGAGGCCTGGTACTAGGCTGCCTTGAGTGCAGGCTCAAGTTTAGCGATACGAACCTTACGCTCGATAGCTGCGACTTGTTCGAAGTCTGCTGACTCTGCTTCTGCCCATTTGGCATAGTTATCCAGAGTATTGGCACCGCGCTCAACCGTACGGAATAAAGTGGTGGCGGCACTGAAGGCCTGACGAAACATCTCTCTCATGGTAGTACTCCTAGCTAGGGGAATGGTGGCGTGATTGCCATCACACAAGCGAAGCGTTTTATAGGGGGGGGGATGGTTCCAACTTTAAATCATGAACCAATAGTACTGCCGCCGTACCTAGATGAGGTATTGCTGAAAAACCTGCTGGTTAATTATTGATTAGTGTGGGCTGTCATCTAAATAATATTGTTGTTTGACTCTAGGGATAGGCGGTGCCTATAGTCACAGAAAATAATAGGGAGTAGTTATGCTGCAGTTTGTTAAGGACAATACAGTGTTGATTATCGTGGTGGTTGCATCGCTTATTTACGCAGCTGCAGTGGAGTCTTACCAAGGGGGGGCAGGCGGATTAGTATGTGTTCTCTCTACCGGCTGGTTAATTATTAAAGCACTGAAGGCGGCCTACGGTCGTTATGTTAGGTCACACTTAGAATCCTGGTTTGCTGGTAGGAAGCTGCTCAGCTATAAACAACTAGTAGATGCAGAGGTAATGACTCATGAAGAGTACGAAGTAAAAGCGGGCCCACTCAAGAAACTTCTGTAACTAAAGCCCCCTAAAAACTGAAGCAAGCATCGTAATAATCACCGTAGATTCATTGCAATGGTTGGTTTCTGCCCCCAAGTTCATGTCATTTAGAGCGCATGGCTTACCTACATTACAGTACCTCATGTTCTCTACTGGCGATTCGTTTATACCACTGAACGCCCCTGGCTTAACAATTACTGGATGGTGTCTTGTATACATGAAGGTGATTATTCACCGTGGTTTAGGCCGTATCCTGATGAGGTGTTTCTCAAAAACCTGGGAGCCAGATACCAGGATTCAGTATATCGGCTATGTATAGTCACAAAGTTGGATTGCTGAGGCGTTAGTATCCCGGTGGGACAAGTATGAGCACATGTTATAGAAGTAGTAATGTGGATGATTTTGGCTTTATTCAGAGAGTGGTAGCGCTCAGTAAGGCATAGGGGTATTACTAGTTTAGAGCACAAGGTACTGAGTTAGCCTATAGGCTAGGTATCGGTGTTGATTAACTTTTACTATTAGTGATTTTTGGGGTATTTGTTTTCTGGCTTCTAAGCTTGGATGTAAACCTTCTTGGCCCCTTTGAGGTTAGCTTGGAGTCACGCTCATAGAGTTTTTGGGTGTTCACTATAGTCTAGACTGTGAAAACCGGCCATACCCCGAAAAACGGGAAAACCGAGAAAGCCCAGTAACTGCGTGGGTTTTCCCGGTTTTCCCGGTTTTTACGTTTTACCAAGAGATGGGTGGTTTACCCACCCTTCCGAGCCAAGGGCTTGAAAATTAGATCATAGTGTATACCCAGGCATTATTGTCACCTTTAGTTTTTGACCATAACCGATTTTCCCCCATAGAGTAGCCTTCCAGTGCCCTACGTGACCCCCGCTTTCCAATACCCTTACTATTGCAAGCTTCGACGATATCCTTCTGTATAGTCTTCCCTGCGGCCAGCGCATCACGGATTGCTGAGATAACAGGGCCATCTACTCTAAGTCTATTTTCTGCCACGAGATCAACATACTCAGTTAATGATACCGATCTGTCAGGTGTAATAATGAAGGTGATTGGTGCGAAATGACCTCGTGTCTTATCAGGCGTGGTTGTGACTGTCTTTGTCCCGTTCTCATTATCCTTGGGAGTCAGATAAATTAGCTCATCGCAGTCAGCTTTTACATCACCCACACCTTCAAAAACAGGCAATCCATCCTTTGTCTTGTGTTTGTTGGTATGAGCAAGAAGAACGAAGGTTGCCCCTTTGATACAGAGTGTACGCAAGAGTTTCATGAAGGTCTTCATCTGGTCCTTCTTCATGGGGTCGACAAGCTTTTTCATGGTATCGAGAACATATAGTTTCCCAGTTAGATCCTTGCTTTCTTTAATAACTTTGAAGAAGTCCTCCTCTTTAGTTCCAGTAATGTCAAAGTTGATAAACTCGAACCCATTATTCTGAGCAAAGGACTGGTAGCCTTTAAGCTCAGATCCAGAGCAATCCAAATTCAGATAACGCACATCGGTTGTCTCGCTGATTTTACTGCAGACCCAATTCATAATGGTTGTCTTTCCAGCGTTTGGCTCTGCACAGATGACAATAATATGCTGGCTGATGATCAGGTTTTCGAAGATGAACCTCTGTTCTTCAATGTTTCGTACATGATCATCCTTGACCACAAAACTATCCACCGCGTTAGCTTCAGTATCATTCCTGTGCAGGAACTCTGTGACGGCTACTACTCCTTTCTGGTCTATAAATTCTGACCATGAGTTGTAGATGGCGGGAGGGTACTCTGAGCTGGCATTGATTTCCTGTTTGGCCACTACGATATGATGTGAGTGATCCCTTCTACCTAAAATAAAGTGCTGGTGGTTAGGGAAGCCCCTTTTTAGATGTACGCAGATATCGATAAGATCTTCTGGTTGTAATGGCGCAATAGTTCGTGTGCCAACACCGGTTTGATGGAGTGCTATGGCATCTGCAATACAGCTGGAGATGATAACTTCACTACCACCTCCGAACTGTATGTAACAAGGTTTGGTGATTTCTATAGGGGTTATTGTATGACCATTTTTTTTGTTAAAAGAACAATGGCTGATAAGATTGTGATTACAGTCAAACAGAGGCAGAGAGATGTTCTCTTCTTCGCCACCAACCCTGTAGCCTATCTCCTCTGCTGAGGAAACACTGTCAACTTCCCGTGGAATTTCTGCTGTATTGGGGTTTAATGTCGTATTTGTATTATGCATAACTGGCCCTTCTTCCTAGGGTTATCGCCCCTCAATGAGGGGCTTTTTTTAAACCCAACCTTTATAGGTGTAATGTGCAACACCCTTGTGGCTACTTAAACTAAAAGCGTTCTCAACATCTTTAAGATCTGTATTGATTATTGCTCCTGCTTTTCTCAATAGACATACGCTGTCGCGAACAGACAGGACGCCTGCTTCAAGAAGCTGAAAAGTGCTGATCCCTCCTCGATCGCTCCAAAAGATCATTAGTTGAAGCGTCAATGCTAAGGATGGAGACAGCTCAACTGAGTGGGTCATGTTCGGCAGTTCCACAGTGATTTTTTTAGGTTTAGGCATGGGGCAACTCCTGATTACGCTCAGCAATACGCTGTTCGATCCAGCCCTGGACTTCTGCCTCAACCCATCCAACAGATGAACCACCGGAAACAATTGAAACACTTTGGGGAAATAACCCTGTTGATGCTAAGTGGTATATATGGGCTCTTGATATTCCCGTCATATGCATGACTTGCTTTATACGAACAAAACGATTGTTTACTTTTTCTTTGGTTATTACTTGATGGTTTTCCAACATAATTTGTCCTTCTAGTTATTTAGAATATGTCAGCCTTGATGGATGACATAAGACAGGCTAGAGGTAGGATCCCAGTCTTTAAATTATGTGGATGTATGGGGGTAACAAAGGATACTTGGTATCTCACTGATTATTATTAGTTTTTAATATATAAAAAATCATCACAAACCCTTACATCTGTGACATTAACTACGACTTGAACCTGTTCCCATTTTAAAATTAACCAGATTCTGGTGTTTAAAAAAATCATCCTTTCCTTGAGAAAACAGCTTAGCGTCAATCTGTTGTAACTTCTTCCACACCAGATCTTGTGTCAGGCTCCCTGCCAACTCATAGCATTTCTGAAAATCAACCTTCCCACCAGTAATCAATTTATTTGTAGCCTTACTTCCCAGCCAAAACTTGAATGCTCGCTCTCGTTGGTTTTGAATAGATAAGCCACCTTTCCCTACACTCAGCTTCTCTTGTGGGGGTTCTGTAAATTTTTCCTTTAACTTGGTCAGATCATCAAGACTGAAATAACATGCATCGAAAGAATAGCTTGACGCGCCTATAGTCCCTCCAGCATTTGTTGTATAAAACCTACATGCTTCTACTTCAAAATGTGAAATATCTAGGTCAGAATTACCCGATTCGTTAGTTTTGATCAGACCATCGGTCAGCCTGACATACAACTCATGAGAGAAAAACTTATCCGGTTCTATCGGCTCTAATTGCTGAATATTCCCCGTATCAAAATCTTCGTAGCATTCTTCTTGTACTACCCATTCAAGAACACCAAATATCTCAGATCCAACTAAGTACATAGCAAGATCATATTCATTGACTAAACGGAGAAGGATTGAGGCAGACCTACTCGAATAGGAATGAGAGCCTTCGAGACCTAGATATCTGATAGCAGCGGCGAATGGCACTACACTGGGGAGAGCGATTACGTTCATATTAAATCAGTACCTTGCTTGAGCGTAGTTTTGGCTTGATCAAGGTAATCGGCCCACCATTGCATCATCCTAGCTCTTTCCTCTAAATAGCGTGCATGGTGGGTATAGGCAGCCCTTACTCCATTGCGTTCCTGATGAGAAAGCTGTCGCTCAATTGCATCAGGATTAAAACCCTCTTCATTGAGGATTGACGATGCTGTTGCTCTGAAGCCATGGGGAACAGCCTTACTCTTTCCAAGTGTGTTACCGTCATAACCCAGCTTAAACATAGCACGGCGCATAGTGTTGTCACTCATGCCATCCCTACGATTACGTTCGGAAGGAAACACCAAGCTATATTGGCCACTAATTTCTTTAATCTGAGCTATCACTTTTACAGCTTGATCTGAAAGTGGAACAAGATGTTCAGAGCCCATCTTCATCCTTTCAGCTGGTATACGCCATAGCTTATTCTCAATATCGAACTCGCCCCATTCTGCTCCTCTTAACTCACCTGAACGCACAAACGTGAGGATGAGTAGCTCAATAGCCAATTTGGTAAGCAACCTCCCACGCCGGCTATAACTCTCGAGTTCGTGTAAGAAGGCTGGCAATTCCGCTCTGGGTAGAGAATCATGATGACTTGTTTTTCTAGCTTTCAAAACACCCGTTAAATCCGAGGCTGGATTAACACTCAACCGCCCTGTTTGAACCGCATATCGACAGATTCTACGGATATCTTGCAAGACTCTTGATGCAACATCGAGAGCCCCTCTATCCTCAACTTTTCTGACTACAAGGATTACATTTTGAGGCAATATGTCAGAAATTGGTCTTTGGCCTAAAATGGGCAGTACATCATCTCTTATTCTGCCCCACACCCGATCAGCGTGATAATCTTTCCATGTTCCTTTTTGGTGTTCCCACCACTCCTTCGCTAACGCTTCAAAGCTATTTTCATTATTTAGCTTTACATGGAGCTTGTCTTGCTTTCTTTGCTGGCTTGGATCTATTCCCTCCGCTAATACTTTTTTAGCCTCAAGTACACCCTGGCGTGCCGATTTCAAACTGACATCAGGGTAAACACCAAGCGCTAAAGTCTTCTGTTTCCCTAAAAACCGGTACTTTAATCGCCAGTACTTGGATCCGTTTACTTTGACGAGCAATCTCAATCCTCGCTCATCAGTTAGCCAGTAGTCCTTCGGTTCAGGCCTTGCCTGCTTTATTTGTCTATCCGTGAGAGACATTGGTGCTACAAAACCCCATACAATATAAATATAGCACCAAATATAGCACCAAATAGCACCAGCTTCCAGCGGACACATTAGACCAAATAGGACGGAATTTAACAAAAAGTTATTTGTTTGTAACGGGTTACAAGAAAATAAAGATGATATCGGATAATTTAATGGTGCCCGGAGCCGGAATCGAACCGGCACGGCCGTTAAGCCGAGGGATTTTAAATCCCTTGCGTCTACCAATTTCGCCATCCGGGCATTTTGAGGATGGACATTTTTCGCGGATTGAATCCAAAGGGTTGGCATAGGCTGCCTTCCCTTCCTGCCACTATGACAGCTTGACGATTAACGTCTTTGAATTTGGAGGCGCGGGTCGGAATCGAACCGACGATGGAGGAGTTGCAGTCCACTGCATTACCACTTTGCTACCGCGCCTTTTGGGGGCGAGATTGTACCCGACGAGAATTTCAAAGAACAGTATGAAGGTAGGTATTTTGTAGGTTAATGGTGGGAACCTACCCATTGTCCCATTATTAAGTCTGCCAGCTAAGCCTGTATGTTAATTCTGTTCAGTGTCATTCCCTTGAGCACCTGCCTCCGAATCAGGCACTCTAGAGAATTCAGGCCATGCCGCCTTCAGGTAAATCACCATGGACCACAGGGTGAGAATGGCGGCGATGTATAACAAGCCAATGCCGACTTGATCCCATACGGGATGAACGACAGGGTCTACGGCCAGAAGCACCCCAATGGCGATCATTTGCAGGGCGGTTTTTACTTTCCCCACATAGGACACGGCCACACTGGTACGGCTCCCCAGCTCTGCCATCCACTCACGTAAGGCTGAAATAACAATTTCACGGCTGATAATCACCAATGCCGGGAGTGCAAATACGGGCGATGGGTGAGTTTCAAGGAGAAGAATCAGGGCCGCAGCAACGATCAGCTTGTCAGCTACGGGATCGAGAAAGGCGCCGAAGGGCGTGAACTGGTTGAGTCTTCTGGCCAGATAGCCATCGAGCCAGTCTGTCCCTGCAGCAACAGCAAAGATCGCAGCACTGGCAATGTGATGCCACTCCCATGGCATATAGAACACAGCGATGATGATGGGGATTAAGGCAATCCGGAAAAGCGTAAGAATATTGGGAAGTGTCCACATAGGGCGTACTACTGAGCCTGCTAGTTACAACGTTTCAAATTTACTCATTGTGGAGGGCACTGTAAATAGCCTCTGCAACTTTCTTGTTAATACCGGGTATACGTATCAGTTCTGCGACACTCGCCCGCTCCACCTCTTTGACGCCGCCGAAGAATCGCAATAACTCACGGCGACGTTTGGGGCCTACGCCATCAATACCTTCGAGGGCGGAGGATCGTCTCTTTTTGTCCCGTCGTTGCCGGTGCCCGGTAATGGCAAACCGATGGGCTTCATCTCTTATTTGTTGTATCAGCAATAAGGCAGATGACTGCACGTCTAACTCTACTTCACTGTCGCCGCCATCAACATTCTGGGCAAGCAACAGGGTTTCAAAACCTGCCTTTCGGGTTTTGCCTTTGGCGACACCTACTATTTTCACACCGACAATACCGAGTTCATCCAATACTGCCACGGCACGCCTCAGCTGCCCTTTTCCGCCATCAACCAGCAGTACATCGGGCAATTTACCCTCACCCTTCTTCAACCGGGTATATCGTCGTGTCAGCGCTTGCTCCATGGCGGCGTAATCATCGCCTGCTGTCACATTTTGGATGTTAAGCCGACGGTAATCCGACTTGAGCGGGCCCGTGCTGTCAAAGACCACACAGGACGCCACAGTAGCCTCACCACTGCTATGGCTGATATCAAAGCATTCCAACCGCTCGGGGAGTTCGTCTAACCCTAATACTTCCTGCAATGCTTCCATCCGCTGTAATGCATTTTGCCGAGAGGCAATTCTGCCCTGAAGGTTTTGCTGAGCTGTCCGCTCGGCCAGTTCAGTCCATTTGGCCCGAGTACCACGCCCTCGATATTTAAGGGCGACCTTGCGCTCAGCCACACTCGAAATGGCGGCAGCCAGCAGTTCGGTCTCCTCGATTTTTTCGTTAACGATAATTTCCTTGGGAAAGTCGCCCCTTGCGCCCTCCCGCAAATAATACTGGGGGACGAAATTGGCCAGTACATCGGCTGGCGTAGTGGCCAACGGGACTTTCGGGTAAAAACTGCGACTGCCTAAAATTCGTCCCTGCCGGATATAAAGTGCATGCACACAACCCTGGGCGCCCTCTTGGGCTACCGCTAATACATCGATAGAACCACTGCCCGACTCCACCACCTGTTCCGCTTGAATGGTTCGCAATGCGGTGATTTGATCACGGGTACTTGCGGCACGCTCAAAGGCCAGCTGCTGCGACGCCTCATCCATATCTCGCTCTAGCTCCCGGATCAGCCGGTCACTTTTCCCCTCTAGAAACATACCGGTATGGCGTACGTCTCGTGCGTAGTCCTCTTCACTCACCAGACCGACGCAAGGCGCGGTACAACGCTTGATCTGATACTGCAAACAGGGTCTGGAACGATTTTTAAAGACACTGTCTTCACACTGGCGAACCTGAAAGGTTTTCTGCAAAAAGTTCATGCTCTCGCGCACAGAATGGACATTGGGGAATGGCCCAAAATAGCTTCCGGACTTCCTTTTACTGCCCCGGTGAAATGATAGCTGTGGATAGGTGTCCCGATCTGAAAGAAAGATGTAGGGATAGGATTTATCGTCTCTTAGCAAAATATTATAGGGCGGGTGGTTTTGCTTGATGAGGTTCTGTTCCAGTAACAGCGCCTCGATTTCTGTCTGGGTAATGGTGACATCAATAGTCGCAATACGGCTGACAAGCGCTGCTGTCTTGGGTGCCAAACCCGTCTTACGAAAATAACTGGCTACCCGTTTGCGCAGGTTTTTTGCCTTGCCCACATAAAGCACAGCACCATCTTCACCAAACATCTGGTAAATGCCAGGTCTCTGGGTAAGTTGTTTCAGGAAAGGCTGATGATCGAAAGGCATGGCAGCCATTCTACACGGTTAAATTAAAGGGCTGGAGAGAGAGTAGAGTTAAGGGTTAAATCATTTCAGAAGGGTCCACAAGCCCGTATTTAACGGCAGCCAGTGTCAGTTCAACGTCGTTAGTTACCCCAAGCTTTTCGTAGATTCGGTATTTGTAGGTATTGATGGTTTTTGGACTAACACTGAGCGTTTCTGCCACCTCACTGGCCCGGCTACCACTGGTAATCAGTTCCGCAACTTGCAGTTCACGTTGAGACAATTGGCTCAAGGGCGATTCTGAATGATTTGAGAGGCCGTTGACCACCAACATCTGGGCCAAGTGTGGGCTGACGTATACCTTCCCTGACAGTACTGCTTCTATCGCCGTTTTGATTTCTTTTGTATCGGCATTTTTGGTGATGTAACCCACAGCACCCGCTTTTAACAGGGTCATGGGGTAAACATCATCATTAAATGCACTAATGACGATGACCTTGGTTTCTGGATAGTGAGATAGAATCCGCTGAGTTGCCTCCAGCCCACCAATACCGGGCATACGAATATCCATAAAGACAATATCTGGCGTAAGCTGACGGACTTGAGCTACCGCCTCTTCACCACTTGCTGCCTGGCCAACCACCGTAATATCTGGCAGCTCTGACAACAATCGGCAAATACCAAGCCGAATCAAGTCGTGATCATCCACCACCAAGACCATTTTCAATGCTTCTCTTGAGCTCATACAGCCGCTATCCCGTTCTTATCGCCCTAGCCTATCACTGACGCTTTTTATTGGCTACGAAAGACAACGGTATTAAGAGAGGATTTAGGACATTACGTGTTAAGAATAAACGCGTGGTTCAATTTCCAGAGAAATACCAAACTTATCTGCTACAGATGCCTGAATATCCGAAGCCAGTGACAGTAACGCAGCACCTGTGCCACCGCTGTTCACCAGGACCAGTGACTGCTGTTGATGAACGCCAACACCATGTTGGTTAAAGCCCTTCCAACCAGCCTGCTCAACCAACCAGCCAGCTGCCAGTTTTTCACGGCCATCAACCTGATGATAGCCCACCAGTTGTGGATACTGTTGACGTAACGTCTCGGCCTGCTTTTTACTGATCACGGGGTTTTTAAAGAAGCTACCTACATTAGGAATATCTTCCGGGCTGGGCAGCTTACTCCGACGAACATCACACACTGCATCCGACACACATTTTGCGGTTAATTCAGATCCATCTATGTCATCGAGTGCTTTCTGCAACGCTGGGTATTCAAGGCAAAGATCCATTTTGGAAGAAAGAGCAAGCGTAATGGCAGTAATGGCGTATTGATCTCGACCTGAGTGCTTAAAAATACTGTCTCGATAACCAAACTGACATTCCGACGCATCCATCACCCGTTGCTCGCCCGTTGCCAGGTGAATAGCCTCAAGGGATAAGAAATACTGGCTCAGCTCAACGCCATAGGCACCAATATTTTGAATAGGTGCAGCACCAGCAAGCCCGGGTATGAGAGAAAGATTTTCCAGACCAAACCAGCCCTGCTCAATGGTATTTAGTACCAATTGGTGCCAATTTTCGCCCGCACCTACTCTTACTACTCGCTGGTCTTGTTCCTCGGAAACCAATTCGATACCAGGGATCGCCATCTGAATAACCAAGCCACTCAAATCCCGAGCCAGTACCACATTGCTGCCACCACCCAAGAGCGTGATAGGTAGCCGATGTTGACGAGACCAGGACAGCGCCTCACACAACTCACTTTCAGTACTCACCCGGCAGAAATTTTCCGCAAAAGACGGTAATGCCAGTGTGTTGTAGTGTTGCAAAGAAACGTGCTGTTCGATCTTCAGCATCAGCTTAACCGATCACGTAAGTGAGAGAGAAGACCAGAAGCCGCCTCTTCTACCAGATCAAGAACAAATTCAAAATCTTCCTTCCCACCAGCATAGGGATCGGGGACCTCTTTGATATCACTACGACCAAAATCGAGAAACAACCCAAGGTGGCCATTAAATTCGGGTAATGACAGTGCCTGTAGATCCCAAAGATTTTGGTTATCCATGGCTAGAAGGTAGTCAAACTCCAGGAAGTCCTCTGGCCGAACCTGACGGGCACGCAAGTGGCTGAGGTCGTGATTACGTGAGAGTGCTGCGGCACTGGCTCTTTCGTCCGGGGCCTTGCCAATATGCCAGTCGCCGGTACCTGCTGAGTCAACGATAATTCTCTCTTGCAAGCCTGCTTCTGCCACCATGGTTTCAAATATTCCGTGCGCTGTGGGTGAGCGACAGATATTACCCAAGCAGACAAACAATACCTTCACAGGCATTACATTCACCGACATCACAGTGACGTCTTGTCCAGCAGGCCGATTACCCGCTGCAAATCTTCGTCGGTATCTACCCCGCCAGGGACAGGAGCCATCGCCTCAGCTACATGAATGCGTATACCGTTCCACATAAAGCGAAGTTGCTCAAGGCATTCCAAGGCTTCAATAGGTGCCACAGGCCATAGAATGAAATGGTTTAGCGTAGCCACTCGATAGGCGTAAATACCAATATGCCGCATGGGTACTATTACAGAGGCCGTGACAGCAGCCATGGCTTTAATCCTGTTCTCTGTATGATCGCGTGGCCATGGCACGGGGGCACGGCTGAAATACAGCGCCATCCCCTGATTATCGGTCACAACTTTAACGATATTAGGGTTGGAAAAATCACTATCAGTCTCAATAGGCTCACACAAAGTGGCTACACCCGCCGCTTGGCAGCTCGCCAAGTTTTCAGCCACTTGGTCGATAACCTCTGGTGGAATCAGCGGCTCATCGCCCTGAACATTGACAATAATGTGCTCATCAGAAAATCCGTACTGACTTGCCACCTCTTGCAACCGATCAGTACCGGATTTATGGTCAGCAGAGGTCATACAAACCTCCCCACCAAAACCGCGTACTGCATCAGCAACACGCTGATCATCGGTGGCTACAATCACCTGCCCGGCTTGGCTCTTTTTAGCCTGCTCATAGACACGCTGGATCATAGATTTTCCGGCAATATCCTTCAGTGGCTTACCCGGTAAGCGGGTCGATGAAAAGCGGGCGGGAATAACAACTGTAAAGTCCATGGCAACTCAAATACTCTTTTTTAGATGATGGATGGCCTCGGCCAGCTTCTCGAGAAATGCGGTGTCCAGTTTCGCTTCTATATCCAGAATCCAGACGCTGTCATTGGCAAAGCTTTTACATTTTACGGCATCTTTTGCGGTAATAATCACGGGCAGATTGTCATCAAATTGTAGCTCGCCACCCTGGAAATCATGGTGGTCTGGCCAAGCATGCAATTGGACCTCAAACCCTAGCTGCTCAAGGGTAGTTGAAAACCGCTGGGGATTTCCGATACCTGCTACCGCGTGAACTTTGTTTCCACTGTGCCACTGGTCAAGTGCACACCGCTTTCCAGACGTTAAGTGTCGTAACTGTGTGGGTTCGACCCTGAAGGCAAAGCCGCCTGTGACTGATAAATTCGAGCCATGGCCATTCGTGAGTATAAAGTCTACTTGCTGTAATCGGCTCACCGGCTCACGCAGAGGACCCGCCGGTAAACATTGACCATTGCCAAATCCACACTCACCATCTACTACCGCAATTTCAATATCCCGCGGCAATCGATAATGCTGCAAACCATCATCACTCAGGATTACATCGCAATCCGTCTGTTCAAGTAGCCATTGAGCCGCCCGGTAACGATCAGGGTCAACAGCAACGGGACAAGCACTGGCCAGCAATAGTGGCTCATCGCCCACCGCGGTCGCGGCCGAGTCTGTCGTGACGAATAAAGGGTAATTAGAGGCGCTACCACCATATCCTCTACTAATAACCCCTGGATGAAAACCCTGGGCCTTTAACGAATGAACCAAGGCGATTAACAGTGGGGTTTTTCCAGTGCCGCCCACACTAATATTACCCACGACAACCACCGGTATATTCAAAGAAGAATTAGGAACCAGTTGTTGGTGATAATATCGACGAATATTGACGACCAGTCGAAAAAGCCACGAAAATGGTAATAGGATAAGCGTCCAACTTATACGACGATTCCATGCCTTTTCGAGTGACGTTGAAAAACTCATAGGATTTAGTTAACAACCATCACGCGGGTTACTGCTCATCAGAAAACTGCTTACTGTGAAGCTGAGAATAACGACCTTTCAATGCCAGCAACTGTTGATGAGTGCCCTGTTCAACAATTTTTCCCTGATCCATCACCAGGATACGGTCAGCGTTTTCAATGGTGCTTAGGCGGTGTGCGATAACAAAGGTGGTTCGACCTTGCATGACCTCATCCAATGCCGCCTGAATATGCCGCTCAGATTCTGTATCCAATGCTGAGGTAGCTTCATCCAGGATTAAAATGGGTGCATTTTTTAATAGCGCTCGGGCAATGGCAAGACGCTGTCGCTGGCCCCCTGACAACATCACACCCTCATCACCGATGGGGGTCTCAAAGCCCTCGGGCAACTTCTCGATAAACTCCAAAGCATGGGCTGCCTTGGCTGCGGCGCGGACTTCTTCCGGTGAGCACTTCGCAAGAGCACCATAAGCAATATTGTTATACACCGTATCGTTGAACAGGGTGACTTTTTGTGAAACCAGGGCGATATGGCTGCGCAGGTTATCTAGCTTATAGTCATTTACATCCGTGCCATCAAGCAGAATTTTCCCTTCACGGTGACTGTAAAAACGAGGAATCAAACTGACCAAAGTGGTTTTACCGCTACCAGACCGCCCCACCAGTGCAATGGTTTCTCCAGCAGCCACCTTTAGATCTATACCATTAATGACATTACCCACTTCAGCCGAGTAGGCAAAACTAACACTGTTGAATTCAATTAATCCCTCAACCTCGCTGCGCTCCACAGTGCCATGATCAGGCTCTTCAATCTCATCTAATGTGGCAAACAATGTATTTGCCGCAGCAACGCCCCGTTGAATATTCCTATTTACTTCAGACAACTGGCGTATGGGCTTGGCCAACAGCGCTGCAGAGCCCAAAAACTTAACGAACTCACCACCACTCATATTGGCCAGCACTACCGGGTCCAAAGCAAGCCACATTAATAATGACAACGACATGGCTACCAGCATCTGAATAATCGGCGAACTTATACCCTCAGCAATCGCCATTTTCATGTGCTGGCGGCGATTATATTTAGTCACATCCCGCATACGCTGCTGTTCATACTCCACGCCACCAAAAAGATGCATCTCCCGGTAGCCGTTGACCACCTCCTGAGTAACATGGGTCACATCACTGACAGAGGACTGAATACGCTGACTTAATAATCTAAAACGTTTACTCACGACGGTGACAACGAAGCCAATGACTGGCAATACAACCACGAAGATAGCCGCCAATCGCCAGTTAATGTAAAACAAATAGCTGATTAACCCGATAACCAGTGCGCCTTCACGGATAATTAACTTTAAAGAACTTGTGGCCGCGTTTGTCACTTGAGAAACGTGAAACGTCATTCGAGTCACTAGGTGGCCAGACATACTGGCATCAAAATAACTGCATGGTAGCCGAGTGTATTTATTGAATACTTCTGTACGAAGATTAAAAACCAGAATTTGAGCCACATAGGTCATGCAATAGCCACCCACAAAGAAACCTATCCCTCGGACCACTGCAATACCAAACATAAGAAGTGGAATAATCCACCGGCTTTCCATAACAGCATTCTCACCACCCAGCATCTCAGCAAGGCTCGCGGTGAAACCTGTATCCACATTTAAAACTTGTGCTGACGTTGTCGCATCATCACCCGACAAGGCATTGATTGTGTTGACGGTATAACCAAACAAATCAACGAAAGCGATTTCCATTGAGGAAAATAGCATTAACCCAATAACGCTCAGTAAAAAAATACCCCAGTAACGCTTGAGGTAAGAAAGTAGTCTTAAATAAACCGCTAGCCCGGACATTTCCGGGTGATCGGATTCAGGTAAAAACTTTGCCACTATGACTCCTCGTCAGGCTGTTTTGTTGTTATTTTTAGATGGACAAAGCCCATTTTACCTGCCGCATCCATGGCTGTAACCACCGATTGGTGAGAAGTATTAGCGTCAGCTGTAATCGTCAGGGGTAATTCGCTATTACCTAAGGAGACTTCTCCCAGTGACTTCATCAGGGTATTGAGCTGACGGTTGATGAGCTGCTTACCATTAATGGTGTAGTCACCATTCTTGCCAATCAGGATTTCTATACCGTCGACAGGTGTTTCTATCACCTCGCCATCAGCTTCAGGAAGGTCAAGAACCAAGTGGGACTCTTTGGTAAAGGTGGTAGACACCATAAAGAAGATCAGCAACAGAAACACCACATCAATCAGTGGTGTCAGGTTTACATTGTTATCGACCTTCTTCTGTCGCCGAAATTTCACGCAGTATGGGCCTCTTCATGGCGTGCCTCTTCAGGGCGTAAAACGCGATCACCGTGCAAGGCATCCACAAGCTTTATGGCCTGGTCTTCCATTTCTACCACCAAGGTATCCACTCTTCGTTCGAAGAAGCGGTGAAAAATCAGAGCCGGAATAGCCACGCTCAAACCAGCTGCAGTCGTGATCAATGCTTCAGAGATACCTCCAGCCAATACACCTGCATTACCGGTCCCCTCAATCATAATGGCGGTAAAAACCTTGATCATACCGATGACGGTGCCCAGTAGACCAAGTAATGGTGCAATAGCAGCAATAGTACCCAGTGGGGCTAAATGCTTTTCCAGCTCATGAATCACCTGACAAGCAGCTTCTTCAATACTGTCTTTCATCACTTCGCGACCATGACCCGAATTACTAATACCGGCTGCCAGAATCGTTCCCAGGCAAGAGGAACTACGGAGTTGATGGATATTTTCCTTGGTCAACTGATCCTGTTTAAGCCAATGCCACACCTGACCCAACAGGGTTGGAGGAATGACCTTTGACGGACGTAGTGTCCAATAACGCTCAAAAGCAATCGCAATGGCAACAATGGATGAAAGAATAATTGGCAGCATTAGCCAGCCACCAGCAACAACAAGTTCGTACACGCCCGCCCCTCAACCTGTGTAAAACGGCCAAAACTGTACCACATTCGGTGATAGCCAAGTACCTTTAACCCGGATATTTAAAGGTTGATTAAGGGTTTACGAGAAACGGTTCAAAGAACGTCAGGCTGAAGAATACGAGTGTATTTTAAATAGCCCGAAACTGACTACGCTAAAGACCATCATTCTGATCAATACCAATATCGTCTGGACTGAGAGCGCGCTTCTGTCACCGAGATAAGTCCCGAGTCACTCCAAGTAAATGTTAAAGCGCCAGACTCAGCCGTATTCCACAGCCTTGAACCTTGCCTTTGATAGCGTTCTGTCACAGATAATGCAGGATGCCCAAAATGGTGTCGATAACCCGTAGAAAACACAACATTGGCTGGATTCAATCGTTTCACAAAATTATAAGATGATGACGTTTTACTGCCGTGATGTGGTGCGACAAGCAAGGTCACGGGTGTAGCCAGCTGAGGATTGCCCAGTAACCGGCGTTCAACCACTGCTTCGATATCACCGGGTAGAAGAATTGATTGATCAGCATATTGTATTTGCAACACACATGAACGGTTGTTATTGCTACTTTCTCCTTGTTTCGTCGGATGAAGAAAGCTGAATATCACCTCATCCCACACCCATGTTTCACCACTTCGACAAAATTCAGAGCTGATCTCACCCCGCTTAAAAACCTCACTCAGATCGAGAACCTCACCCACATACAGTTGTGACGGTGAAAACTGCCCTAACAACCCAGCTGTACCACCCGCATGATCATTATCACTATGACTGACAACCAGCATGTCCAATACTGAAGTCCCCTGCCTTCGTAAAAAAGGTGCTACCACGGCACTCCCTGTACTGAAGCCTTTATCGAAACTGGTTCCCGTATCATAAACCAGTGTGCGGTGACGGGTTTGAATCACCACAGACAATCCCTGCCCCACATCCAGTACCGTCACAACCAAGGGGTATGAATGGCCAGAAGGTATCAACAGAAGACCCAGAGCCAATGGCACACAGAGATACCGCCCCGGAACACCGCGCGGCAATAAAACGAGGCCAACAACCAGAATTAATGTATAAACAATGAGCCCCGAAAGTGGCCATGGAGAATATCGAGTAAGAAAATCCAGAGAAGGTACTGCCTCTATCATCGTTATGAAAACCTCCAACTGCCACCCCGCAGCACGCCATAACCAACCAGAGAGAATGGCACTCATAGGAAAAGTGATCGCTGCCAATAAACATAGGGGTACTACCAGAAAACTAATCCAGGGAATTGCTACTAAATTCACCAGAGGGGACAACCAGGCAATGGGTAAAAAATAAATCATTAATGGCAACAGTAATACGGCAAAAACTAGCCACTGAATCTTTAACAATGTCCGCCAGTACGATGTGTGGATAGCCGTAGGTACCAGCCATAACAAACCAGCAACAGCCCCAAATGACAGCCAAAAACCTGCACCAAAAATGGCAAGGGGATCAACCATGGCCACACCGGCTAATGCAACGCCGAATCCTAAACCACGACTCACATGGCGATTAAGGAGTAACACCACAATAGCTACAACTACCATGATCAAGGCGCGCTGAGTCGGTAAGCTAAAGCCCGCCATGGCACTATAAAAAATCACAACGATCAGGGATAAGACACTTCCCCAATAACGGGCAGTAAATGGCCATCCAAACAACCCCAGAAACTTGGCCAACAACGCCCCCAGGCTATAACTCAGCAATGCCACAAGACCTATATGCAACCCAGATATCACCACAAGGTGAACAACACCTGATAGCGCTAACCTGTCCCAGAGCTTGGGGGATATCAAGGACCGATCGCCAAGTGTTAGGGCAAGAGTTAGCGCCTTGGCATCATCGTCAACCGACAGAGCCTGAATCGTTTCGCGCAATTGAAAGCGCAGACTATTTGCAGAAGAATGATGGGAAATAATGCGATTTTCTTCGGTATCTCTCACATAGCCGGTGGCAGAAATTCCCTGCCGTATCAGCCAGGCCTGATAATCAAAACCTCCGGGATTAACCGTGCCTCTGGGCCGCCGCAGCCTCACACGCAACCGCCACACCTGACCAGGTATCAATGTAGCATCATGGTAATACCAGCTGAGACGTAACATTTTGAGGTCATGGGGCGTATCGTCACCCCTGAGTCGAAAATTAAACCGAACCCGGTGACCATCACTCACCGGCAGCCCAACCACTTCGCCCGTCACTAAAAAATCAGAAGGACTAACCGCCTCAGGTAACTGGTGGGACAGCGCATACTGCCCCCAACAAACACCATAAAGAATACCCCACCCTAAGAACGCAAGTAACTTTAGGCGTAACCCATGCAATAGAATACAAGCAGCAAAAACCCCTACCAGCCAGTAAATTCCAGGTAATTGAGGCCAAAGCCCTACAGAGAAAATCCCAAGAGAAAAACTGTATACAGCAAACATACGAGACATCCTTGTCTACGAACACGTTACTCATAATAAAACTGGCTCTAGTATAGCCCTATCGCCAATCACTCTGATTAAATGCCGAGTCAGTGCAAACAGTCTTGTGATTTTTCAACTTTCAGGGTTGGCGATTCAGCCTTTCTACCCCAGAATAGAAGCACTTTTATTACAACCGATTTTTGGCTTCGGTATTGGCTTCAGTAATGGGTAAAAAAAATAACGATAAGGCAAAAATTGGGCTGGTCCTTTCTGGGGGTGGAGCCAGAGCGGCCTATCAAGTGGGCGTACTCAAAGCAGTTGCAGAGATATTACCCAAAGAGACCAACAACCCCTTCCCCATTATTTGCGG
>CAJXWQ010000025.1 GCA_913062605.1 uncultured Cellvibrionales bacterium
CAGGATTGGTAAGCAGATAAAAGTTGACGAAAACAATGTATACCGTCATAACAACGGCAGTCACACGCTGTAAAAGCCAATCAGAGAGGCCACTGCGGCCAAAACTTGTAACGTTGGTTATCATGCCCATACCCAAACTCCAGCCAGAACAATTAGTACTGCTGCGACGATAAAAGTAATCTTCGCACCCAATTGGCCACCTTCCAGGGTTTCACCAATACCAAAATCCATAATCAGGTGACGTATACCGGCCACCAGGTGATAGGCCAGTGCCGCCAAAGATGCCCAAATGATCAACTGGCAAAAGGTACTACCTATACACTCTTTAACAGCATTAAAGCTTTCTTCTGAAGTTAGGCTGGCATCCAGCACCCAAAGAAACACAGCAATTGCAGCAAATAGCACAACGCCGGAGACTCGATGAAGAATGGACACGTATGAGGTTATCGGAAGATAGATCGTTCCGATATCGAGGTTTACAGGTCTTTTCTTGTTCACGATATATACACCATATATCTGCATAACAACACAGAGATAAAAGCAGGGGGATCGACAGCCGTTACTGGCATGCCGGGCTAAAATAGGTCGCGAATTATAGGAACATTGCTGAATTATTACAATGGAGTAATGCGATACAAATCAAGAACACCCCAAGAACAGATCAAATGCACTAATACCCGGTATTCACTTGATCTATGTAAACTAATGCACCAGTAAAATTGACAAATACACCGAGGAAGTTATAGTTTCCGGCCTCTATTTTTTTAGCTCGCAAGCCAACTGCTTGTGAACACCGATCTAGGACTCGTAGGAGAATCCAATGAGCAACAAGAAATTCCACCTCTCTGAAGAAGGTACAGACACTTCTATAGAGCTACCGGTTCTAAGCAGCACCCTTGGTCAAGATGTCATCGACATCGCCAAAGTCCCCGAAACAGGGTGCTTCACTTTTGATCCCGGCTTTGGTGCAACAGCTTCTTGTGAGTCAGCAATCACCTTTATTGACGGTGGGAAAGGTGTGCTATTACACCGTGGATACCCCATCGAACAACTCGCCGAGAAGTCTGATTTCCTTGAAACATGCTTCTTGCTACTCAACGGTGAATTACCCACTGACTCAGAAAAGAAAGCATATGAAGAGACAATCAAGTCTCATAGCAATGTCGATGACTGTGTAGAAACCTTCCTATCTGGCTTCAAACAAGGCTCTCACCCTATGGCCATGCTATGTGGCGTAGTCGGTGCTACCTCAGCCTTGTATCATGAGTCTACAGATGTGGCCAATGCAGAAGATAGAATGCTGACCACTCACCGGCTTGTAGGCCAAATGCCTATTCTTGCCGCCATGTGTCACAGACATTTTTCCGGCCTCCCCTATGTTGCTTCAGATCCCAGCCTCAGCTATTCAGAAAACTTCCTGAATATGATGTTTGGTACACCAGGTGTTGAAGCTAACGTCAGCCCCGTACTCGCTAAGGCTATGGATCGGGTTTTCCTATTACATGCTGACCACGAACAAAATGCTTCGACATCCACCGTTCGTCTATCTGGTTCCTCTGGTGCAAACCCATTTGCCTGTATTGCCGCTGGCATTGCTGCACTTTGGGGCCCTGCTCACGGCGGTGCAAACCAAGCTGTACTGGAAATGCTGGAAGAAATTGGTGACGAAAAACATATCGATGAATTCATTCTCCGCGCCAAGGATAAAGAAGATTCTTTCCGCTTGATGGGCTTTGGACACAGGGTTTATAAAAACTTTGACCCTCGCGCCAAAGTGATGAAAGAACGTTGTGATGAAGTTTTGGCAGAACTTGGTTTAGAAAATGACCCATTACTGAAAATTGCCAAGCGTCTTGAGAAAATTGCACTAGAAGATGAGTATTTTGTTGAGAAAAAACTCTATCCAAATGTTGATTTCTACTCAGGCATCATCATGAAAGCTATTGGCATTTCACCAGAAATGTTTACTGTCATTTTTGCCACTGGCCGGACTATTGGCTGGATCGCTCACTGGGATGAAATGCTTAGCAATCCATACCGAATTGGCCGCCCACGCCAACGTTATACTGGCTATACCAAGCGTGATTACCCAGGCTAAGTAACTTACTTAGCGTCTCGATAAAACCCAAAAGGCCGCCCTGGAAACAGAGGCGGCCTTTTTATTGCTCGGCGGTTCTATAGTTGTACAAATGAATAGCTAGAAAATGGCCGGGATAAGTCGACTAACGTCCAATGGTAGATCAGCACCTGCTCATGGAATACTCGATTATATCTTCGGAATCAAGGAGCCGGTAATGCATAACATACAGGCCTACATCGTTGGGGCTTTACTCATGTTTGGATCTGCCATGTGGGCATCCATCTTTGCGCCTAATATCACCTCTGTCATAGTACTGCTGGCTGTTCCATCCATACTGGCTGGCTACATATTTGCCACATCCCTTCCTCAATATGTCTGGGGCATGCTACTCGGCCTCTGCGCCTATATGTTTCTTGAATTCCAACTATACGGCCCGGTATACAAAGTTACCGGCATTGTTTATGGGGTAGGTTTTTTAAGTTCAATTGGATGCGCAATACTTGGCTACAGTGTTTACAGATGGAAAGTAAAATGGCAGCAAAAACGATCTTCTGCCATAGAAATATAGGCGCTGGTAAGCGCTAAGTTCGATTTGTAAAAACATCACCAAGTACTGCCCAACCTGGAAGCCTCGCTATGTCGAGGTTCTTATTGGTTTTCCCTACAGCCCGACATATCTCAACAGCACTCCAAAAATATATCGTTACACGTGTTTGTAACGTCCTTTCCTCTTCTGTATGGTTCACTCCCGTTACAAGAAACTGTAACGATTTAAACCTAAATTGATGGAGAGCGGAAATGGCACAAACAGGCGCAGAACGAACAGAACTTCACCGGCTGAAAAAAGAAGCCAGTGAATTATCAACAAATTATCTGGATGGTGCAACAGTCACCACGGTAGCAGCCTTCGTTAAGGCACTGGAAACCAGTACAGCCGCTAAATACAACATGCAATGGTGCAACCTTGATCCAGCAGTGGCTGGCCGCCTAAACAGAGAAATCATCAATAGATCACTCGAAGAGCCCATTGCGATTCATGAACTGTTGGGGGCATGGAAAGCTGTAGAAGCAGCGGAGTGAAGGGTTGTTGCTAAGCGCCACACAATTGGGGCCACTCTAAAACGCGCTTAAAATTGTGCTGCAATTCAATATGATCGCTTTCAGTGGCTCAGTTTTCCACCCTACCTACAAACAAAAATCCCCCACACTTACGTATGAGGGATTATTGTTTGGTGGAGCCTAGCGGGATCGAACCGCTGACCTCAACACTGCCAGTGTTGCGCTCTCCCAGCTGAGCTAAGGCCCCAAAAGAGGCTGCGCATTTTAGGCACAGCCCCTAAGAGAGTCAAGCCTGTTCTTCGGGATGTTTTTCTCTGTTAGCACAGACTTGCTGGTACTCTTTATCCCATTTTTTAAGTTGTTTTTTAGAGACCCCTCCAGCGGCTTCCAGAGCATGCCTGATGCGAGCCCTCACTATATCAGGGCCAAGAATAGCCATGGCATCAAACAGTGGTGGGCCTGAAGGAGTACCGGTGACAGCGACAAATAGTGGAAACAGGAAATCTTTGAGCTTTAGATCCACAGCCAACGCAATTTGATTCAATTCATTGTACAGACCATCGCGGGTCCAGTGGCGTAATCCATCGAGCCTCCAGGCACTGTATTGGAGCACTCTGCGGATCATGTCATTCTCCAGCTTCTTATGCTCAAAACTTGCCTCACTCAGGGTGGGCATGCCTGAGAGCATAAAACCAAGTAATGGTGCGATATCAGAGAACTTTTCTACTCGCTCCTTAATCAACGGAATCATTCTGGACAAATTGTCGCGATTAATGGCCCAATCAGCCACGCGGTTTGCAAACTCACTGTCATCCAAATCTTCACGAATCCAGCAGCCATTCAGCCAGTCGAGTTTTTCTGTATCAAAAACAGGGCCGCCCAAGTGCACATTGTTAATATCAAAATTATCCAGCATTTCTTGAAGGGTAAACTTTTCAGTCTCATCGGGCATTGACCACCCCATCCGCCCCAGATAATTGATCACTGCTTCTGGGAGGTAACCCATTTCACGATAATAGTTAATACTGGTAGGGTTTTTACGTTTGCTAAGCTTGCTCTTGTCCGTATTTCTTAACAGCGGCATATGACATAGCTGGGGCATATCCCAGCCAAAATATTCATAAAGCAACTGATGTTTCGGCGCCGAATTGATCCATTCTTCACCGCGAATCACGTGGGTAATTTCCATTAAATGGTCATCCACCACATTGGCCAGGTGATAAGTCGGCATACCATCTGCTTTCAGGAGCACCTGCATATCAATTTGAGCCCAGGGTATCTCTATTTCACCCCGTAGCATGTCATTAAATTTACAGCTGCCCTCTTCCGGTACTTTCATCCGGATAACATAGGGCACGCCGTCGGTGAGTTGTTCCTGTACATCAGCAGAGGTAAGCCCCAAGCTACGACCATCATATTTCGGGGTTTCACCGCGAGCCATCTGCTCCTTGCGCATGTCATCCAATTCCTTTGGTGTTGCAAAGCAATAGAAAGCATGCCCCTTTTCCACCAATTCCATCACATACTGATGGTAAATATCCATCCGTTCACTTTGTCGATAGGGGCCGAACTGACCACCTACATCCGGCCCTTCGGACCAGTCAAGACCAAGCCAGCGCAGTGAATCAAAAATCATTTGTTCTGATTCACTCGTGCTACGAGTCTGGTCAGTATCTTCAATACGAAGAATAAACTCACCACCCAAACTGCGGGCGAAACACAAGTTAAACAAAGCAATGTAGGCTGTGCCTACATGGGGGTCACCGGTAGGTGAAGGGGCAATACGGGTACGAACTGACATGGATAATAATTCCGCCAAACTTAAGAGGTTAGATGGTTATATACAATCAAATAATGACAGTTATTATACGCGGATCAACACTATTCAACAGGTTTAGACTGGAGCTTGCCAAGGAAATATCCCTGAGCTGCATCAACACCAAGTTCGACCAATTGTTTCCATTCAAGCTCGCTCTCGACACCTTCCAGCCACAATTGAACACCACGATTATGAGCCAGTTGAACCAACGATCTGATATAGAACTGATTGTCGGGGTTTTGGTCCAGCCCGCGGAGGAAGCTACGATGCACTTTTAGATGGTTCAACGGTAGGCTACTCAAATAACCGAAGGCTGATGACTCCAAACCAAAGCCATCGATGGCCATCGATGCACCGCATTTTTGTAGCAGCTTATCAAGCTGTCGAATAGATTGATCATCCACTGTTATCGCTTGCTCAGACACCTCAAAAATTAGCTTGCTAGCGAGCTCCCGCTGAGACATCAGGAAGGAATCGAGCCACTTCACAAAGCCGTTAGTCTGTACCGAAACCATCGATAGGTTAACGCACAACTTACCCGAAAACTCCTTATTACGATTAGTGGAGGCGAGTGATTCAAGAATCAATTGGTCAAGCTGTGGCATTAAGTCCAAGCGCTCTGCGATGGGAATAACGACTGCTGCCGCCAATAAGTCTTCACCATTTACGAAGCGTACAAACACCTCATGGGCCACGACCGCATTATCAGACACACTTAATATGGGCTGGTAATGCAGTGCTATTTGGTGACCTTTAATCGTCTGTTCCAAAAAGTCTTGCCATTCTTGCAATGTACGACCCAGAACAGGTACTTCGCCACCCTGAACATCAGAGAGTTTTACCCAGCGGTTGGTACCCTGTAATTTTGCCTGTCTTAACGCAACATCTGCTCCACTGAGTATATCTGCACCGCTGGTGACCTCAGAATGATAGGTATACCCCATATTAAAGTTCAGTGGACACTTATCATGGTGAAGCCAATTAACGCCCTGTACCGCGTTAAAAACAGCTCCAGCCAGCTCCTCACCCTCCTGAGGCGTGACATCAGGGAGAAACACCGCAAACTCTTGCCCTTGCCTTCTGACCACCAATGCTCGCGGGTGAGCCAAAACAGCGTTATTTATGCACTCACCTATCGTCTTGAGTAAATTATTGCCTTCTTTTCGGCCGGCAAATTCATTAACTGAGGCAAGATCTTGCATGGCAACAATAAACAGCGCTCCGGTATGAACTCCGGCTTCTTTATCATCCACAAAACTACTCAGGCGATTATCAAAATCACTCCGATTTGAAAGCCCCGTCACCGAATCTCGAAAAGACTGCTTCTGTAATTGCCCAATGACAGCCAGCTGTTCATCAAAGACTTCTTTCAAATGATCAGCCATTCGATTCATGGCTAAGACCACACGGCCAAGCTCTCTGGTTTTGGGTATTTTGTCCTGTGTAACAAAACGTCTCTCGTAAATCTCATTGGCTTGTTGCTCTACCCTTGTTAAAGGCACCAGCAACCACTTAAGTGCGAGATAGGCCAACAGACAAACTAATAGGGTTATACCCGCAAACCAACCAAGCTGAGTCGTGGTCACTTGCCAGAGTTTTGAATACGCCTGTCCTGGATGACTGATAACCGTTAACACACCCAACTGAGACCAACCTGAAGATACTTCAGCTTTTCCCTCTGGCGAAGGTAAAGACATCATTGATACAAACCAGTTGGGAACAGTCTCTATGGAGACAGGAAACTCTCGATCAATCACAACATTCTGTTCAAGGTCAGAAAAATAAATTCGTTGGTAATAACCACTATCGGAAACCGCATTAAACATTGCATCCAGTGTCGCAATATCTTTATTCTGAGCGGCCTGCGTCATTGATAGACCAAGAGACGTGGCTGTATCCTGGGCATGCACTTGCATTTGGTCTTCGACCAACAAGCGATTGTTATGGAGGCTGACCAAGGTATTACCTGCATAAAGACAGATAAACAAGATCACTACGGCGATAATCAACTGGCGAAACAGTGTCACGCGGCCTTTCCTTTTTTATTCATTATCAACGAGTCTAATGTAATCCAGATCACTTGCCAATTGAGTGCTACATCACATTGATGGACATTACCGAATAGCTATCAACCAAGGGGTCTATGGTAAGATCAAACAACAAAAAACATAAACGAAAAACGTCGCAAAAACAGGGTAATTTTAATAATGAATTCAACGGGGAGCTCAGCACTTAAAACCAGCTTTGCCTGGCTCCCTATCGCTATCATCAGCCTGTTCTCAGCTGCGATTGCTCAACATCAAGGGCTCAGTGAAAAGCTCATCTCAAAAATACGTCATAAATATGGTCCTACCGCAGAAACTCGGGTACGTCACTGGGAGGGGTTAATCCATCAATATTACAGCAGTGACGATAAACAAAAGCTCACCATCGTTAATGATTTTTTTAATGGTGCTCGCTTTGTTAGCGATACCAAACAATGGAATAAAAGAGACTACTGGGCAACACCACTGGAGTTTCTTGCCAACGATGCCGGCGACTGCGAGGATTTCTCCATTGCTAAATATTTCACCCTAAAAGAAATGGGACTAGATACCGCCAAATTACGTATTACCTACGTCAAAGCGACAACGCTCAACCAAGCACATATGGTACTGGCCTACTACGCCACACCGAATGCAGAACCACTAATTCTCGATAACATTAACAAGCTGATAAAGCCTGCCAGTCAACGGCGTGATCTACGGCCCGTATACAGTTTTAATGCAGACAATTTATGGCTGGCGAGAACACGAAATGAGCAGTTAAAAGCGGGAAAACCAAGCCAGCTAAACTTGTGGCAGGATTTAACACAGAGGATGCAGCGAGAGTTACTCTAAAACTTTTATTACCTCTTGAAATAAAAAAGCCCCGACAAAACTGTCGGGGCTTTTTAAGTTTACTAAAGGTCAATCAACAACCAAACTATCACTAGTTAGCAGGCTCTCAACAACCTGAGCGGAGGTTAATGCTCCGGCATTCGTCAAGTCAGTGCCTTCTATAACAATTGTCTGAGTAACGGTCCCTGCGGCAGCGCCATCAACATCAGCAGTAATCGTTGTATCAGTACCATCAGATGTTACTGCTAGGAAGGTACCATCTAATGCCTGAGCTAAAGTCAGATCGGTTGTATGATCCAATGCCTCTTCACCTACCAATAACCCTGATAGGTCTAGCACATCGCCCTCAAGTACATTGTAACTACCAGCCGACTGATTAAAGTCGGTTATTGTATCTGTAGACCCAGTACCAGCATCACCCAAATTCCAATCGAAGCTATCAGCACCGGCATCACCTATTAAGATATCGTTGCCTAGGCTACCGACTAATACATCAATTCCACCATTGCCTTGGATGATATCGTCGCCAGAGGTCCCCATGAGGTCACCCGTACCATCAAAGGTGAAATCCCAAGTGGTTGATGCCGTATCTAGGTCACCATCAGTAACCGTGGCGGTAATTTCAATGGTTTGGTCGAAACCGGCTGTGGTTTGATCTACTGCCAATGAACTTACACCAAAGCCATTGCCTGTGGTATCAAACGCCGTAATTTTCACAGTGTCAAAATTTAAGGCGCCTGTAACCGTCCAAGTACCATCTACGTTAACCACAGTCGTCAGCACAGTGACTTCGGTAGCACCATTAAATAATGTGATTACAGGGGTCTCACCCACGTCCAAGCCCCAAAAACTCAGTGTAACCGTGTTCGTTAAGTAGGCATCAGCTCCAGCTTCGTTGCCACCGGGGTCTGGAACTTCGGTCACAACTGTATTGGCACCACTGCCCGTAACTGTCCAGTCATCACCTTCGCTGAGGGTCAAAATTAGTGTTTCACTATTATCATCAATAGTCGAACCTTGTGAAACCCCAAGGGCATTATTGTTAAAGTTAACGGTATCGCCGGGCAGGGTTGTAGCTTTTACCATAATAGAACCCGGCGTCCCTGTGGTGACATTTCCATTAACTACGGAAGAACTTAGGAAATATGCAGGATCGCCCGAGTTACCACCACCAAAACCGCCAGTATTGAATCCGATAGGAATTGTAGTAGTAACACCGTCTATTGCCCCAGGCTGGTCAACGGTATAGGTTCCATCTCCGTTATCGGTAACAGTAAAGATTGAAACCTCAGCATTGGCATTGTCTGCATCGAGATAGTACGCCTCTAAGGATCCATCTAGGTTCACTCTATAAAGAAGCTCATGTCCATCGGAGGTCATTCTGGCGCCAGAACCATCTGTACGCATCCAGTGGGTGCCATCATTACTAGCACTAAGAGCTAGAGAGCCTCCATCAGTACCAGTTTCAAAGGGAATATCATCCGTTAATGAATTCCCTGGGTCGTTAGACATAATCGCTGTTCTGACGCTTTCAATAGTCGGACCATCATCTTCAAAGCGGATCGCAGTACTGTCGCTTGACGCGAGAATATAGGTGGCCGTATCAGAGTCAGAGTCATTACCAACACCGTCATAGTCTGTATCACTGGCGGATGCAGTAACATCAATTGACAATGTTGAATCACCTGTCAGCTGCAAGTTCTGCAGCTCGTCATATACACCAGAATCACCCTGATCAAATGCCAGAACCTGATTAATAGTCAACGTATTTGAAGACAGCGTAATGGTTAGCGCTACATCACTACCAGTGCTTTCATCTGTATAGCCGGTGATCACTGTGTCACTGGTCTGGTACAGATATACCGTGTCACCCGTACCACTGGTGGTGAGATTGGTTTCATAAAAATCAATGCCGTCATCCACGGTGCCAAGCGTTAAGACACTCGCACTGAACGATGCCGCACTGACGTCTCCGTCACCACCACTAACATTTGCAGTAGCCAACGCCGAAACATTTACCGCGACACTGCCGATAAAGCCTTCAATATCGTCAGGTTCAGGGTCGATGACAGACGTATCATTTACCGTCAGACGGTCTTCATCCCCTTGGGTCTCATCAAAGTCAAACGTGTAATCGCTGGCAGCGGCTGTAACCACGACAGGAATGTCCTCGTAGTCGAGGGTGTCGCTGAAGCTCAAGGTTGCCGTTGAGGTATCACCATCCGCATCAATGATTTCATAATCAAAACTTGCCGAAAGATTGACGGTAGTATTTTGTGGGGTCGGCTGGGTATTATCCGTCCAAATAAAACTATAGGTACCGTCAGTATTTGCCGTTAACGTCCCTTGAGTATCGACAATCTTGCCATCGACAACCGTGTCCGCCCAGCCATTGAAACCGCCTTCACCATCGGTGCCAAAATCATCATTATCGGTGACATCACCTGTATGGGAGGGGTTTACATCATCAACTGCCAAGGGTGCATCATCTTCTATGGTGAAGCTGGTAATAGCACCGCCATCTTCTTCGTCAGAACCGGCTAGGTTAATCGCCGCTTCACCCGTATCATCATCGGCATCAGTAACGGTTTGCACCAGTTTCAGGGTCTCGCCTTCAGACAGAGAGAGTGCCGCAGGATCATCAGCAGAATCTGAATCTGAATGCCAGATATTCATGGACTGCGAGAACGTAACTTCAGCGGTCTCGGTATCCACGTCAATGGTGAAGTAAACATCGTCACTTTCTTCTGAGGTTTTACCTTCAATTACGCCGTCTTCATTGGTGAACAACAGGATTTGATCACCCTGCCCGTAGCCATCGTCATCGTCAACAGCTGTATCAGTTGCATCAAGTGCGTACAGGCCAGACTCCATACCTTCACTGGAGAGCCTCAGACTGTAGAGAACATCAGCATCTGCATCCGCAGGACCGTCGGCACCAAAGTCAACCTCACCTTCTCCAGTTACGAAGTAGACGGAGAAGTCTTCTGTAACAGAGGTGATACCATCACCACTCTCAGGTAGAGGAGATTCATCCACCAACAGGTCAGCTGGTAACTCTTCTTCTTCTGGTGTGCGCAGCTCAGCGTTAGGGCTATCGTCTTCAATAGTAATCTTTACAACCGCATTATCACTTAATGCGCCATCTGATACGTTAAGAGTGGCGTTAAAGCTTAAATCATCTTCTACAGTATCATCTGGGTGATCGATTGGACCTAAAAGCTCAGTACTGACATTCCCATTACCATCAACACTGATGGTAATAATCTGAACAAATTGGTTCTCGACATCTATGCGACCGACTAATGTGTCGCCACCGTTACCGATAAACTCAATTGTCACACCACCCGACGTCAAACCAGCCTCTGTTGTGGAAAGCGTGTAGAAAAGAGTATCGCCATCGGGGTCTATGACTGACAGGTCGACAGAAGCTGTTGTTGAGTTGGTTGTATCTTCAGAACCAATATCGTCTTCAAGACCATCTTCTAAACCCTCTTCTGAAACAACAAGCTCACCACCTCGTGCCTCCGGCCCTCGGTTTGGTAACGGTTCGTCAGCCACATCGATATCCGCAGTCGGATCAGGCAAGGGTGGTGGAATATAATCAGGATCAATACCCGCAGTAGGTGTTACTTCATCACCCGTGAGGGTAAATTGTAACCCTTGACCAATTTCATCACCGCCGCCGCCATCTTCACCTGCGGCAGTGGCTTCCTGATCTTCAGAGATATCTTCACCAGCTTCTAGGGCTGCCAGAAGCTCCTGAAATTCAGGGTTCTCTTCTTCATAGCCTTCTACTAGCGAGAGCTGGTGAAAATTGCCCTGATTGATTTCAAAAGTACCACCGCTGGATAGTTGACGAACGGAGCCGTCAGCAAAGGTCAGCACCACATGAGAACCGTCTGTTACTTGAAGAACATCCCCCTCATGAAGAGGGTCACCGGGGTTAAGTTCACGGAGGGATCCATCCGCTGCAATAACAACTACTGTCGCGCCTTCGGTGGAGGTAACAAACCCTACAGCCTGTACGCTCTCATTTGACTCAACAACAGTTTGTTTTACTTGATCGTCCATCTTCTTCACCCTTACGGTTTTACCCGGTTCCTTAATAGCACTCTATTTCTGGCGTACTGTGTCTTTAAAGTTCAACACCTACAGTAAAAAGTAGTTCACCCATTGCATGGAATAAACGATACTCATTTACCAGTGTGTCGTGTTTAGCTGCTGCAAGCGATTGTCTTGCAGAAATCATTTCATTTTCAGTATTTAGAAGGTCGAGTAATGTTCTGCGACCAAGATCGAACTGTTTCACATAGGCGTCTTTTGTTGCCTGAGAATCTGCAACATGATCCTCAAGTGATGGCAGTTGATCACGAATAGCCTCGTAAGCAACCCAGGCCAAACGTGTTTCCTGTTCAACCTGACGGTGTGTGTTGTTACGAATTTCTTTAGCTTTTTCTACCAAGTGAGCAAATTGCTGTGTACGAGCTTCATCAGAACGACCGCGGAACAGGTTGTAGCGCATACGCAACATAACCTTCAGGTCATCAATCTGCCCTTCTACACCATCAATGTTGTCATTGAGATCACGTTCAATTTCCACATGAAAGTGTGGGTAGAACGCACTCTTAGTTTGCTCGTAGCTGTAGTTCACAGACTCGACATCAGCACCAGATGATTTCAGCAATGGATGATTTGATACCGCTTTTTCCACGGCCTCATCAGCAGAAGCTGGTAAATATTTCCGGTAAGATCCGGGGTTAGCTAACTCGCCTTGTGCAGGAAAACGGCCGACCACTCGCTGGAAGTTTGTTTTAGCATCCAGTACGTTTGCATTCTGATTAATCGCATTGGTTTTAGCCAAAGCAAGACGACCAGAAATCTGATCCAGATCAGCACGACTGCCCACACCTGAATCAAAACGTTTTTTCATTCGATCACGGATTTCCTGATGTGTTGCCAACGTTTGATTGGCCAGCACCTGAATTTCTTCTTGCTTCATCACCTCAAGGTAGCTACGCGCTACTTGCAGGCCAACGTTCTCGCCCACAGACGATGCACGATAAGCTGCACTTTCATGACGGGCTTGTTGGTTTTTATGCTCATTAGGTGTGCTGAATCCATCAAACACCAGCTGGCGAACATTTAACTGGGCTTCACTGCGCTCCAGCTCATTTCGGTCACCGCCTGGATTAGCTGTGGGATCACGTTCCTGAAAACCAAAGCCGGCCAACAAATCAACTGTGGGGTAGTAACCACCCAATGCTTCTCTAACCTGACGTTCACGTGCATCTACCTCACGTAACTCAGCGAGAACTTCTGGGTTGGATTGAATGGTTTGGGCAATAGCATCACGTAAATCGAGAGTTCCAGCCTGAAGCTGAAGTGAAAGTCCTGCGACCCCCGCGAATAGGGTTGCTAATATACTGCGCTGTAACATAATTGTATCCCTTCATTAAGTACTACTTGGTTTTACGCAAACCCCAACAAAAATTTGAAACTACGCTTATTTCAACATCGTTTATTGCAAAATCTTGTGGAGCATATTTTTAAAGCTTTTACCTCTTTCACCTCTCTGTACTGCCAAAAAGCTTCGTTTTTTATGCCCCTAAATTTAAATAAGTTCTCTATAGTGATTTGTATCACAAGAATATGAGAACTAGGTTACCGTTTAGGGGCGACTAATTACCGTTTAGGCTATTTTCCTAGGTAAATCAACGTTAATCCATACTTTTGCTAATAACAAGTCTAAACAAAACTTATTATCGTTCACGAAAAGCCAATTCTTTGGTTTTTAAGATAGGCTTAAGCAGGTAATCAAGAATTGTCTTCTTACCGGTCAAAATATCCACTTGGACTGTCATGCCAGGAATGATAGGCAAAGGCTCTCCTTCATTACCCAAATGGTTATCTTCAGTTTGTAGTCTTACCTGATAATAACTAATACCTTCTTCATCGACGATGGTATCAGGGCTGATATGAACCACTTTAGCCGATAGGCTTCCGTGTATAGAAAAATCATAGGCTGTGAACTTTACGGTTGCCTTCTGTTCAGGGTGGATAAAGGCGATGTCAGATGGCGAGATACGGGCATCAACTAATAAGGAGTCATCAAAAGGTACTATTTCAACCAAATCCATACCCGGCTGAATAATACCCCCAATAGTCTTCACTTTAAGCTGCTTTACTGTCCCTTTCATCGGTGAACGCACTATCGTACGCTCTACCCTGTCTTCCAGTGCTTCGTTGCTTTGTTGAATACGTCCCAGCTCAGACATAATTTCATTCAACGCCTCCCGAGACTCACTGGCAAAACTCTGGGTATGAGTAACTACATTTTTCTTCACTTCTTCGTAGGCAGATTCAAGCTGAGGTATCAGTATTGCTGCTTGACCCAATTCTCCTTTTAAATCGTTTGCCTGGCGCTCCAGTCTAAGTAGTTCAACACGCGAGACGGCTCCTTCCGCAACCAAAGGGCGAGTAAAATTAAGCTCCTGCTTTAAAAATTTATAACTGTCAGAGAGGCTTTGCCGATTAACCTTGGCTGAGGATAGCTCCTGATATTTTTGAGAGGCTTTCTGATTTAGTATTTCTAACTCGGAGAGATGCTCTTCTTTACGTGAGTCGTACAATGCCCGCTCACTGATAACTAAAGCTTGGTTTCTCACCCCTTTAAGCTTGGATAGCTCTACATCGAAGTCACTACTGTTGGCTTCAGCACGCAACCTTGCTGCTTTAACGATATATTGCTCCGCCTGAAGTGATCGCTCTCTATAAGTAGAGGCAAAAATAGTATCGTCAATCTGCAATAGTGGCTGACCTCGATCGACAACATCCCCTACGGAGACCATCAAGTCCGCCAATATTCCGCCTTCAAGGTTTTGAACAATTTGCAGATCACTGGAAGGGACAATTTTCCCCTCTCCTCGAGTAAATTCGTCCACGACGGCAAGGCTGGCCCATGTCAGCATAATCACTATAAGGGCAGCAATAATCCACAACAGTGATTGAGCGATCAAAGGGGATTGCTTCAACACCGCCTCAGAGGAATAAGACATGTACTTCAAATCGGTAGAAGGCGTTTGGTTTAACTGCTTCCGTAGCTTATCTAATTGCTTATCCAGCATTAGGCTTTACCTCTTACTGAACCCGTCTTTAAGGCTTCGAGGACCTCTGCTTTTGGGCCATCCGCAACAATTGCCCCACGATCCATCACAATAAGACGATCAACCAGATCAAGCATATTCATCTTATGAGTTATCAGTAGTAACGTGCTATCAGCAAACTCAGTCCTGATTTGTTGGCGCATTTTCTCTTCGGTACCCTGATCCATGGCAGCCGTTGGCTCATCCATTAACAATACTCGAGGGTTTCTCAAGAATACCCTTGAAAGGGAAATGGCACTACGTTGGCCACCTGATAATGTCTCACCTCGTTCCCCAACAGGCATTTCAAACCCAAGAGGATGGCTATTCACTAACTCGAGAATGCCCGCCTTGGTTGCTGCTTCAACCACCTCCTCATCAGACACTGCGTTGAGGCCAAAGGTAATATTCTCACGCACTGTACCAAAAAATAGTTTGGCATCCTGAGCGACATAACCAAGATTTTTTCTAAGGTCGGCAGGATCGAGTTGCTGGGCATCAAAGCCGTCAATCAATACAGACCCATTGGATGGGTCGTAGAGGCGTATTAACATTTTGGCAAGAGTTGATTTACCTGAACCAATTTTCCCGATGATTCCGACTTTTTCACCAGCATTAATCGTTGTAGTGATATTTTCCAGCGCTGGAGCAGGTTGTTCCGGATAGGTAAAACTCACTTGCTTAAGTTGAATTTTACCCTCAAATACTGGGCGGTGAAGGTAACGCTTGTCTGGCTCACGCTCTACAGGAAGCTTCATCACTTCATCCAGAGATTTCAGTGTAGCTTCTGCATGATCGTAACTCACCAGTAAACTAGCCACTTGCCCCATTGGCGCCAACGCCCGACCATTGAGAATCACACAGGCAATTAACCCACCTAATGTCAGGTTTTGATCAGCAATAAGGTATACACCCACCACCACGATGGCCACCATGGCAATTTGCTGGAGGAACTGCACTGTCTGCAATGCGCCGTTAGAGGTAATGCGGGACTGAAGACTCCATTGCGAAACATAGCCAACCGACTGCTCCCAAATTCTCTGGACTTGGCTTTCAGCACCCATAGTTTTAATAGTTTCAATACCTACCAGGCTTTCAATCAAAGTAGCATTTTTCTTGGCACTACCACGCATCACATTTTCAATGGTTGGCCGCAGCTTTTGTTGAGCTCTATAGGCAATGTAGAGACCCAAAGGGAATATCACGATTGGAACTACCACCAGCCAACTTCCAAGGTAAAAAATAAACACCAAAAACAAGATGACAAAGGGCAAATCAATTAATGTGAGCATGGTAGACGAGGTGACAAAATTTCGAAGCATATCGAAATCGTGGAGTCGTGAAGCAAACGCACCGGTAGACGTTGGTCGAACCAACATTTTTAAATTCAGAACTTTCTCAAATAGCTGGGCGGATAACACGACGTCTGTTCGTTTGGCTGCAAGCTCTACCAAATAGGCTCGTAACAATTTCAACACCAAATCGAATAAATAAACAATCACCACACCAATAGCCAAGGCCCAGAGTGTTTCGACAGCATTATTAGGCACTACCCTGTCATATACATTCATAACAAATAAAGGTTGAGCCAACACAAACAAGTTAATCAGAAAAGAGGCTATCAGTACGTCACGGTAAATTTTCCATGAACTCTTCATCACACCCCAAAACCAGTGATCATGACCATCCTGATATATTTTGGGTGTACGAGAATCAAACTGCTGCATCGGCCTTAAATAAAAGACATGACCACTGTAATTTTCTAGTAATTGTTGAAAATCAACCTGCACAGGTTGATGGGTTTCCGGGTCAATTAGAACGGCGAGCCCCACTTCGGCATTAAGCTCAGATAGTACGACAGCATCCCCATTTTTAAGAATCAGAATAACCGGCAAAACTTCGGGGGGTATTTTATCAAGCTCTCTATTAAGTAGAATCGATGCAAGCCCTGCTCGATTAGCTGCACGGTTAAATAAAGAAGGGGTGAGTTCCCCATCGTCCAACGGAAGACCAGATGATACTGCAGCTACTGACGTAGGCCGGCCTTCTAGACTGGCCAACAGCAACAGGCATTCCATTAATCCGTGGGATGCGATTGAGCCTTCAGTTCCCTGAGTTTCTACATCTTTTTCAGGCTTGTTCATGGGTTCTTCTTGTTTCTAATTATTGTGGCATCTAATAGCCTATGCTAGCACGTCAACTTTACTTACCCAATGCAGTAATTTTATATAATTTCCCGATATAATGGCGCGTTCTACCGACAAGCAGCCCCACACTATTATGCCCACTCACAGCACCGCGGCTTCAACATCCATTAGCCGTCGTTTTTCAGTTGCCCCCATGATGGATTACACCGATCGTTTCTGTCGGTATTTTCATCGTTTGTTGAGCAAGGAAACACTGCTGTACACGGAAATGGTGACCACGGGTGCATTAATTCATGGTGATCAATATCGACATCTTCACTACCATGAAAGTGAGCACCCTATCGCCCTTCAACTGGGCGGCAGTGACCCCAAAGAACTTTCAATAAGTGCACGCCTTGCCAGCGATTATCAATACGATGAAATAAACTTAAATTGTGGCTGCCCAAGTGACCGAGTGCAATCTGGAAAGTTTGGAGCAACGTTAATGAAAGATGCCGCATTGGTTGCAGATTGCTTTCGGGCCATGCAGGATGCTGGCAATATCCCCGTTACTATCAAACACCGTATTGGCATTGACGAACAGGACAGCTATCAGTTTCTCTGTGATTTTATTGGTACCGTAGCTACAGCAGGCTGCCAAACCTTTATTGTTCATGCTCGTAAAGCTTGGCTGCAGGGGTTGAGCCCCAAGCAAAACCGGGAAGTCCCTCCTCTCGATTACGATCGAATTTACCAGCTTAAGCAGGACTTCCCCAAGCTTGAAATTATTATCAACGGGGGGATAAAAACACTCGATGAAGCAGTGGATCATCTGAACCATGTTGATGGTGTAATGATGGGACGAGAGGCTTACCACAACCCCTACTTACTGGCTGATGTGGACAGAACGATATACCATAGCGATCGCTCACCACCTACTCGTTTGCAAGTACTTGAACAGTTTTCAGACTTTCTTCAAGGCGAACTTGAGTCAGGAGTTAAATTAAGTCATATGACTCGACATATTCTGGGGTTGTACCTAGGTGTTCCTGGTGCACGAAAATTCCGTCGACACATCAGTGAAAATGCCCACCTTCCTGATGCTGACACTAACATTTTGCACCAGGCCTTGAGCTGTATGAACAACCGATAAATAAAGAACTGCGTGATATGAAACCAAGTAAATTAGATCAACTAAGAGAGATGACCGTCGTTGTCGCCGATACGGGTGACATTGAGGCCATACGCCAGTATCAGCCTATAGATGCAACAACTAATCCATCGCTGTTACTAAAAGCCGCTCAACTGCCTCAGTATCAGTCCCTGTTACACGAGAGTATTGATGCGGCAAAACAAACGGGTGCTGCTAACTTGCTGTCAGACAGTATGGATGGATTGGCAGTCAGAATTGGTCAAGAAATTCTTCAAGTGGTCCCTGGAAGGGTATCGACTGAAATTGATGCACGGCTTTCTTTCGATACGAGTGGTACCGTAGAACGCGGCAAACGCTTAATTGAACGTTACCAACAGGCTGGTATAGACAGCAGTCGAATTTTGTTGAAAATCGCCTCCACTTGGGAAGGCATCCGTGCTGCCGAGCAACTTGAGAAAGATGGCATTCAATGTAATCTCACTCTGTTGTTTAGTTTTGAGCAAGCCGTAGCTGCAGCTGATGCAGGCGCTTTTCTCATCTCACCTTTTGTGGGTCGTATTCTAGACTGGCATAAAGCAAACGGCGGCCAACCTAGCTATATGCCCCATGAAGATCCTGGTGTTGTCTCTGTTAAGACTATTTATAATTTCTATCGACAACAAAACTACGACACTGTCGTGATGGGAGCCAGCTTCCGGAATACAGGTGAAATTGAAGCGTTGGCGGGTTGTGACAGGCTAACCATTAGCCCACAGCTGCTGGAAGAACTCAGCAATGACTACGATGATTTACCTCGCAGCCTCAGCCCCAGTAATACCGGCGGCCTTATCCAGAACAACACCAAAGATGAGACAGCTTTCCGCTATCAAATGAATTCAAATGCCATGGCGACGGAAAAATTAGCTGAAGGTATTCGTAATTTTGTGGCCGACCAAACCAAACTGGAGAAGATGCTAGAGGAGCTCGCGCATTGATTGACCGCATCAAACAATTTTTCACAGCAGAAATTGTCAACCAAAGTGGTAACAGCGAACACCAGCAGCAATTAGCTGCCGCTTCACTCATGGTCGAAATAATGGTTATCGACCGCCAGGTTGAAAACGCTGAAAGGAATGTTATCCAGCAATTACTACAGAAACAGTTTGAATTAAGTGATGGTGAAATTGAACAACTGATAGAACTAGCTCATCAGGAAGTTGAGGAGGCGACCTCGTTGTTTCAATTTACCCGGCTAGTCAATGATCACTTTAATACAGAAGAAAAAGTTGGCCTTGTTGAAAACCTGTGGCGAGTCGCCTACGCAGACGACCATCTGGACAAACATGAAGAGGCAATGATTCGACGAATTGCTGACCTCCTTTACGTATCACACTCTGATTTTATTCGCGCCAAACACGCCGCTAAAAAATATAGCCCCAGTAAGCGTCAACACTAATCACTGGGGATAAGTTAGTCGCCCTGCTCCAATGTGTGAATTAGGTCGACAAACTCCTGCTTGTTTCTGTCATTCAGCCGTGACAACAATCGATGGGCCTCGAGTACCCGCTCACGGGCCTCACTCTCATCAACTGAGGCTGCTGATAGCTCCTCGAAGTTTTCCATGAAGCCAGGCGGCTCCTGAATAATATCAAAGACATCATCTAATCCCATGATGTCGAGCGTGTGGTAAAGACTCTCATCAGGACAAAATACGGTTGGATTGATCTTGAAATTGTTGTTGCAGTGGATGGCCAACTTGGCCAGTAAGCCAAGCGTCGTGCTGTCGACACCCTCAGTATCAATCATATCCACCATCACCTCTGAGACATTACCGCCCTTAAAGATGGTTTCAATGTAGTTATTGAGTGTTGTGCATAAGGTAACCCGCACATCACCCACCAGCTTGATAACATAAGTGCCGTCATGCTGGGACACCAGAATTTTCCCGGCCTCCACTCAATACCCCCTACGTAGTGTCAATACGGTTATATCATCAGGTGCATCCTCTACCTGATTGATACCCAACCCCTCACAGATAGATTCTATGGAGGTATCAGACTTGGCGATCGCGTCTGAAATAAACTGTTCTTTTGCCTTCAAAGTATCACCCGGCAGCACCTCAAGAACGCCATCTGACACAATAACCATAGCAAATTTTTCAGGCAGTACAATTTCCTGAACTTCCCAAGAGCAATCACTAAAAATACCCACCGGTTTACCTTTACCTGGCAGTATCCGAACATCACCATTAGTGACAAAAACTGGCATAGGCATATGAGCAGCGACAGAATAACGGAGAAGATTTCGCTCCATATCAATACAGGCCGAGAATAGGGTGAGGTGTTTATCCAATCCCAAAGCAAGAATTTGCTTATTAATATGCTCAATAAAACCCTCAGGGGCTCGGGCAATTGCCTTCTGATCATTTTGGGTGACATGCCGCCGTAAAATACGGTTCAGAATAAACTTCAACAGAACCGTGAGGAATGCAGAGGAAGCACCATGACCAGACACATCCGCCGCATAAAACACCATGTATCGATCGAAAATAACGTTGTAACCAACAAAGTCACCACTCAGATAGAGCGAAGGTTCAATATGGTGAGCAATTTCATAATCACCATGGGCCATAGGGGTTACAGGTAACAAGCTGTTCTGGACTTGTCGTCCAGCCATTTGATCCTGCTCGAGGATACGTAGGCTTTCCTGTAGATTACGGTTGGCTTTTTCCAGCTGCTCTCTGTATTCACGATTTTGAACAACAAGGCTTTTATGGTTTGATGCCCGATCAATCGCCTGGCGGAATCGCTCAGCGGCAAAGGGCTTAATGAGAACATCCGACGCATTGTTATGAAAAAACTTGGCAACTTCACGCGGATCAACTTCAGGCAACATGGCCACGTAGGCCGTTTCTACATCTTTACTGGGGAGGGACCCAAACTTTTCCTGCATAAACTCCAAGGGTAAATCAACCACGACCACACGTGGATGTTCAACCTCAATTTTATCGATAGCCTCGTCTGGGTCATCAAACTTTGTGACTAGCCAGTCAGTACCAATTAAATAGTTTTCCAGTACCTGACAATTTTCTATACTGTCAGCAACAATAAAAAGTTTGCCGTTCTTTTCCATAGGTTATCCAGGATTGAGATACAAGCAGCTTAAGACCTGCTCCAAGTCCAGTTTACGTTCTATCTCAATCCCTGGTCGTTCTTGTGAATAATTTTTTTACTACTCGTCGCCGTAATCACCAAAATCATCTTCTACATTACCGTCATTGAGCAGATATTCACGGCGCTGTAGATAAGCATCACGGATGAAACTGTACTCGTCACCAGAAATCAGTTCTTCAGCCTTCAGCAATTCAGCGCGAGTAGAAACGATATCCACACCATAAATGGTGTTACGGGTTGGAACATGGTCAATCTCACTGATTGGGTTAACCAAGTGGTCAATAATTTTAGCGGGACCATCACGGAGTGTACTTGGTCCAAGCAGAGGGAATACAACATAAGGGCCATCGCTTAGCCCCCACACACCCAAGGTTTGACCAAAATCTTCGCCATCACTCTTCGGCATGCCAAGGTTCTTTGCAACATCAAAGAACCCAACCAATCCAACCGTAGTGTTCACCAGGAAACGTCCCGTATCATTCCCTGCCTGACGAAACTTACCTTGAAGGAGGTCGTTCATCACGTTAACAATTTCGCCCAGATTGGAGAACATTCTACCAATACCGTTTTCAACTGGATCAGGTGTCACCGCACGGTATCCTTTGGCCACAGGCTTCAGTGCATAGGTATCCAGTGTATCGTTGAAGATATACACTTTACGGTTAAAACCTTCCCACGGATCCTCAGGAATGCTCGTTGTTTCAGCTAACACTTGGTTAGACAGCAATATTCCCGCCAACAGCAGCATTGTCCACTTCATTGGGTAACTCCCCTTGTTTTCTATTGTTATAGCTCTAATGGCTTTTATGGTTACAGCAAATTCCGGTGATTCTACACGTTCCTCTTTTTCAGGTATACCGCAAGATAGGCATGAAAATCATACGCCGCTATCGTTTTTAGTACTTATTGCCTTCAATCACACCCTAATCCATCTCCAGAGCAATATTTTCGTCATAAAACTGACATGTTGGTAACAGACAATGCGCGCATGGTTCAGTTGGGACGGCCCATATTGAGCCTTATACCACCATAAGACTAATAACTTACTCACAACCCCATAAATAAGGATTGGAGTCACAAAAATGAAACGTACTGCACTTTACTTAGCTGTTGCTGCACTTTCCATAAGCCCCGCCGTGTTTGCTGACACAGACCAGGCTACCCTGAATGAATTAAGAGGTCAGATCGCTGCTTTAACAGAGCGCCTGAACCAAATAGAAGAAAAAACCGAGACCACAGCCACCGCTGTTGCCGCCAAGTCCGCTGCATGGGCAGAAAAAATCCAATGGCACGGTGACTTCCGCTACCGCTATGAAGCTATTGACAACGATCGTACTGATGAAGATCGTAGTCGCAACCGTATCCGTGCTCGTATTGGTATGACGGCTAAAGTTTCTGATGATGTAAAAGCGGGTGTTGCTTTGGCAAGTGGTAGTGACGACCCAGTATCTTCCAACCAAACTCTCGGTGGAGGTGGTTCCTCCAAAGGTATTAACCTTGATATGGCCTATATCGACTGGAAATTTGCTGAAAGTCTGCACCTGGTTGCCGGTAAAACTAAAAACCCATACTACAAAGTAGGCAAAAATGGCCTAATCTGGGATGGTGACTACCGCCCTGAAGGTGCCCATGTATCCTACGATAATGGTACTGTCTGGGCTGTTGCTGGCTATCACTTCCTGGAAAGTGACAACAAAGGTGGCGATAAAGATATCGAAGAAATGATGGGGCTACAGCTCGGCTATAAGACAAACATTTCCGATAACGCAGCAATCAAAGTTGGTGCCAGCTACTTCTACATTCCCGTCGAGGGCAGTGAACCTATCTTTGATTTCGAGTCGGGTGATACCAACCACTTTGGTAACTCTGTAGTTGGAGATGCTTACGAATTTGACTACGAAACTGTTGAACTGTTTGCAGAGCTGAACACTAAACTTGCTGGCATCAAAACCACTTTCTTTGCTGACTACGTGAAGAACAGCGATGCTGATGAAGATACTGGTTTCGCTCTGGGTATGAAGTTGGGCAGTGCGAAGAACAAAGGTGATTGGCAATTTGGTTACACCTACGAAGATCTGGAAGCTGATGCAGTATTTGCAGCGTTCGCTGATTCAGACTTCGGTGGCGGTGGTACCGATGTTAAAGGCCACAAGTTGAACATTGCTTATGCCTTCAGTAAGAATACCTCTCTATCGGCCACTTACTTTGACAATGAATACGGTGACTTTACTCATGCAGAAGAATTGGATTTTGATCGTCTACAGATCGATATCAAAACCAAGTTCAAGTAAATTCCCAAGTTAAGCATCAGGGGGAACCCTATGTAGCTTAATAACTAAAACGTAGTTTAGAAGAAGCGGCTCATACGGGCCGCTTTTTTGTTGGGTATGACAGACACCAGAGTTAAATCAAAATACCGAGTGAATACAGCTTGGCCAGGATACCCTCACCGTAGTTAATGACTGAATCAGAATCATCTGCTTGCAGTTCTTCCGCCATCGTCAGTAATACCGCTCTACCCCTTGTATGTTGCTCGTCAACAAGCTGTAACAAGCGTGCGGTCACCTTATTGATTTCAAGAAATTTCACCTCATTATCGCGATTGCGATAAACCACAAGAAAGGTCGGCGCCTCAGGCTGCTTATCAGGCATGTATTCAGGACCGATTCTATGTACGGGATACTCGTAAGATAAACGCCATGCCAGCGGCGATATGGCAAGCACAGAGGATAATACATCCCCCGCTTCTGCCGTCGCCTCGGGGATCTCTGCTGTTGAAACATCCAACGCCAACTCAACCCATTCATAATGAGCCAATTCGAGCATAAAAGAAGGGTCTTTAGGATTAGCTTCACGCTCCTCCTGCAGATACCGCAAAAACTCTTGGCTAATTCCGAGAAAGTACGGCGTATGACTCTGATGATGGCAAACAAAATCCCTGACCATGTCGTGCCAATACCCATCTTCAAGAATACTGTGAAGAATAGGAAAGCCGCTGCTCAGAAAAGACTCGATATTATTGTAGATAAGGTCTCGATAGATTTTCATCCGCCGATCGTCTATATCGGCTGGTGCCGGGTTGACTAATGGATCGCGAAGATGGGCAGCAAAATCATATTGGGTCTGTTGAAAGCTGTTAGTTGACATATTGAATTCTGCCCGCTTCAGACTGGTCTTCTATTGTAGGACTTGCCTGTGCATAGTCGGCCTGCAATACCTTAATTTGTGCAACTTCAGCCAATAATTCATTGACTGGTGGGAAGTTGAAATCTCTCTCCAGTAACGTTGGCATTACCCCAAATAATTCATACGCTTTACTCAGTAGCGTCCAAACAGGGTCAATGACATCCGCACCGTGGGTATCTACCAGCAAATCTTCTGCTTCCTGATAATGACCCGCCATATGCACGTACACTACGCGATCACCCGGCAAACCTCGGAGGAACTGCTCAGCATCGTAACGATGATTGATACTGTTCACATAAATATTATTTACATCTAACAAAAAATTACAGTCAGCCTGCTCTACTACTGCATTGATAAAATCAATTTCAGCCATTTCCTGCTGAGGAGCACCGTAATAGGACACGTTCTCCATCGCAATTCGCTGTCCGAGAAAATCCTGAACCTGCCGAATACGATCAGCCGTGTAACGAACAGCTTCTTCAGTAAAAGGGATTGGCATCAAATCATAGAGATGAGCTGTGTCACTGCAATAACTCAAATGTTCTGAGTAACAACGAATCTGATGCACTTGAATAAATTGTTTAATCTGCCCTAATAACTCAAAATCCAAAGGGGCCGGAGAACCAATCGACAGAGATAGACCATGACAGATAAACGGGAAGCGCTCAGTGTATTCTCGAAACTGCCTTCCGAAGCGCCCACCGACATTAATCCAATTTTCTGGGGCCACTTCCATAAAATCCACCTGCTCGGTGGACACAGAAGACAGCGGGCCCATCAGGGCCCGCCTCAACCCGACTCCCGCGCCTAGCACTGGGAATTGGCTGTTAGTCATAGATAAAACCTCAATAGTGGTCTCTATTCTTTACCACCACATTTACCTTCCATGGAAGACTTGCCCATGCCTTCACCACACTTACCTTCTTTTGCGGCCTTGTCCATACCTTCACCACACTGACCTTCCTTCATGGCCTTGCCTTTAGCTCCGCATTTTCCTTCACCACACTTACCCTCTTTTGCGGCCTTATCCATGCCTTCACCACACTGGCCTTCCTTCATAGCCTTACCTTTAGCGCCGCACTTTCCTTCACCGCATTTCCCTTCTTTTGCGGATTTGTCCATCCCTTCACCACATTTTCCTTCTTTTCCAGATTTACCCATATCCCCACCGCATTTTCCTTCGCCGTGTGAATCTGCCAGGTTGTAACCTGAACTCAGCTCATTGGCCTGAAAAGGATTTTCGGCGGCGGAAGCCATAGGCGAAATTACAACAGATGCCATAAACGCCGCACCAACAGCAGCGGCCAATGGTTTCAGGTTATGTTTTGACATAATTAATCTCCATAAAAAAATTTGTGTTTAATATTGTTGAATCGCCCGTCCTGACGAAGCTGACTACTATGACCGAGCGTTCCAAATTTAGTTTCAGCCTAGTTAATAATTTTAAATAGTGACTAAAAAACCACCAGATTTATTAAAATAAAAGATCACTTGTTAGGCTGATAATATTGGTTTCAGTTCCTTCCAGTGAGCATCAATACGTTTATCCGATACAGGGAAAACCGTTTTCAGCTGCTGAGCAAACAACGATACCCTATATTCTTGCAACATAAACCGATGCTGCCAAACCTCACTTCTCACTTCTGAAGATAAATGCTCCCACTGAGCATCAAAATTCATTAATCGCTGTTCCAGTTTCTCCAAAATAAGCACCGACTCTCTATCTTTCTGGAGTTGTGCTGGAAGCTTTTCCAATCGCGCCAATAACGCTTTCAGATAACGCTGATATTGCTTTAACCAAGACAGCGGTACATGGTACATAAACTCATCAGCAAACAGCGTGGCCAACTGATGATTGATATCTCCCACAGCATGAAGTGCCGTTAACCCCTGCTTTTTTATTGCCTTGCGAACCTCAGACAACAACGGCAACCAGGAAACTAACAAAGCTTCCAGCTCATTCGAAAAACCCACAACCCCACCCTTACCATCTGCGAGATATGATTCGAATTCATGCTGTGTTCGAGGAATAGGCTTACCGTCTAATAGCGCTAAAAAATAGGCCGCATCAACTATTGAGTGGAGAAGAGTTTCTTTACCGGGCAACCCTGCGGACTTAAGTTGTAAATCCAGCCCCTTTAATAGTTGCTTACGAATGTATCGGGCTGGCTCCGGGCAAACCAATTGATACAACTTCACCAGACCTTCCAGCGTATTATTTTCTGCGGCTGTGGGGTCATCCAGCAACTTTAGATTGACCTGATTTTTCTCAACCACCAATGCCGGGTATGTTCGAATAGTTAAACCCTGTTGTTCTATGGAAAAAATTTCTGGCAACTTATCGAAGTCCCACTGCGCCACATTGTCCCGCTCGATAGTATTGGCGATGGGCTGCCCCAAAGTCTGAGTAACCTGGCCTCGGTATTGAGCCTTTAACTCATTGAGGTCTCTACTCATGGTGAGAACCTGATTATTCTCATCAACCAGTTTTATGTTCAGCCGATATATATTGTCCAGTTGCACTTGCTGCCAGCTTTCTGGTGAAACTTCCACACTGGCATGTCGCTTCAGCTGTAATCCCAGAGCTTCGGTCAGCGGGGTGTCCGCTGGTATTAATGAGGTTAAAGCTTTATCCACAAAGGTTGGCACGGGTACAAAATGGCGGCGAAGCGATTTTGGTAAACCCTTCACTAGAGCAATACACTTGTCTCTCAACATACCGGGGATCAACCAATCAAAACGGTGAAGTGGTACTTGGTGCAATATACTGACGGGCACCGTAATACTTACCCCATCTTCCGGATGCCCCGGCTCGAAGTGATAGCTAAGGGGATAACGTGTCCCTTGCCACTCGATGTGATCAGGGAATTGTGATTCTGTATTATCCGTCAGTTGACGCTGTGCCAGCAGCTCAATATCCATATTAAGAAGCGTTGGCTGACTTTTTTCTGCCTCCTTGCGCCAATGCTCGAATCCCGCAAGATTAATAATATCCGCCGGGATCAATTCATCATAAAAATCATATAAGGTTTGGTCATCAACCAAAACATCCCGGCGCCGAGTCTTGGACTCGATGTCTTGCAAGCTATCCTGAAGTTGCTGATTGTGCTTAAAAAACCGGCCTTTACCACGGTATTCTCCCTCTACCAGTGCCGCTCGAATAAAAAGCTCTCTACATAGAGTCGGGTTAATCTTACCGTAGGAACATGGGCGCTTTTCAACAATGGGCAGACCATAGAGCGTCTGCTTTTCGAAGACCATCACCTGACCATTACGGGCACTATAGTGGGGTTCGCTGTAACTCTTTTTTACCAGGTGTCCGGCCAATGTCGAGAGCCATTCTGGATCTATCGCAGCATTGTGGTGACTGAAAAGCCTGGAGGTTTCCAGCATCTCTGCAGCCATCAGCCACTTAGGCGGCTTCTTCTGTAACCCTGAACCAGGGAAAACATAAAATTTACGATTTCGTGTGCCCAGATATTCTTTGTTTTCATGCCGAAAACCAATTTGCCCAAGAAGACCACTCAATAATGAGCGGTGAATGGCCGGGTAGCTCGCTGGCTGATGATTTTCTTTTAACGTCAACTCCCGACAGGCACTATGTAACTGGTGATGTAAATCGCGCCACTCCCGCATACGAAGCGGAGAAACAAATTGTCGACGACAGTATTTATCAAACTGACTTCGACTTAACTCCTGACGCTGCTCTTCAAAGTGCTGCCACACATTCAGTAACGTGACAAAATCGGACTCTTTATCCAGCCATTGGCGATGCTTTTCATCAGCAGCTTGTTGTTTGTCTGCGGGACGCTCGCGGGGGTCTTGCACACTCAGTGCAGAGACTATCACCAATACTTCTTTGAGGGCCCCCTCCTTCGCTGACGTCATGAGCATTCGCCCCATTCTGGGGTCAACGGGGAGACGACACAGTTGCCGCCCAACCGCTGTTAACTCACCACGACTATTCACCGCCTGTAATTCCTTCAACAGGTTGAAGCCATCATTGATCAGTCGATGATCTGGCGCTTCCACAAAGGGGAAGTCTCGAATATCACCTATGCGCAGATGAAGCATTTTTAAAATAACCGACGCCAAATTAGTTCGAATAATTTCCGGGTCAGTAAATTCAGAACGGTTACAAAAATCCTCCTCACCATAAAGGCGAAAACAGACCCCCTCACTGATTCGCCCACAGCGACCCATGCGCTGGTTCGAACCGGCTTGGGAGAT
>CAJXWQ010000026.1 GCA_913062605.1 uncultured Cellvibrionales bacterium
ATAGTCAGCGAACTTGATTATGACCTGTCCCAAACTAGACGGCTGAGTAGCTAATCTGCCTTGACAACCAGTCTGTACAAACTAGGCCTTTAAATCCCGTACTTTTTCGCCAGTTCGGTCTTGCCAATAACTCCTTCTTCAAACTCAGCCTTCATTTCTACCAATTGTTTATCAGACAATTTGCGTCGCCGGCCAAACCTAACACCACGCTCTTTGGCCTTGGCTATACCTTCCTTGCACCGTTCATTGATCAAATCACGTTCAAACTCAGCAAAGGCCCCGATCATGGTAAACATCAACTTCCCTGTAGGCGTCGTGGTATTGATGTCCTGATCCAATACCACCAGAAATACTTTTTCCTGCCCTTTTAACCACTCGGCCAGCACTGGTGCCCCTTGCACTACATGGCAGGGGATATCGTAGATTTCATTGAGTGAATGATAACGATGTAAATGCGGGTAATCCATGATCTACCAGCTGCAATTGGCTGATGGGATAAAATGGTGCCTTTACAACCCATTAGAATACCCATTAGTATTGTTTTTGTTCAAAAAATAAGTCATTGAATCAATAGGTTATATTTGAATAGTGTACAGTCCTCTTCTGGGCACCATTTCTAAATATTTCCCGTTATAAATAAAAGAGTTATAACGGGAATAATAGCCTTTTGATTCAATGCCCATTAGTTTGGCCATTGGAATATGACACAAAAAGGCTTCTTGTATATCACACCTTCGTGTGATGACATCTTGTACTATCAACACTGGATACCGAAAAAACTTATATCACCCACCCCTACCCCAAGCAAAGGATTCAGCGTTTTCTTGCGAACAAAAACAAGCGAAGAGCTTTTGACCGCCGTATACAGTTAACCGGTTGTTCTGATTATCAATACTTTGGTTCTGTGTACTTACCCTTGCATACCCAATCTATTGCCCTGTCGACATGACTTATAAGCCCTGTAGATATATAAGACACAGTTGTAATACGACTTTTAATACAGGTGTAGGACAAATTTTGAAGGTGTATTGAAAACTGTAGTTTTTATTACGGATTACAGCTTGGCGTAGTAACTCCGGTTTGGGCTTGCCATCGCGACCAAAGCGACACAACCATTGATCAAAAAATAATCGTTACGACCCCTTTAACTCTTTTGTAGCGAATCATCAGTATAAAACGCAGTAAAACACCACTTCTCCAAGAAAATAAGTTAACTTGTCAGTACCCTTTTTTTAGGTTTACGTGCTTGCTGAGCGGCCAACAACCATAAATACCCCAGTTGCCATTAAGATCAGCCCAATGACCCGTTGAGGACTTAGGGAATTCTGTATCGCGCCTACAAGCCCGTAATGGTCGATAACGCTCATAGCTATAAGTTGCCCAAGTAATACTTAAAATATAAAACATGACAAAAATACCCCCAAAGTAGAAGTACCACGGAATATTGGATTTATATAATTCAGTTGGCACACCCTCGACCACTAAAAGATAGGTGATGCAGATTGCTAGTCCGACTATAAATAATATAGTAGCGGCAAGTGCAGGGCTTTGAAGCTTGTTTCCTAAACCGCCATTTAACGCAGCCATCAAAGGAATACCTAGGCCTGCAATCAACATAAGTGATGAGTAAAAAATAGTGTTATTAATTTTTATATTCCCATATAAATCTAAAGACCTGTTCAGGGTAGCGAAACAGGGCTGCGCGAAGGCGCGTTAAAATGGTGCTGTCCAAATCCCGTATATTACAATTTTTAATAGGACCAACATTCCGATATATACAGCTAGGTTTTCCTGCTGGAACTGTATATACCGGTTACCTCTGACGTGTCGGCTAATTGACGAAGCATCGTTACCTGATCGAAGCCGATACCCCAGTTGTCGGTATTCACCTCATCAATGACAACAAAGGTGGTTGCCGGATTTTTATTGAGCACATCAACTAATAATTGCGTGGCACCTTTGATAAGTGCTTGTTTCTGCTCATTAGTGACGTTTTCATCGGTTACTTTAATATTAACGTATGGCATAGTTTTTCTTCTCCTGATTATTAGGGGGCTTAGCTTAAAATCGTCAAGCTAGGCTGATTATTTTTAGTCAAACTTAGTATGGCCTGTTCAAAATATTCAACCGAATTAGACCCGGTGACCAACGTGCGTTCATTAAAAATAAACGCAGGCAGACTAGATATCTCAAATTGCTGAACACGCTTCTTTTTAAGCAGCAGTTGTTGGTTTATTTCATTCGACACCAATGCCTGTTCTGCCAGCGATCGATCCAGACCCAATTGTTCAGCAATACCTAGCAGTACTTGAGTATTGCTAATATCCAAGCCACGTTTGAAATACGCATCAATCAGCAGCTCATTCATGGCCTGTTGTCTCTTATAGGCTTCGCTCCAATGTATCAACCGGTGTGCCTTGTTACTGTTGTAGTAATGGGTGCGCCTGGAGACATCGATACAAACACCTGCTTGCTCAGCCACCGCTAATAAATTTTTGCGATAGTTTTTTTGCCTTGATGGACTCCACTGATAGCGACGTTCAAAGTGTTCTTCAATACCTTCACCCATTGGTCCCATGTCAGGGTTAAGTTCTGAGGGCAAAAAATATATATCGGCCTCTATATCCAGATTGCGAAGTGCCTGCTGCAAGTTGGCATATCCAATTGGACACCAAGAACAGACCACGTCGTGGGCCATTTCTATCTTGAGTGTTTTCATGAATGATCTTCCTGTAAATCAGTGTACATTTTGTTGTGGATTAACCAACGTCCGTTTTCTTTCAAAAGGCCCAAGAAATCGAGGTAGCAGTGATCAAATAATGGGCATTCCAGTTTCACCATGGCTTGATCTTTTATGATTTCAATGGATAGCAGTTTGAAGTTATAAGACCTCCCTTGCTGGTCGGGTACTGGCCGAATGGCAACAGCGTCAAGCCACTGCTCAAGACTGCGTCGTAAACCAGGCGCTTTCAGAAACGCATCAGGGTGGAAAATCGCCCTCAGCTTCGGCACATCTCCGTAATGCAAACCATCACAGTAATCGGATACTAGCGTCATCACTAACTTGAATTCATTTGCGCCAAAGTCGCCGGTAGATGTTATATCTTCCATAAAGATTCGCCTCTAACCATTGCTCGTCTCGAGCAATGGTTGAAATAGATTTTTGGCAGATTCACTAGGCTGCTGATTGAGTATTTTCTGCAGAAAGCGCACGCTGAAAGCTGGGCATTAACACTACGGCATCCACCATTTTCTGAGTCTTAAGCCCTAAAGGGATATCAATTGGAAAGCTTGCTCCCCAGCGTGAATACACTGCCAGCATAATATCCGCAGCTGAAGGCTGGTCACCGCCAAGAAAATTCTGGTTTGCTAGTTGTTGCTCTACGATCTGCCATAAACGACTAATAGCTTGAGCCGCTACCTCAAAGGCTGATTGTTTAGTTTTCTCATCGGTAATGTTCTGGGTAGTAAAAAACAAATGACCATACGCAGGTTGCATTGTGGCATTGGCAAACATGATGTCTTGGATCGCTTGTTCACGAGCCGTTCCAGTGGCAGGCAGCATGGTATTCTGGTGTTTATCGAGCAGGTATAACATAACAGCGGCTCCTTCTCGGCGCGTGCTGTTGTTATCAACGAGAACCGGAACCGTTCCGACAGGATTAATGTCGCTAAAGTTATCTACGTTTTGCTTGTCGATAATTTCAACCACTTGATCTAGTTCGTGAATAACCACTTGAGTAGCCAGGGAACAGGCGCCGGGAATGTAATATAGTGTGTACATGATGTTATCCCAATTAAATTAATTGTTGTGTTAAGTGCTTGCCGTCTGAAAGACTCCTAACAACGACAAGGCAAAGGTTAGAATTTTTATTTATCTTCATATATACCTATAATTAAAATCAACTGTTTCCAATTTGAGAACAATATAAATTTATGTTTACTTACCAGTCTTGGATGAAAACTGTTTATGGATAGCCAGCGTGGATAAACTTAGAGCGATCCAACTATTTGTGCGGCTAGCTGATTTGGGGAGCTTTACTCGTGTAGCGGAGCAAACCAATGCCTCCAAGTCCATGATCAGCAAAGAGATTAGCCGTCTTGAAGAAGCCTTAGGTGCTCGCTTACTGCACCGTTCAACGCGTAATGTCCAGCTGACCCATGTAGGTGAGGGTTATTTGCAACGAGCACGGGAGATATTGGAAAAGTTGGATGATGCAGATAATTTTGTGCAGGATCTTCAACAGCACCCCCGTGGTAAATTAAAGATCAATGCACCGATGGCGCTTGGTATCACCGACTTATCGACATTGTTTGCCGATTTTATGCGGGCTTATCCAGACATTGAGCTAGATATTCACTTGGGGGATGAAAGTGTTGACTTGGTGGAACAGGGTTTTGATTTAGGCTTTCGAGCATCCAGTCGCCCCATCGATTCGAGTTATGTCGGCCGCCCCCTGACTCGTTTCAAGTACCGCGTGTGTGTGGGACCAGAATATTTGAATGACCACCCAGCTATTAACTTGCCGCAAGATCTAAAAGGGCACAATTGTTTTGTATACAGTTATTTCCAAGGGAAAAATATTTGGCCCATTGAGGATGGTGTAGCCGTTCAAGGCACACTGCGGGTTAACAATACGATATTTATGATGGAGGCAATTAAGCGGGGTCAAGGTATCGGTTTTATTCCAGACTTTGTTTGCCGTGATGCGCTAGAAAAGGGAGAGGTTGTTGAAGTTTTGGCAAATTCGAGGAAGCCCAATCTCACGCTTTACGCCCTATACCCTGCCCGACATTTTGTGCCGTCAAAACTTGTCCAATGTATAGAATATCTTGAACAGTGGTTTGCCAACAAATGAAAAGCTATTTCACAATCAATTTAAACCTGAAATCAAAAGTAGATGGGCAACAAAGGAGAGTGCTGACTAACCAGCGAATTTAGAACTTATTCATTCACTGCCCTCAATATACTCAAGGCATTTATAGAACTCACGTTGGTCGGATAAGTGAGATCGCTCTACTTTCTCGATCAACCGAGGGGGCGCCAGCTTAACATAAGCATGCTGTATACCTAAGTCGTCAACAAGCCAATGAAACTTAGTTTGAAACTCATGGCCATTTCAGCCATAACTGAGTAGTACGCTACCAACAAACCAACCCATACATTTCTAGTACATTCTGCTCGTACAATGTATGACCAACATCCAAACCCGTTTTTTAAATTAATCGCTTAAAAACAAAGAGTTAAGAGTTTACAATTACTGGTAATGTAGGTGTAAACGTTTCCCGCCGCCTCCACCAATTCGCTGAAATATTTTTTATTTTTCAACACATTACCAGATGCACGGGGAACCAGAAATGGGGGCTAGTACATTTTGGTCATACATTCTTGTACGTTGTTTCTAATCTAACACTCCCCTACACCTGCATTGAAAACTGTAGTGTTTATTACATGGAAGCTACGCCACAAACAGTTGTATCTGATCCTACTTGAGCTGCCTTCAAATAGTGGATATATAACTCGCAAGAAGGCTCACTCACCACATCTTTTTTGACGTCTATTTCCAAGACCTGTTCACCTCGACGGTTATATGCACAAGCTCTTCATGCACACTTAACTGTCGCCTGAAATCGTCAGGCGAGGCTTCCTCTTCAACCACCAGAGACAAAATACAAGCGTACTTACCCTTGCCTACACGCCATACATGCAGATCCGTTATCTCCGCATTAACAGAGCTGGTTTTAATAACCTCATGAATCCCAGCCACCACAGGAACATCCATCTCGGCATCAAGTAATACGCGCCCCGTATCCCGCAATAGGCCATAGGCCCAAGCAGATACCAATCCGGCACCAACAATACCCATAACCGGATCAAGCCAACTTGCTCCCCAAACTTTGCCACCAAACAGTGCCACTATGGCTAACATGGACGTTGCAGCATCGGTAACCACATGTAAGTAAGCGGAGCGTAGATTCAAATCATGGTGATGGTGACCACCATGGTCATGTTGTTTGTGGTGATGCGCATGGCCACCTTTGAGAAGCCATGCGCAGGCAAGATTAACCAATAGCCCCATGACAGCGATAGAGATTGCCTGATCATAATGAATAGGGGTTGGTGATAGTAACCTTTCAACAGATTGGTAGAGCATCAGGCCCGCTACGCCTACTAGGAATATAGCGCTGGTGTAACCGCCTAATATTTCTATTTTCCAGGTACCAAAAGCAAATCGATCATTGTGAGCTAGGCGTCTAGCCGTACCATACGCCAATACAGAAAGACCAAGCGCCAATGTATGTGAACTCATATGCCAACCGTCAGCCAGCAATGCCATGGAGTTATACATCCATCCGCCCGTAATCTCGACTACCATCGTGATGGCGGTAAGCAAGACGGCCCATCGGGTATTTCTTTCCGCTAGAGGGTTACCATCATCGAAGACGTGTGAGTGCCGCCAGTTATCTGCGGAGGTCGGGGATGGCATAATCTGGTATCCGTTGGTCACATTTAATATACTATACCCCAGTATAGTTTTTTCAAAAACAATGGGCAAGATATGGCACATACAATAAAAGACAAAAACAAACTCTTAACCCGTGTGCGACGCATTAAGGGACAAGCCGAAGCGATAGAAAAAGCTTTAGAACAAGATAAGGGCTGCTCAGCAATTCTCCAACAAATTGCCGCAATTCGCGGAGCAGTTAATGGCCTGATGACCGAGGTTATGGAGGGCCATATCCGGGCACACCTAGGTGCCGATGATATTTCATCAGCACAACGTAAAGACGACCTAGAAGATGTAGTTACTGTATTGAGGTCTTACCTTAAATAAGATGAAGTCTGATGATGAATAGTAGCCTTCACTGGAGACCGTCACCCCTTCTGTAATCTTGGGATGACCAGTCACTCCCTACCGCATTGACGGGTATGTTTGGCCCGTCTCAGTTACTTTGAGCTAATAATAGATTTATCGCCATAGGCTCATAATTTTATGGGAGGGTGTTTTATATTTCATCAAAAACATACCGGCCCGTAAGCAAAAAAACCACCCATTGGGTGGTTTTTTTATATGGTTTATTCCTATCGATTAATTCTCCTGATGTTGTCGGTCAAATCGATGTGTCAGTTGATAAAGTGCTGGTAGCACCACTAAAGTTAGCAATGTTGATGACACTATTCCGCCGATCACCACCGTTGCCAGTGGTCGTTGTACCTCTGCACCAGTGCCCAGGTTAAAGGCCATAGGTATAAAGCCCAGACTGGCAACCAGTGCGGTCATCAGTACAGGCCGCAACCGCTGACTGGCCCCTTCGTGAATGGCGTCTAATAACGGCATACCTTGTTCACGCAGTTCACGGATAAACGACATCAGTACCACGCCGTTTAACACGGCAACCCCGGAGAGGGCGATAAAGCCAACCCCTGCGGATATGGAGAGCGGCATGCCCCTGAGTGTCAGGGCTAATATGCCGCCGGTTAATGCCAGAGGTACGCCGCTGAATACAATCAACGCATAACGCACGGAGCTGAAGGCGCTGTAGAGCAAACCGAATATCAGCAATAGTGTGAGTGGCACCACCACCATCAGACGCTGGCTGGCCGACTGAAGCTGTTCGAAGGTGCCGCCGTAACCTAACCAATAGCCACTGGGTAGCGCCAACTGATCACGCATTAGCTGCTGGGTTTCTGCAATAAAAGAACCGAGGTCCCGGCCTTCAACATTGGCGGTGACCACGACATTGCGCTTGCCGCTTTCGCGATTGATCTGGTTGGGGCCAATCAGTTCTTTGATGGTGGCCACTTCACCCAGTGGTACATAGTCAAGGTCTGGGCTTGCCTCAACGGGTAGGGGCAACGGTAGCCTGGCCAGTACATCTGGATTCTGGCGTAGACCTTCGTCCAAGCGCACCACCAGTTTAAAGCGACGGTCACCTTCGTAGATCAAGCCGGCTTGCGTGCCACCAATGGCAGTTTGCAAGGCCTGTTGCAAATCGGCAACCGTGAGCCCCAGCAGGGCGAGGTGATCCCGCTGCGGTTCCACGGAAAGCATTGGCAGGCCCGTTGTCTGCTCAACCCTTACATCCCTGGCACCGGGTACTGTGGCCAGCAGTTTACTGGTTTGTTCACCCGCAACTTTCAGCGTGTCGAGATCATCACCATAGATACGTATTGCAACATCCGTACGCACACCCGCAATCAACTCATTGAAGCGCATTTCAATGGGCTGGGTAAATTCGTACTTGTTACCGGGTACGGCTTCGACCGCGGTTCTAAGCTCAGCGACAAATTGTGCTTTGCTTTTATCGGGGTTGGGCCATTGATTTTTCGGTTTCAAAATCAAAAAGGTGTCGGCCACGTTGGGGGGCATTGGATCTGTTGCCACTTCGGGCGTCCCGATTTTGGCAAACACGTGCTGCACCTCACCAAATTCGCTGATGACCTGTTCCAGTTGTTGTTGCATCGCAACTGATTGCTCCAGGCTGGTGCCGGGAATACGCAGGGCATGCAGGGCCATGTCGTGCTCATCAAGTTGTGGCAAAAACTCTGTACCCAAACGGCTGGCCTGTAAGCCACTGGCAATGACCAACACGGTGGCAATGCTGACTAGAGTGACGGGCTTGTTCAGTGACAAGTTCAGCAGCGGTGTGTACAACTCACGTGCTTTTTTCATCACCCGGTTTTCTTCTTCATGTACCTTGCCACGAACAAAAATGGCAATACTTGCTGGCACAAATGTTACGGAGAAAATTAGCGCACCGAGAAGCGCTGCAACCACAGTAAACGCCATGGGGTGGAACATTTTCCCCTCTACGCCACTCAGCGCGAAGATCGGCAAATACACCAGCATAATGATAAATACGCCGAATACTGCCGGACGGAATACCTCTTTGGTGCTAACCATGACCTCCTTTAGGCGCTCCTCAAGGGAAAGTAGGCGGCCGAGACGCTGTTGGGCCATCCCAAGTCGGCGTAAAGCATTTTCAACTACGATAACGGCACCATCGACAATCAACCCAAAGTCGATAGCCCCCAGGCTCATCAGGTTGCCCGACACTCGGTTGCTGACCATACCGCTAATGGCAAATAGCATGCTAAGGGGAATGACCAGTGCAACGATAAAAGCAGCGCGAATATTGCCCAGCAGAGCAAACAGTACTGCGATTACCAGCACGGCCCCTTCGAGCAAATTCTTTTGTACGGTGGCAACGGTTTTGTCGACCAGTGTGGTGCGGTTGTAGAGCGCGGTTGCGATGACACCATCGGGTAAGCTGTCGTTAATCATCGCCAGTTGATCTGCAACGGCTTGCGATACAATACGACTGTTTTCATCCAGTAGCATAAAGGCTGTGCCCAGAACCACTTCATCGCCGTCTTTGGTCGCAGCGCCAGTCCGTAGTTCTTTACCGTAGAATACGGTCGCCACGTCTTTAATGCGTACCGGTGCATCGTCACGTTTGGCTATAACCACATTGCCGATTTCTTCGAGATTATCCAGTTGGCCGGGGGAGCGCACTAACCACTGTTCGCCGTTGCGCTCTATGTAACCGGCACCGGCATTCAGGTTGTTACGCTTCAGTGCAGTGATGACATCGTCGATTGTGATTTTAAAGGCAAGCAGTTTGCCCGGATTGGGAGCCACCTGATATTCCCGTTCAAAACCACCGATGCTGTTGATCTCGGTAATACCTGGAACTTTGACCAGCTGTGGGCGAATAATCCAGTCTTGGATCGTACGTAAATCTTCCGGGGTATACGGTGTGCCGTCGCCCTTGATTGCGCCATCTTCAGATTGCACGACGTAGGTGAAGATTTCACCGAGCCCACTGGCAATGGGGCCGAGAGTTGGTTCAACCTCCTGTGGTAGTTCGCTGCGAATGGTTTGCAGTCGCTCACTGATTTGCTGGCGTGCCCAGTAGATATCAGTGCCTTCTTCAAAGATCACTGTGACCTGGGACAGACCGTAGCGCGAAAGCGAACGGGTGTAATCAAGCCGCGGCAAACCTGACATCGCATTTTCAACGATATAGGTAATCCGTTGTTCGGTTTCCAGCGGCGAAAAACCCGGGGCTTCGCTGTTGATCTGCACCTGAACATTGGTGATGTCTGGCACGGCATCGACGTTGAGCCGGGTTAGGTTATACAGGCCGTAACCGGTGATCAGTAAAGTGATACCCAGTACTAGCCAGCGCCTTCTCAAAGCGAAGGCGATTAATACATCAATCATACGGCCTCCTAGTGGTCGTGGCTGGCGCCATCTTTGAGAATGTCGGCTTTAATTAAAAAGCTGTTGCCGGTGACGTATTCGGTGCCGGGCTTTAAGCCGCCTAACACTTCGATCGTGTCGCCATTATTTTCACCCAGTTCGACCATGCGCACTTCAAACTCATTACCATATTTGGCGAAGACCACTGGCATCTCACGAAAGCTTTGCAGGGCGGAGGCTTTAATAGCGAGGGGCACCTGCCGGCTGGCTATTTGAATATCAGCGTTGATATGCATACCGGGGCGCCAGTGACCATCAGGGTTATCAATCACGGCACGGGTGCGGGCGATATGACCGCCGGTCATGTGCGGTGCCACATAGGTAATGGTGCCCGTGGCGGCTTCGTGCTGGTGCAGGTCGCGTACAGTGACTGGCTGGCCGACAGCGAGTTTCTCAATGCTTTCTGGAAATGCTGACATTTCCACCCAGACAGTGGATAGGTCGACAACTTCCAGTAATACGCGGCCATCGGCGCGGTCGCCCTGGTTAACGAAGCGTTCGGTGACTTCACCACTGGTAGGGCTTTTCACACTGTAGCGTTGCAATGTGTCAGTGTTGGTCAGGGTGAGTAGGCGCTGGCCTTTTTTCACCTGTTCTCCCACCAGTACATGCACAGTTTCCACTAGGCCGGGGTAAGGGGCATTGATGCGATAGACGCTGTCAGCTGCAGCAGCAATCACGCCAAAAAGTGTGTCTTTGATGGTCAGGGTCGCTTCGCTTGCGGTATCGGTTTCAACACCGGCAAGTTCGAGCTGACGATCACTGATCGTCGTGCGACCCTCATGGCTTTCAAATTGCCATTCGTAGCGCTGATTTTCATAGCTGGCTTGAATTGTCACATCATAGGAGTGGGGCTCCTGAATCACCTGACTTCCTACCTGATAATCCAGTTCAGAGCTAAATTTAATTTGATCCTTGTCACCACCCAAGCGATCAAGGGTGACGTTGGCCTGCCAGTTACCGGGGGCAATCGGTTTGCCGTTATCGTAGGCGTATAGCCTCATTTCCGGCGGCACACCAGTTTCAAAAATTTTCAGCTCCAGAGAAAAATCGCCATCACTGAGCAGCTTGCCGCCGTGGGACCCTTTGGCCTCTTCGGTTTGCTCGCTACTGTGGCCATCGCTCTCACCATGATCGTTGGCAGCGTAGCTGTAGAGGCTGACACTACCCCATAAGGCAATGACTACACTGAGGGATAAAAATTGGTTTCTCATGAGATTTCCCCTTTTTGTTGAGTCGCGGGTTGAGAGTTACTTGATGATTTTGAGATGGATAATCTCGAGGTTGATAGTTTCGAGGTTGATGATGTCGAGGTAGAGAGCTTCGAGGGGCGCATGGGTTGACCAGTAATGCGCTCCAGTTCCAGTAATTGCAGGTACACCAATGTGTGGGTTTCTATTAGCTCACGCTCCAGGGCAAACAATTCTGCTTGGGCGTCAGCCCATTGCAGTACGCTGTAACGCCCTTTGCTGTATCCCGCTTCGGTATCAGCGAGCAGTTGTTGTGCCAAAGGGAGTAGCTCCTCGGTAATAAGTTGGGCGTACTGGGAGTGATTCATCAGTGTTTGCTGAATGGCCACCAAAGATAGTCGAAGTTGTGTGCGTACCAGCTCGCTCTGTTCTATGGATAAAGCTTGTTCCGCTTGAGCAGCGGCAAGACGCCCCCGGTTCGGATTACTGATAGGAATTGGCATCGAGATATTGAATACCAGTGCCTGGTCGTTAGTTGCTTCAAAGCGGCGCAGACCAACACCCACGTCGAGATTGACCTTGCTGTTAGCTCGGGCGAGCTGAACTTGCGCATCAGCTAGTCGCTGCAATACCTGCTGACGCATGAATGCTGGTGACTTGATCAGTGCTTCGGTTATTCCGGCGCTGTCTGGAACTGTAGGCAAACTGAGCAGATTACCGCTAGCCCGAGTAAATGATGGGCTGGCGGACCACATTACAGCCAGGTTGGCTCTGGCAAGACTGGCTTGACCCTTGAGCTGCGTTGCCAGCGCCTTAGAGCGAGACAGCTTGAGCTGCATTTTGGTGACATCTGCCTGCTTGGCAGCGCCAGCTTTGGCCCGTCGTTGAATCACGTTGAGAGCATCACGTTCAGAATCCGCTCGTTTATCAATCCAGTCCTGCAAAAACTGGAGCCGGAGCAATTTGTAATAACGGCGGCTGGTTTCGGCCAGCACATCGAGGCGTGCCAATTCGTACTCGGTTTGTTGGCGTTGACGTGAGGTGGTTGCCAGGGCAATACGGCTTTCGCGCTTCCCCCCCAGCTCTATTGTCTGGCCGAGTGTCAGTGTGATTTCGGCCTGGTCGGTATCACTGAAGTCGCCACTTCCTAATACATTTTCGGCGATCAAGCCTAGAATTGGCAGCGGACGTTGTTTGGCCTGTAAAAGCTCAGCTTCTGATACCCGAAGATAGTAGGGGTAGGCTTTCAGTTCAGCATTTTTTTGCAGCGTTTGTTGCAGTGCATGGTTAAGGTCAATGCTCTGCAGCGGGACTTTTTCTAGGAGAACAGTCTCCTGAGATAAGGCTGGCAGGCTCCCAGTCAGGGTTGCCAACAGACAGCCACTGGCCACAGCAATGCCCGACCTGCGCGGACGCAGTCCAGCAAGGTTAAAAAATTTCATTGGTCATAAACTCCATTACTCGGCAAGCAGTACTCGCCGATGTTAAACAAAAAATTTGGGTTTAACGGGAGTTAGGCGGTGGGAGGGGGAATAGCGGGTTTATAGGTCAAACCTAAATAGGTGCGGGTGACATCACCCAGTTTGGCCGTTGGTGTTGTCGTGTACTCAGTCTCCAGTGGCAGAGGCTGATTGCAGGGATCAAAAAGAGAATGCAGATGCGTATTTTCAAGAGGGTTGGACGGCTCGCCGTCCACATCTGTGCTTGTTTCATCAGCCACTTCACCGGCAAGGTGAATATGGGATGGCTCATATAACGTGTGATCATCCGATGAGGTGTGCATGGCTGCCACAACACTACTAAATAGCGTATGGAGTACCAGCACAAAAAGAAGTAACCACTTCTTATTCAAATCGGAATCTCAATAAAATTGTAGGAACGCCGTTAGCTAGTCTGTTCTGACAGCCAAACAGGTCGAGAGTTTATCATGTACCGTCAGAAGGTGTATCAACTTGTATTTAGGGTTCTATTTAATCTTTTACACTGCCAATTGAATGTTTTCAGAAATGGCTGCCCAGTCCACAAGCCGCTTTGGCAAACACTCTCTAAAAATCAATATCAAGACAGTAAGATTATGCCATCATTTTTATTGCTGATCTTGAGTTCAGCTGATTTTTTCAGAAAAAGGCTGGCCAGTTAGCTCAAGTAATATTTCTTTCTTGCAAGTAAGAATGGCAATTTTATTGTCACCCGACCAGTCCATACTCACTAGGTCATCCATTAGCTCGTCGTCTAAAGCATCACTTTGATTTGTCTCTGAATAGACGACAATGTCAGGAAATACAATACGCAATGTGGGTTCCGAATCTGACGGATTCTCCAAGCATTCAATAAAAAGCAGGCGAACATCGATATCGTAAACAAGGTTATATATGTATGGAGAACAGTCTCCTAATAACTTGGCGGTTAATGTCATCACTTACCCTGAGGTTTTAGGAGAGTATTTAATTGAACAACCCTTTGCTGATCGTCTCTGTACTCTGCTGTTTCAACAAAAAAGTATTTCTTGGTCATTTGATGCCTATCAACGAACTATTCTTTAGACTTAAATCTTGCCGCATCAATAATAGACCACAAGTGAACAATCCAGCCCAGCATTATGACCCACAACCCAGCTGCAAGCACGAAATGAACAATGGCCATCAACAAACGACCCTGTAATAACTGACCTAGCCCAGGAATGAAAAAACTACACAGTGCTGCAAGTACATTGCCACCAGAACCCTGTCCGGACATTCGTAATACCTTATTGATCGATTAGATTAGCGCAAGCTATCGTTGATAGCCTCTAAAGACCTGTTGCCCGGGCAAAGTGCCGTTTCGTCCAAATCACGCAAGGGCTTTTCAACAGAGCCAATGATCTCGTGTAAATCCTGACAATCCGGATCAAGGTACAGTAAACCCGTGAGAATTTCGCCCTTTGCCTTACGCTCATGAATGGCTTGTATGGCACTTAATCGGTTGTGGACATCCAGATTTTCATCCTCTTTATAAAGATGGATAACAGAGCCATCATGGAGTGTGACTTCTTGAGTAAACCCAGGATCATAGTCGGCAGTAATTTCCTGCCGCACAGGGATAAAGTCTGTCTTGCCCGTGGCCTCAATATGCTCACGGACAAATTCATAACTCTTGGTGGACGTTGTGGTGTTGTTAAAGGTCACACAGGGCGAAATCACATCGATCAAGGCAAAGCCGGAATGACTAAGAGCGGCCTTAATCAAGGGAACTAACTGCTCCTTATCGCCCGAAAAGCTACGGGCTACAAACGTAGCACCCAGCTCAAGAGCCAACGTACAAAGATCGATAGGCTCAAATGGATTAGGGGTGCCCTTTTTACCCATAGAGCCGACATCAGCAGTTGCTGAATCCTGCCCCTTGGTAAGCCCGTAACAACCGTTATTTTCTACCAGATACAACATATTCAGGTTACGCCGCACCACGTGGGCAAACTGCCCCATACCAATAGAGGCCGTATCACCGTCACCAGAAACACCGATATAGGTCAATTCACGATTAGCTAAATTTGCACCCGTCGCCACCGAAGGCATCCGCCCATGTACTGAGTTAAACCCATGAGAACTCCCCAAAAAATAAGTAGGGGTTTTTGACGAACAACCTATGCCCGATACTTTGGCTACTTTGTGAGGCTCAATGGACAATTCAAAACAGGCTTGAATAATACCCGCACTAATTGAATCATGACCACACCCAGCACAAAGTGTGGATATAGCCCCCTCATATTGCTTTTTAGTGTACCCCAAGTCATTGGTAGGGAGATCAGGGTGACGAAATTCCGGGCGATGATAAGTCATACTTTCACCTCCTTAGAAAGGGGCACCACGTTGTCAGTTGTTCCACTACCGGTAATGGCTTCAACGATCCAGCGGGCGGTCACTGGTAGCCCGTCATAGCACAACAGTGACTTCAATTTACTGGGATTAATTTCACATTCATTAATCAGCATAGTTCTTAGCTGCCCATCACGATTTTGCTCAACCACAAAGACACGATCATGGTCTTCAATAAAGGCTTCAACATCCGCATTAAAGGGGAAACCACGCACACGCATGGCATCCATGTGGAGCCCCTTGGCACTCAAAATATCTAGCGCTTCTTCAGCTGATGCGGTAGTGGTACCAAAGTAAATCATCCCATCCCGCGTTGATTGCTTGGCAGGCCGAAATTCAGGCTGAGGCACATAATTTTTGGCCGTCTCCCACTTAACTAACAAGCGCTGCATATTATCTACATATTCATCACTACTTTCTGTGTACTTGGCATATCGATCACGCGATGATCCTCGAGTAAAGAATGCCCCCTTGGTCGGATGGGTTCCTGGGTAGGTGCGATAACAAATACCATCGCCATCTATGTCCAGATAACGCCCATAGCGGTCTGACATTTCGTCCAACTCAGTTTCAGAGAATACTTTTCCCCGGTCATAAAGCTTGCTGTCATCCCACTCCAGTGGTTCGGAGAAATGCTCATTCATACCCAGATCAAGATCTGACATCAATATCACCGGCGTTTGCAGTCGATCCGCAAGATCAAAGCTGTCAGCACCCATATCGAAACACTCTTTGGGCGTAGAGGGAAACATCAAGACCTGCTTGGTGTCGCCGTGCGATGCATAAGCTGACAGCAACAGGTCGGACTGCTGGGAACGAGTGGGCATACCGGTTGAAGGGCCAGAGCGCTGTACATTAAACAGCACGGTTGGTACCTCGGCAAAGTAGGCCAGCCCCAGAAATTCACTCATCAGCGACACACCGGGACCTGACGTTGCGGTAAACGATCGAGCGCCATTCCATGAGGCACCAACCACCATCCCAATGGCTGACAGTTCGTCTTCCGCTTGAGCAATAGCGTAGTTACGCTTACCAGAACCCGGGTCGATTCGTAACCGCTTGGCGTATTTTTCAAACTGCTCAATGACAGAGGTTGAGGGCGTAATGGGATACCAAGCCACTACAGAAGCACCACCGTAAACAGCACCGAGTCCAAGCGCAGCATTCCCCTCCATCATGATGTGTCCGTCGACCATATCTCGACGCTCTACTCGAATACCAAGGGGGCAGGAAAAGTTTTCCTCTGCATACTGATAGCCCAACTCCAACGCATGGATATTCGGTGCTATAAGTTTTTCTTTACCCTTGAACTGGTCATGTATCAAATTTTTGAGCACATCAAATTCTAGATCCAACATGGCGGCTAACGCGCCAATGTAAATAACATTTTTAAATAACTGGCGTTGGCGAGCGTCAGTATATTCTCGGCGACAAATATCGGTGAGAGGAATCCCAAAGATACTGATGTCATTACGATGCAGTCTTAAATCAAGCGGTTTAGTGCTGTCATAGACAAAATAACCACCCGAATCTACCGCCTTAATATCCTGCGCAAGACTCTGTGGGTTTACAGCCACCATAATATCGACACCACCGCGGCGCCCCACGTATCCCTTGTCATTTACCCGCACCTCGTACCAGGTGGGTAACCCTTGGATATTGGAAGGGAATACATTCTTAGGACTAACCGGAAGACCCATCCGGAAAATAGCCTTGGCAAATAGGTTATTGGCACTGGCAGAGCCCGTGCCATTAACATTGGCAAAACGTATAACGAAATCGTTGACCGATTCTATTTGCTGCCCTTTTACTTGCTGCGTACTCATTTGCTGCCCTTTTGCTTGCTGCCTTTTTACTTACTGCACTTTTACTTAATACACCTTTACTTAATACACAGCGGCGCTGCCTTGGTCACCTGATAAAAGAATTGCTGCATATCCCAAGCCGCAGTGGGACAGCGTTCGGCACAGAGACCACAGTGAAGGCATACATTTTCATCTTTCACCATCACCCGACCTGTCTCCAAATTACCGGATACATAGATATCCTGGCTGGCATTCACAGCTTTGACTCTGAGACTCTGACGCAGCTCAGGTTCATCATTGTTCTCAATAAAGTTGATACAGTCCATAGGACAAATATCTACACAGGCATCACACTCAATACACTTGTCATCAGTGAATACCGTCTGCACATCACAGTTGAGGCAACGCTCTGCCTCATCAAAGGCCGCCTGGGCATCAAACCCCAGCTCAACTTCCATGGTACGGTTTTGGAGTGCGCTGGTGAGCTCCACCAAGGGCACTATCTTCCGCACATCCGTGGTGACATCATTGTCATAACTCCACTCATGGATACCCATCTTCGTACTGAGTAAATTGGTTCCGGGTGGTGGCCGCTGATTAACTTGCTTTCCATCACAGAAAAGGTCGATGGAAACGGCTGCCTGGTGACCATGAGCCACCGCAGTAATAATATTTTCAGGCCCAAAAGCAGAATCGCCGCCAAAGAACACTTTGGCACAGGATGACTGGAAGGTTTGCGCATTCAGTACCGGCATTCCCCAGTTATCGAACTCAATACCGATATCTTTCTCAATCCAGGGAAAGGCATTTTCCTGACCGATGGCAACCAATACTTCATCACAAGGGAACAAAACAGGCTCTTCTCCAGTGGGCACTAAAGAACGCTTTCCATTTTCATCAAAAACCGCGCTCACTTTCTCAAAACGCATACCCACTAACTTGCCATCTTCAACCACAAATTCCAAGGGCACATGGTTGTCGACAAACGGGATACCTTCGTGAATGGCATCTTCTTTTTCCCATGCAGAAGCCTTCATTGACTCAAAAGGACTCCGCACTATCACTTTAACGTCTTCACCACCCACTCGCCTGGCGGTACGACAACAATCCATAGCGGTATTACCACCGCCCAACACGATAACGCGTTTGCCAATTTTCTCGATGTGTTCGAAGGCCACATTGGACAGCCAATCGATACCAATATGGATAGAGGCATCGCCTTCTTGACGACCGGGTAAATCTGGAAGGTCGCGCCCACGGGGGGCACCTGATCCCACAAAGATGGCATCGTAATCCTGATCTAACAGACCTTTAAGGCTATCTACATAATGATTGAGATGCGTTGTTAACCCCATATCCAGGATGTAACCAACCTCTTCATCCAGAACAGTTTCAGGTAATCGGAATGAAGGTATCTGGCTACGCATAAAGCCACCGGCTATCGGTTGCTCATCATAGATCTCCAGCTCATATCCCAACGGCGCTAAATCCCGAGCCACCGTTAACGATGCAGGCCCTGCACCTACAAGGGCAACCTTACGACCATTCTTTTCCTGAGGGATATCGGGTAACCGGGACGTTATATCGTCCTTAAAATCTGCGGCTACTCGCTTGAGACGACAAATCGCTACAGGTTCTGCCTCAACCCTACCCCGGCGGCATGCCGGCTCACAGGGCCTATCACAGGTACGACCAAGTACACCGGGAAACACATTGGATTCCCAATTGATCATATAAGCATCGGTATAACGCTGCTGCGCAATCAGACGAATGTATTCTGGAACCGGAGTATGTGCAGGACAGGCGTACTGACAATCCACCACTTGGTGAAAATACTCTGGATTTTTGATATCGGTAGGCTTCAAAAGAAATCCCCATGTAACACCAAATCAACTTGGTCAACAATACTGATAGTTTTATTAAGCTGCAACAATGACCAATAACATTTTTTAAAAAAAATAACAGTTTTACTCTCTGCCTTGATTCAAGGTTACTGAATTGGTGAAAATAAGTGAGCAAATTTCATCAGCGACCGGAAAATCACGCTACGTTGGGCAAGCCCCTCCCCTGTCAAGGGAAGGCAATGGTTGAAGTCACCATTGAGCATTGACTCCACCTCGGAGGCAAATTGCTGTCCCCTAACCATAACGGTTAGCTCAAAATTCAAATGGAACGAACGATTATCAAAGTTAGCAGTGCCCACATAGGCTCGGTCGCTGTCTACCAACACCACTTTTTGGTGTAAAAACCCCTTCTGGTATTGAAACGCCCTGATACCAGTATTCCTGAGATCTAATAGCACAGCATAAGAAGAAAACTGCACCATGCGGTTGTCCGTTTTTCCTGGCAGCATCAATCTGACATCCACTCCCCTTAGGGCTGCCAACTTCAGAGCCTTAAGGATGGACTCATCCGGCACAAAATAAGGCCCTACGATCCACAGCCGCTTAGTGGCGCTATTAATCGCATGGAGAAACATAAACTGACAGGTCTCAACCCTGTCTGCCGGGCCGGTTGGCAATATCAGAATTCGTTGGTCACTGCTAACACCGTCTGGGTGCCAATCCAATTCTGGTACCTCACTGGTGACCCAGTACCAGTCTTCAAGAAAGGATAACTGGCAGCCCTGCACTGATGGACCCTCCATCCGTACGTGGGTATCCCGCCACGGGCTGAGCCGTCCATCACGATTGAGATACTCATCACCAATATTCGCTCCGCCAACAAATGCGGTACAGCCATCAACCACGACAATTTTTCGGTGGTTTCGAAAGTTAATCTGAAACCGGCGGCGCTTACCCCAACGCCAGGTTCTAAACGGCTCAATATGGATACCCGCTTGCCGACACTTCTTCAAATAGCGGCGCGACAGACTGAAACTACCAATAGCATCATAGAGGAAATAAACTCGTACACCTTGACGAGATTTTTCAATCAATTTTTTCTGGAGTTCACTGCCAAGCTGATCGTCACGCACGATATAAAACTGTAAAAGAATATAATGTTTCGCCTTGTCTATCTCGTCAAAGATACTCGCAAAAGTTTGCTCACCATTCACCAACAACCCAATTTTATTCCCTTTGGTAAAGGGCATTAATGCGAGCTTTTCCAGTAAATCAGCCCCTTGAGAACCACCTTCCTCCGGGCTGAAAAGTGTGGTCATCTCAGCCATTAGTTTTTCAGCTATTTGCTGAATTTCGAGATCACCCTTCCGTCGGGCTTCTACATAGCCATAGAACTTTCGCTGACCAAACAACAAGTAAACGGGTACCACTATCGGTGAGAGAAAAACCAAACCGAGCGCCCATGCAATCGCTCCCTGAGAAGTGCGTGATTTGAAAATGGACTCAATAGCCAGCAGTACACCAAGTATTCCCATTAGGGCGAAGAGCGGCACCCAGAATTGGGCTAGGAGTTGTCCACCTTGGGACAAGGTATCGAGAATCAGTGATAGCCACTGATCCATGACTTAGCGCTCCGATCCGATGGACTGTTTTTCTCTCATATCACCAAGACCAGCACCACACCATTTGCAATGAGTCGCATCCATATCATGTCCAGCCTTGACGCAATTGGGACAAGGGTAGACCGATTTCTCTCGCTGCATTTCATTGGCCAGTTCTGCAGTAATAATACCCGTAGGAATAGCAATAATAGAGTAACCCGTTAACATCGCCAGGGTTGATATCATCTGACCCAGAATAGTATGTGGCGTGATATCACCATAGCCGACCGTTGTAATAGTCACAATGGTCCAATAGATACTTTTTGGAATACTACTAAAACCGTTACCAGGCCCTTCAACAACATACATCAGGCAACCGAATAAAGCGCTCAATACAAGGACTATGGTGAAAAAAACGAATATCTTACGCCGTGCTTGCACAATCGAACGCATCAACACATCTGCTTCAGATAGATAGCGAACCATCTTCAGGACACGAAAAATTCGCAGCACACGCAACAACCGAATAATAAGTAGGTACTGGGCACCGGCTAACAATAGTCCCAGATAAGACGGCACAATAGAAACTAGATCTACAATGCCATAAAAACTGAACAGGTATTTCCTTCTATTTGGAGAACAAAAGATCCGTACCATATATTCCAGAGTGAACAATCCGGTAAATAACCATTCAACCAGAAAAAAAACACTGAAAAATTTACTGCTCAGAGAATCGACGGTACCGAACATCACGGCAAGTACACTGATTAAAATGGCGTAGATTAAAACCATGTCAAAGCGCTGACCAGCGGGCGTATCTGTTCCAAAGATAATTCGGTATAGCTCTTGTCGTAATTGTTGCTTTGTCATCATTTGATACGTCAATCCTGCTTGAACAAACTCATTATAGGCATATGTGCAATCCTCTACACCAACCAGTAACACTTGTGGTTTTAAACGTTATTAATTCTTCCAACTCATCAGACTAAAAATAATAGGGAATAGCAAAATTACCTGAAAATTAATGGAGGCTATATACTTTGCATATGCAGGAACAACACCAGCTACTCAGATCACTATCACTCACTGAAATCAGCTTCTATGGGATTGGCACCATCGTTGGTGCCGGTATCTATGTGTTGTTGGGGACGGTCGTCAATGAAAGTGGTATGGCGACACCTTCTGCATTTTTACTGTCAGTCATTATTGTCAGCTTCAGTGCCTATTCCTACTCTCAAATGGCTCGCCGTTTTCCAAGCAGTGCTGGTGAGGCCGTATACGTTATGGAGGGGCTGCAATCCAGGCGCTTGTCTGCACTGACCGGCTACGCTATCTCGGTCAGCGGCATCGTCTCTGCCGCAACTATAGCCAGAGGGTTTACTGGTTATTTTGCTTTTTTCTCCGTCCTCCCCCCATGGTCAATCATTGTTCTTCTGGTGGTCATACTGACAGCACTTGCCAGCTGGGGGGTGAAGCAGTCAGTCACCATGGCAGTGTTAACCACCCTACTGGAAATTGGGGGGTTATTACTGGTACTGATAGTGAGCGGCGATGAAATAGCTAACCAAAAAATTCCTTGGGGTGAATTTGTACCTGTATTTGACCGCAACCACCTGGCCCCTGTTGTCAGTGGCGCCTTTCTGGCTTTTTTTGCTTTTATCGGTTTTGAAGATATGGTCAACATGGCCGAAGAGGTTAAAAACCCTGGGCGTAATCTGCCCATGGGTATTGCCATTGCACTTGTCACTACGGGCCTGCTTTATGGGGCAGTAGCAATCGCTGCTCTGGTCACAATACCACTGAATGAGTTACGGAATTCCGAAGCACCGCTAGCGCTACTCATTGAACACAACAGCAATGTTCCCGTAGAAACAATGGCCATCATCAGTATGATCGCCATTATCAATGGTGCCCTGATTCAGATCATCATGGTGTCACGTGTGCTCTACGGTATGGCGAAGCGTCATATGGCGCCCAGTCTGTTGGGTTCAGTCCACCCCGTTACCCGAACCCCGATAATAGCCACGTTACTCACCGGTTTGTTAGTCATTGTCTTTTCACTTTGGCTACCAATAACAACCTTGGCCAAGACAACCAGTGCACTGATCTTGGTTGTCTTTACACTGGTCAATCTTGCTCTCCTCGTGATGAACTGCCGTGAAAAGAACTGGAATTTTCTAGAGCTACTGCTACCCGCCATTGGTGCATTATTGTGTATCAGCTTCCTCGGCCTTCAGATATTGAACTAACAAATGCTGAAATAACTATGTCGCTGCCCAAACAAATGCGTTGTATTGAAATTGCTAAACACGGATCAGCTGATAACCTGGTCATTGCGCATCGGTCATTACCCGAACTTGGAGACGACGAAGTGTTGATCAAGGTGGCGGCTGCCGGGATCAACCGGCCCGATATTTTTCAGCGCAAAGGGCTTTATCCACCACCTGCTGGTGCCTCAGATATTTTAGGGTTAGAAGTAGCCGGAGAAATTATTGCTGTTGGGAACAGGCAAACTCGATGGAACGTTGGTCAACAAGTATGTGCTCTACTCACAGGCGGTGGTTATAGTGAGTACGCCATCGCACATCAGGATTTATGCCTACCTATCCCTAAGCCTCTCAACCTGACTCAGGCCGCAGCCCTCCCTGAAACCTTTTTTACTGTTTGGCACAATGTTTTCGAACGTGCCGCTATAACACCGGGCGAAACACTGTTAATTCATGGGGGAACCAGTGGTATAGGTACCACTGCCATCCAACTGGCACACGCATTTGGCCATCGAGTTTTCACTACAGCAAGCACTGATGAAAAGTGCCGGCAGTGCCTGGCACTTGGTGCTGATACGGCCATCAATTATCAACACCAAGACTTTGTCACCACCATCAAAGAACTGACAGATGACCGTGGTGTCGATGTTATTCTGGATATGGTGGGAGGCGATTATGTACAAAAAAATATTCGTGTAGCGGCTTTTCAGGGCCGGATTATATCTATTGCCTTCCTCCGAGGCTCAAAAATGGAGGTAGACTTAATGCCAATGATGCTTAAGCAACTGGTATTAGCCGGTTCCACCCTCCGCGCCCGCCCCACAGAAGAAAAAGCCAGCATCGCAGAGGCGTTACTGGATAAAGTCTGGCCACTATTGGAAAATGGGGTCATTGCCCCGGTGATTAGCACGACGTTCCCATTGGAGGACGCTGCCCGTGCTCACCAACTGATGGAGAGCAACAAGCATATTGGCAAAATTGTATTAACCCTGTGACGTTAACCCCATGATATTAACCCTATGACATTAACCTCGACACCAAGGAATTTCTTCCCTCAATGAGTAAAGAAACCAGGCTGGTTTATTCAACAGAAACTGGCCGTATAAAATCATCTGAAAACTCGCAGAAACCGCCCAGCGGTGATGGGATTATCCGTATCCGCCGGGAAACCAGTGGTCGGAAAGGCAAAGGGGTCTCCACGATCAATGGCCTCGACTTACCAGACAATGAATTGAAACAACTGGCCAAAAGCCTGAAGCAACTCTGTGGCACCGGTGGCTCAGTCAAAAATGGGGTGATTGAAATTCAGGGAGACCATCGGGAAAAGCTCCGCGCTGAATTAGAAAAACAGGGTCATACCGTCAAACTGGCTGGCGGCTAAATAATGCCTATAACCACCCCCTACGGCAGCTGGGCCTCACCCATCGATCCAGAGTTACTCGCCACATCATCACCCTCATTTTCTTATCCCAGCAGCGATGGAGAAAACCTCTACTGGCTGGAATCACGACCCTGGGAAAATGGTCGTTCGGTGGTGGTACAGCGGAGCCCTGAAGGCGTCATACGCGATGTGCTTCCAGCACCACTGAGTACTCGTAGCAAAGTGCATGAATATGGTGGAACGCCCTATATCGTAGTGAACGATATACTCTATTTCTGTCTTTATGATGACCAAAGGTTGTACCGCCTGGACCCCACTAATGGTGATGGATTACCAACACCTATTACCTCGGCAGGGGGCGGCTACCGGTTTGCTGATTTTTGCTATGACAAACATCAGCACCGCCTGATCTGCGTAGCAGAGATTCACGACAGCTCATCCGAACCAGAAAACCAAATTGTTGCGATTCCTCTGGATGATTCCATGCAAGTGATCACTCTACGTAGAGGCGATGATTTTTATGCTTATCCACGATTAGACCATACGGGGAGAAATCTTTGCTGGATCAGCTGGAACCACCCGGATATGCCTTGGGACAAAACAACACTTTGGCTGTCAACGATTGATAATATGGGTCAATTGGATGCACCGATATCCATTGCCGGTAATGGCGAAGAAGCTATTTTTCAGCCACAGTGGTCCCCTGACAACCAACTATATTTTGTCTCTGATCGAGACAATTGGTGGAATCTCTATCGCTGGCAGCCCAAATCAGGTGTTGAATCCATACGGCCAATGGCAGCGGAATTTGCCACCCCGCTATGGGTATTGGGGATGTCGACCTATGGTTTCTGTGATGATGGGACACTGGTGTGTTGCCATACCCATGATGGCACTTGGCAATTGAGCACAAAAAAACCTAATGCATTGGACTTTCAGCCGGTAGAAAACAACTACTGTAATATCTCGGATATCTATTGTACTGGGGACAAAGCCTGGCTGGTTGGTGCCTCCTCTACCAATAGTGGAGAATTGGCTGAGCTAGGCATAAAAGATCGCTCTCTCAAACCTATCACACAGGGTGGCCCTCTCAGTTTTGACCCCGGCTATATAGCCCTACCCAGCCCTATCAATTATCCAACCTCTGATAAGGCGACATCCCATGCCTTCTTTTACCAACCCACTAACCCAGACTTTAAAGGCTGCGAAGGCAGCCTTCCTCCACTAATTGTTATTTGTCATGGCGGCCCTACAGGCTCCACGACCACCGCACTGAATTTAAAAATTCAGTATTGGACCAGTCGCGGCTTTGCCGTACTCGATGTTAATTACCGCGGAAGTACCGGGTATGGGAGACATTACCGGGAACAATTACAAGGTCAATGGGGTATTGCCGATGTAACGGACGTTGTAGAGGGAGCAAGGTACCTGATAGAACGAAAGATGGTGGACCCAGAAAAGATCGCCATTCGTGGTAGCAGTGCAGGTGGCTATACCGTTTTGGCCGCATTGTGCTTCCACCAAGTCTTTAAAGCGGGTGCCTGCCTCTACGGCATTGGTGACCTGGAAACACTCGCCCGAGATACTCATAAATTTGAATCACGGTATTTAGATACATTGATTGGCCCCTACCCCTCACAACAAGCTATCTATCAGGATAGGTCCCCGATTCATCATATCGATCAATTCAACTGTCCCGTGATCTTTTTTCAGGGGTTAGATGACAAAGTCGTGCCGCCAGAACAAGCTGTCGCCATGACCAAAGCCCTGAGAGAAAAACAGCTACCCGTTGCTTACCTACCCTTTGAAGGTGAAGGACACGGATTCCGTAAGGCTGAGACCATAAAAAAATCACTGGAGGCTGAGCTTTATTTCTATGGAAAAGTATTTGGCTTTGCCCCCCACGGCGACCTACCTACAATCCCTATTAACAACCTTTAAGAACCTCAAATGGGGATAACAGACAATGAGCAATAATCATCATGGGTAGATACCGACCGCCAATGGCCAAAAGCGCACCTTATATTACGCCAGAAGGCGCCAGAGCTCTCGAGAAAGAATTAAAGCAGTTATGGAAGATAGAAAGGCCGGCAGTCACTGCAACTGTCCATGAAGCTGCAAAAAATGGTGACCGTTCAGAAAATGGTGATTATATTTATGGGAAAAAACGGCTGAGGGAAATTGATCGCCGGGTGCGCTACCTAGGCAAACGATTGGATGAGGTGATTATCGTTGATCGCATTCCAGATGATACCGATAAAGTTTTTTTTGGTGCCTGGGTAACACTGGAAAATAGTGATGGTAATGAACAATGTTACCGTATAGTAGGTGCCGACGAACTCGACCCAAAGGAAAGAAGAATCAGTGTAGATTCACCCATGGCAAAAAGTATTCTTGGTAAACGGGCTGATGATGAAATTTGGATAAATGATAGCGCCTGGATTATCACAAACATCCACTATTCGGCCATAGGCTAGCATTCACTACTCAGCCAGCCCCTTCTTCTCTGGTGCTTATGTTCCGAAAGATTTAAAACTATTTAACCCACCTAAATAAAAATACCACTGTCACAGAAAAGTCACATCACCAGTGCCGTACCCACCAATAATTCATTGTCCATTGGCCAATACTCCCTACGAGCTAACCCATGTAACAAACCAAGTATCAAACTTCCTCGTTTGGAACCATGGCCGCCAAAACAGTTCTCACTGGATACTCTTCAAGACAGATACCGTGATCACCATCTTTCAATACTTTTCGGATCAACCAGTCTCTGGGCAACATGCCACGCTCCACCCCCAATAAATCTACAATCTCTTCTTGCATGGTGTTTTTATCTTTATCCAGCACTACTCTCACTTGAGGCAGGTGCCGTTTCTTTTCTTGTGACGAAAGCACAATCCCCACATGACCATTATTGAGTTCTACAATCGTGCCCGGTGGGTATGGCCCCATTAACTGGATAAACTCCAGAGCCAGCTCTTCATCAAAGTGCTTACCGCGGTTTCGATATATTTCCTTCAGTGCATCCAATGTTGAACGTGCTACATCGTAACAACGGTCACTGGTCATGGCATCGAAAGCATCAACAACGGCAATAATACGTGAGTACTGAGACAACTCTTTAGCAAATAGTCCACGGGGGTAGCCCTGACCATCTATTTGTTCATGATGATTCAACGCGACATCTACCGCGTAACTCATCGATTCTTCTGATTTCATCAGGAGGTTTCGGCCAATCTCTGGGTGTTTCTTTACCTCGGCAAATTCTTCTTCTGAAAGTTTAGCCGGCTTGTTGAGGATTTCGTCCGGGATTTGCATCTTGCCCACATCGTGCAACATGCCACCAACACCCAGCTTAACTAACTCTTCTTCCTCTAATCGCAAATGACGCCCGAAAGCAATGGCCAGAATGCAGACATTCAGACCATGCTCCATGGTGTATTGATCCACGTGCTTAATTTTCGCCATCCACATCAAAGCACTGGGATTACGCAGA
>CAJXWQ010000027.1 GCA_913062605.1 uncultured Cellvibrionales bacterium
CAGCCCAGGCATGGGCATCGTATTGACGAACTAACAGGTAGTTATCGGGGTGTCGCTCCCCACCCTGATACCCGGCAACCACTCTGGCAGGGACACCCGCGGCACGCATAAAAAACACAAAGCTGCTTGAGAAGTGCCCACAAAAACCCCGTTGGGTATCAAACAGAAATTCATCCACGCTGTGCTTACCCAACAGCGGGGGCTGCAATGTGTAGACAAATTTCTCGTTGTAGAGGCCCAGAATTAAAGGGGTCGGTGACAAACAAGAATGATATTAATTATCAATTGTCACCGACCCCTTTCTTTTTCTTTCTTTTTTTGAGTTGGTACATAGTCTGAATTATACACTGACGGCTTTTCTCCTATTCTAGTGCCCATACTAAACTTGGGCCTTAGCTTATTGCAGCAAGACCGACAATAAGTACGATGACAACGAAGACTCCCACGAAAAACCAGTTTTCCTTAAACTTCCACCACGGTTGCTCGAGTAGATGCTTCCTCGCCGCTCTCTCCTTTTTACTTCCTTTCTTCTTCTTACTCATAACGCTTGTAGCAACGGACGTGAAAAGCCACCGGCTTTTTTGCGATCCGGTTGCCTACCCTTGTTAGATTTTTTCTTCATCAGATGCTGATAAGTTACCTGAGATACTAGATTCACATGAAACATTTGCTGAAAATGTTATTAGTAAGCCTTTTATATTACCGTTTTCATCTCTGCCAAACTGTGCAAGTCCGGCATTTTCCATACCTCGCAACATTAATTCATTCAGATACTTTAGTTCGCTTGCTTCTTTCGCAAGATCAATGCTAGCTTTTTCATAATATTTTCTAGCTGCTAGAACAGTTATTAGAGCGCCTATTAAAACACCAATTACATTGGATATTATTGATTCCATATGTCCCTCCTAAAATTAAAGGGGTCTGACCCCTTTAATTGCATCACACATCATAAGTCATACGTTGGAGCATCACTTTTATTTTTGTACCTGCACGCACATCAAAATTTTCTGGGAGCGTAATATGTACGCCATCAGAATCAATTTCAATGTGACTACCTGTAACATTGCAGTGAGCATAGTAATTTTCAGGGTCATCTAATTCATCTATGAAATTTATCTTAAACTCATGATTGGAATAGTCTGTAAGACTGCTAATACCGTGACCCTGAAGTGACCAATTATTTTGATCATAAGTAACACTTGCTTTAGGGATAAGCAAAGCAAGTGATTTATTAAGTTTTGATAGCTGCTCGTTGTGGTCTTTTAAAATTTCATTAAAAACGTTATCTATGTCTTGCTGTGTAGCTTTGCTTAAACCATTAAAAAGATCATCGAAGGCGGAGGTTGCAATTTGCGCTCCTTTTGCAACTGAACCTGTGACGGGATCAATTAAAAACCAGACATCAAATGCTTTTTTTATGAAAAGATTTAATCGTGAAATATTCTTTTCAACGTTTTCTCCGGTTATTAAACCACTGACAGCCTCTAGCTTTTTGGTTATTTCTTCATTATTTGGAATATTATTCATAATGTACTTAACAGCTAATTATAAGGACTCGGGCACTATATCACTTTGGCACCTTATCTCAGGGTGGCACACAGGTGTTCCGCCTTCATTTATAGATAAAACAGTGTGTTGAGAGGGTTTAAATCTTTTCTTGGCTGACATATAGCGACTGATCTAGGGAATAGACGGCGGAGGGATGTGCCAAAACTTTATTTTAATCTCCTAATAGCATTCTTTAACACCTTCAACCTTTCCTGCCCCTCACTCCCATAACGCATATGCTCATAAACGGCGTTGATACCTTTCACTTGTCGCGCTAAATCAGGCCGCTGTTCGGCAACCCGTTGTGCATAAGCTCTTGGCCCCTCCCCTGTTTCTCTGGGAATTCCGGCCTTTTCCAAGGTTTGACATAAACGTAAAAATACCCGGTCCAGTTCATCGTGTTTTGAACTAAACCTGTGCCGCAACTGCCAGAGGGCCAATAGCCCCAGCAGCCCCCCTCCGGCTATCAGTAGAGCCAAGGCAATCCTTAACGGGTTGTAGGCACCCAACCATTTTTCCAATAGGTCTTCCTGAATACTATCGTAACCCAACACCCAACGCGCCCAGCTGTAGTTCAGTGAATCCAGTTTCAGCCGTAAACTATTAAGCCAATTAATATGCCGAAAGTGCATCAGTGATAGGGGTGAGTCGGCTAAAAAGCCTTCGTTATCCCCCAGAGCTTCTTCAAGGTTGGCTTCTATCCGTTCTGGTGCCACTGCGGCAGTGGGATCAACCCTGATCCAGCCTTCCCCTGCTATCCAGACTTCAGCCCAGGCATGGGCATCATATTGACGAACTAACAGGTAGTTATCAGGGTGACGCTCCCCACCCTGGTATCCGGCCACCACTCTGGCAGGGACACCCGCGGCACGCATAAAAAATACAAAGCTGCTTGAGAAGTGCCCACAAAAACCCCGTTGGGTATCAAACAGAAATTCATCCACGCTGTGCTTGCCCAACAGCGGAGGCTGTAATGTGTAGACGAATTGTTCGTTGTAGAGACCCAGCACCTTTCGAATCAATGCTTTATCGTTACTGGTTTCTCTCCGCCAGCGTTGTGCCAGTTCCACCGTACGCGGGTTGTAGCCCGGTGGTATTTCTAACTCAATGGATTGACGGTAATTCGATAAATCATTGGCGGCTACTTTGTAGTCGAGCCAGCTATCGACCTCGTACTGTGTTTTAGCGGTAACCGGCGCAGATGACAGAAGCCAGAAGTCACGGGTTAGGGCGACACCGGTACTTTGAGGAACCGGTGTGGGCAGGCTATATAACCAAGGCTGTTGTGATGGCTCCATCACCACACTGTAGCGAATGGGCTGCCCAAGCCGTTCTATCAGTGAATCCCAAGGCTGGATGGATTTGCCAAACCACTGTAAAAATCCCCCGTCATTTAAGTCACGGCCGCTATAACTATCAAGGCCAGACCGGGACCACTGACGGCCATCAAAATCTGATAGCACTAACCCTCGCCAATACAGCTGGTGCTGGCGTGGTATTTCCCCGTCAAAACTCACCCGAAAAGCTAAATCGGCGGAGCGCCCAAGGCGGCTGTAATCCCCCGGGCTCATGGTGTCGGTAACGCCCGTTTTTGCACTGTGGCTCTGAATCGGCACAGCCCAAAGGGAGCCCAGTCTGGGCATAATAATAAACAGCAGTATCATCAGCGGTATGGCCTGTAACAATATAACCAGCCCCTTCTTCAGGGGGCGTAGCGCATGAGACTTAAACAGGGCCTGAGACTGGGTCGAAAGCAGTACATCCCCCTGATGCAAACCCACCAAGGCGGCAATAATCAGCAAAATACAGCCTAGAATGTAAATGGCATTACCAATGCTCTGATCAAACAATGCCTGAACCGCTGCGATAAAAAAGGCCAAAAAGACCACCAGTAGTGCATCTCGCCGGTGTTCCATTTCCAACAGTTTTAAGGTGTAGGCAGAGACCAACAGTGCCACCATTGGCTCTAAACCAGTCAGCTTGCCGTATTCCAGAAACAACCCGGCCACGCACATGGCCAACAAGCTCAGTTTTACCCAGCGGCTTGGGGTTGGCCAGACACCCCGATAACGCTGCACACGCCAGATGACAGCAACTAATGCCGCCAGTGTTATCCAATTGGGTAGGTGGGCTGAGTGAATTAAAATGACGGCAGCGAAGGCTAACAACAACCAGACCAGAGCATTTCTATGAATTTGCCAAGCGGGAATCATACGCTCTGCCCCCTTACCTTCTCGTCCCCTGCTTGCCCCCTATTCGGCACTTCAAACAGGGCCAGCTCACGGAGCACTTTTAGCCGATGCGCCTCGTTGTTATCTGGCAGTATTTCTATGCCCGGCAACCTCAGACCGTAAGCTTTGTCGGTACCAGAGACCTGCAACAAGCCGCCGCAGAGCCGGGATAAACGCGCCTCACGATCAAGTGCAGGATAATCATCCCAGTCCAACCAGATACGCTCATCCTGATAATCCGCGTAGTGCTTGGTATACATGCCCTGTTCCTTGGCATATTGCTTCCAGGCAACTTTTTTCAGTGAGTCACCTGTTTGATACTCATTAAGCCCGACAAAATCTTCACTGCCATCGCCCACCTGCAGAAGGCCTTCTCCCCGACTATTGGCAACAAAGGTCTTTGGTGAATCGAACACTGGTTGAGGGTAAATCAGGCAGCTGATGTCGAGGTCAACTTTAGTCCAGACCCTCAGTAAACCCAGAGGGTAAACACTTTCAAGCGTCAGCCTGCCCGGGTTATAAAGACCGCGCCTTGGCGCATACAGAGGCACTTTTATACGGATTTCTTCATGATCACCCAGCGTTGTGATCACCGCGTCCTCACCCACGAAGGAGAGGCTCAAGGTTTCACGATAACGGGGCTGCTCCTGATGCAATACCACGTCAACCACCAGTTGCTCTTTGGCAAACGCGGGTGTTGCCCTGGCAAAGCTCAGTGTTAACCCCGATAGGTTAGAAAAACTATGCAGAATGGCGACCATAAACACGGATACCAGCAAGCAGGTAATGGCAAATACCACGTTGTTTTCATAATTGGTGGCCACTAGCCAGCAAAGTAGAATCAATAATAAGAAGCCAAAACCGGCTTTAGAGGGAAAGATAAATAAACTGCGATTGTTCAACGAGACTGAACGAGATGGTGGTAAACGTCGATAAACCCAATGTGAGAAGCGGTCGCGGAAAAACTGCCCCAACCTCTCAACCATGGTTATTACTCCTATGAATAACGCTCTTAAGACTGTACGGCTAGATAATATCCACGGCATTGAGCACCTTTTGCACCAGCACCTCACCAGGTTGACCTGAAAATTCGGCTGATCCTCGCAAACGATGCCCTGCAACACTCGGCAATACGGCCTGAATATCTTCAGGAATCACATATTGGCGATTCTGAATGAACGCCCAGGCTCGGGCACTCTGCAAGGTAGCAAGGGCACCCCGAGGCGATAAGCCGGTGAAATACATAGGATCATCACGGGTAAATTGAACCAGCCGCTGTAAATAATCAACCAGGCTTTCAGACACGTTTACCTGCAACACTTGTTGCTGGATTTTCAACAGTTGCTCGGATGATATAACCGTTGGAATAGTCGCAAGCTGCTTTCTTGGATCAGCCCCTGACAGCATTTCACGCTCTGAAGCAGGGTCTGGATAACCCAACTCAATACGCATTAAGAAGCGATCCAACTGAGACTCTGGCAAAGGGAAGGTGCCGGCCTGTGTGGTTGGGTTTTGTGTGGCGATCACAAAGAACGGCTCAGGCAATGGTCGAGTCTCACCCTCAACGGTGACCTGCCCTTCAGCCATGGCTTCCAATAATGCACTTTGGGTTTTAGGCGTAGTGCGGTTAATTTCATCAGCCAGTAATAGCTGATTAAAAATAGGGCCAGGATGAAATTCAAAATGTGCTTTGGTTCTATCGTAGATAGAAACCCCGAGAATATCTGCGGGAAGCAAGTCACTGGTGAATTGAATGCGACTGAAAGAAAGGCCTAACACCTTGGCAAAGGCATGAGCCAAGGTGGTTTTCCCCATACCGGGTAAGTCTTCGATCAATAAATGGCCTTGGGCGAACATACAGGCCAAAGACAATTTAATCTGCTGTTGTTTACCCAGCAAGACTTTACCGACATTGGAGACAATCTGGTCTACAGCTTTTTGCATTAAATTCAAACTCCGCTGATGTCACAAAGTGTCACGAAGTGAACCCAAAGATTAAATCGCCGAAAGGCCCCGTAACAGGTCTGCTTTAATATCTTCTATATCTTCCAAGCCTACCGCAATACGAATAAGATTTTCGGTGATCCCTGTCTCGGCTTTTTGCTCATCAGTCAATCGACCGTGGGTGGTTGTGGCTGGATGAACAATCGTCGTTTTGGCATCACCCAGGTTGGCGGTCAACGATAACACCTGGGTACCATCGATCACCTGCCAAGCCTGTTCACGCCCACCTTTCACTCGAAAAGACAGCACGCCACCAAAAGCACGCTGTTGCTTAGCAGCAATGGCGTGACCAGGATGATCCGTTAATCCTGTATAGAATACTTGTTCCACTTGGGGCTGTTGCTGTAACCACTGTGCAAGTTCCAGGGCATTAGCTGAGTGGGCATCCATTCTCAATCTAAGGGTTTCCAGACCTTTGAGGAATACCCAAGCATTGAATGGGCTCATGGTCGGGCCAGCACTGCGAATAAAGGACAGTACTTCTTCTACCAGCTCACTGCGACCAGCAACAACACCACCCATGCAACGGCCTTGGCCATCGATGTATTTAGTCGCCGAATGAATGACTAAATCAGCACCCAGCTTAAGTGGCTGTTGCAGCGCCGGGGTACACAAACAGTTATCTACCACCAACAGAGCCTCGTTGCTCTGCGCCAATGCAGCGAGTGCTGGAAGATCTGCCACATCACACAGGGGGTTTGAGGGCGTTTCCAAAAACAGTATTTTGGTCTCGGCACAAATAGCCTGCTGCCATTCATCTAGGTCTGTGAGTGACACAAATGTTGTCTTAATACCAAAACGACTCAGGTATTTATCAAGTAATACGGTGGTTGTACCAAAAACACTGCGTGAACAAACGATATGGTCACCAGCCTGTAGCAAGGCAATACAGGTGCTGAGAATAGCCGCCATACCAGAGGACGTTGCCACCGCTTGTTCCGCACCTTCCAGAGCGGCAATGCGCTCTTCAAAAATACGTACTGTCGGATTGGTATAACGAGAATAAACATTACCCGGCTGCTCACCAGAGAAGCGAGCTGCCGCCTCGGCCGAATCAGCAAACACATAACTTGAGGTCAAAAACAGGGGTTCACCGTGTTCACCTTCTGCCGTGCGTACATGTCCCGTACGGATGGCTAGAGTATCAAGCCCAGCACCGGCCAGAGGATCATAGCTGTCATCATCTATCATTTATTCAGCTTCCACATCGGTATTGTGTAGACCAATCACCTCACCATTGCCTGAGTCTACAGGTCTACCATTCTTTAATTTAGCGTTATCATTTCGAGCTGTATCTAATTTATCCAGATAAGTCTGGTCCACATCACCTGTCACATAGTTACCATCAAATACTGCGCAATCGAAGTATTCTATCTCTGAGTTACCCTCTTTGGCGCTGTCCACCAAGTCTTGTAAGTCCTGATAAATAAGGCAATCTGCACCAATAAGTTCAGCAACCTCCTCAGCGGTTCGATCGTGAGCAATCAGCTCTGTTGCCGATGGCATGTCAATACCGTATACGTTAGGGAAACGTACCGGCGGCGCTGCAGATGCCATATAAACTTTGTTGGCGCCGGCATCACGGGCCATCTGAATGATTTCTTTTGAGGTCGTGCCACGAACTATCGAGTCATCAACCAACAGTACACTCTTACCCAGGAACTCCAGTTTAACGGGGTTCAGTTTCTGCCGAACGGATTTCTTTCGCTCCTTCTGCCCCGGCATGATGAAGGTACGACCGATATACCGGTTTTTCATGAAACCTTCACGAAACTTGATACCCAGTCGCTCTGCAATAGCCTGTGCAGACACCCGACTGGTATCCGGTATTGGAATAACTACATCAATATCAAGATCGGGATATAAGCGGGTTATTTTATCAGCCAGCTTTTCGCCCATCCGTAAACGACATTTATAGACAGATATGTCGTCGATAATAGAATCTGGACGAGCAAAATAAACATGCTCAAAGATGCAGGGCATCAATTTGGGATTATCGGCACATTGCTGCAAATGCAACTCACCATGTTCATCTACATACAGGGCTTCCCCTGGCTCTAAATCTCTCACCAGCTCAAAACCAAGCACATCAAATGCCACGCTCTCTGAGGCTACAATATATTCCATGCCCTCTTCGGTTTCACGTTGGCCGTATACCAGTGGGCGAATACCCAGGGGATCGCGAAATGCCACCATACCGTAGTTGGCAATCATACCCACGACTGCATAGGCACCTCGGCAGCGGAGGTGAACCCGACGCACGGATTCAAAAATATCACTGGGGGTAGGTCTCAATTTTCCTTGCAGATGCAATTCATGGGCGAACACATTGAGCAGAGCTTCGGAATCGGAATCTGTGTTGATATGACGCAAATCTGATTTAAACAGATGCTCCATCAGCTCATCGGCATTGGTCAAGTTGCCGTTATGGGCCATGCAAATGCCATAGGGGGAATTTACATAGAAGGGTTGTGCCATGGCTGGCCCCGAGCTTCCAGCCGTGGGATAACGCACGTGCCCAATGCCCATATTGCCAACCAGCTCTGCCATATGCCGTGAATGAAAAACACTTTTCACCAGGCCGACACCTTTCCGCTGATTGAGGCGCCCTCCTTCACAGGTCATGATACCAGCAGCATCCTGGCCACGATGTTGAAGCATGGTCAACGCATCATAAAGATGCAATTTAACATCGCTTTTACCGACAATTCCGACTACACCACACATGGACCTGACAACCCCTTAAACGACTATTTCGTTCTGTCTTACTACAATCAAACACCTGCCGACTAAAGCAGGTTTTTCAAAAAATCTAATACTGCTGCACCCGTTTCCCTAGCCCAGTCTTCGTACTCTAAAAAATAGGGAATCAATATCGATTCTTGCCACCACAGGTCTTGATCTACAGGCAACACACTGGGCAAAATAATCACAATGACCATCAAAATAATGAGACCACGGGCCAATCCAAACAATAGCCCCAGCAGACGATCTGTACCTGAGAGCCCGGTGGCCTCGACCAACTTACCCAACAAATAATTTAAAATGCCGCCAACAATTAATACAGCAACAAAAAGTAATATCCATGCAGTCAGCATGCGTAATGATGGTGTGCTAATCCAGTCGACCATCCAGACAGCAAGCTGGTCGTGAAATATAGAAGCGATGACCGCAGCAGCCACCCAAATAAGCAAAGACACGATTTCTTTAACGAAACCACGTACCACGCTGATGAGTGCAGACAACCCCAGTACAGCAATAATTGCCCAGTCAGCCCAAGTCATAGGTTCAGCTGCTTTTAGTCATAGTTTGGCTGCCTTGAATACAGGCGCAAAGTGTAACAGAGAGCTTTTCACAGGTCAGGGTTCAAAACGGACCAAAATAGTATCAACACCATATTTTTTATCAATGGCAGTTTTTTCTTTAACGAGCTTTTTCTTTAAAACATCGGGCCCCACAAAAACACGACTTAAATTATTCTTTCCTTCTTTCTTCTCTCGGACAAAGGCCTTATAGCCATCTTCCAACAGATTTTTTAACAAGGTCTTCGCCGAATCGTCATCTCGGAAACTACCAACCTGTAATACCCAAGCAACGGGGAGTCCTTCAGGTGAAAGAGCCGGTACTTCATCATCCAGAGAACTACCCTGCTCAGCTGAATCCACACCAAACTGGAAAATTTCTTCATCCGACTTGGCTGGGACAATATTTTCTGGCCTTACGGGCTCTGGCACAGTAACTGGTTTTATCTCAGGCCTTGGGGGGATTTGAGTCTGGGTATCTACTTCTCGACTGCCAGAAAAATCAAACATCAAGGGAATGATGATTATCGCTAGAGCGATCAATACTAGCGCACCGACGATACGCTGCTTTAAATTTTCACCCACCACCAATACTCCCTTTTTGTGCTTGATCAAGCCACTCTAATACAGGCCCTACCGTAAAGAATGAACCAAAAACGACCACAGAATCACCAATATTAGCATTAGCTAGTGCAGCCTGAAGTGCCGCAACTGGCGATTTGCTCTCGACAACATTGACCTCATTCGAACCGTTCACATTGTACAACAGCGTCGATAACTTTCGCGCATCGGCAGCCCTGGGCTGACCGGGAATATCGCAAAAAAACCAGTCTTTCACCAAGGGTACCAGTGGTAAAAACATGGCGGGAATATCCTTGTCGGCCATAATCCCACTAACGGCAATGATCTTCTGATCCACTGACGGCAATTTTTGTGTACGTAACCTTTGTGCCAATAATTCTGTTGCCTGTGGGTTATGGGCCACATCCAGAATCAATCTGACGCCCTCTAGATCAACCTGCTGAAAACGACCCAGTAAGTTAACCTCCTGAAGCCCCTGCTCGATAGTGGCGTCGGGCAGGCTAGTGTCAATCAATTTCACGGCTTGTACCGCACAAGCAACACTGCATGGGGGTAGTGTGGTGTTGGCTGGTACGTTAAATTCAGTCAGGGAAAAATCACGTCCGTTTAACAACAGTTGAGCACCAATTTCACCCGCAGCCACCAATAGGCCGGGCACGGGAGTAACGTCGCCATAAATCAGTGGTCTGCCAGACCGTGCAATTGCCGCTTTTTCAGCAGCAATTTGATTGAGATCATCACCGAGCCAGTCTTGGTGATCTAATGCAAGGCTTGTCACTATGGCAATATCCGTATCGATCAAATTGACTGCATCGAGTCGCCCTCCAAGCCCCACTTCCAACACGACAACATCAAGATCTGCCTGATCCATAATCAGTAGAGCGGCCAACGTCCCAAATTCAAAATACGTTAAGCTAGTATCGCCGCGAACTGATTCTATACGCTCAAATGCTGCACAAATGGTTTGATCACTCACCGACTGCCCGTTCAAACAGATCCGTTCGTTGTAATCGATAAAATGAGGTGAGGTGTAGGAACCAACTCGATAACCTGCTGCTAACAAAATACTCTCAAGAGCGGCAACACAAGAACCCTTTCCATTGGTACCAGCAACAGTGATGACCTTTTTTCCAGGCATCGAATGACTAAGGCCGAGTTGCAGCGCAACTCGGCCTATACGATCAAGTCCAAATTCTATTTCTGTGGGGTGTCTAGCCTCTAGCAGGCTGAGCCATTCATTCAGCGAATGCTGGGTCATCAGTAGCATCTGGCCCTATTATAACGTCTGATTCTGAAGCACTGCCGGGTTCTGATTGATTAGTAAATTTGGACAGTAAGGAAGCTAGGGTATCGCGCATCTCGTGGCGAGGAATAATCATATCGATAGCCCCATGTTCTAGCAGAAATTCTGCCCGCTGAAAGCCCTTGGGTAACTTTTGACGAATGGTTTGCTCAATGATGTTCGGCCCGGCGAACCCTGCTCTAGCGCCTGGTTCAGCGGTATTGATATCCCCAAGCAAAGCAAGACTGGCAGAAACCCCGCCGTAGACGGGGTCAGTCATCACGGAGATATACGGTGTACCCTGCATTTTTAGCTTCTCAATAACCGCACTGGTCTTGGCCATCTGCATGAGAGAAATCAGTGCTTCTTGCATCCGAGCCCCCCCGGTGGCAGAAAAACAAATCAACGGGATATTCTCTTCCAATGCCACTTGAGCTGCACGAGTGAAACGCTCACCGACGACATAACCCATGGAGCCACCATGGAAAGCAAATTCAAAGGATACTGCCACCACAGGCATTTTTTTCAATGCACCCTTCATGGCAATCAAGGCTTCATCTTCCCCCGTTGCTTTTTGAGCCGTAGCCAATCGCTCTTTATATTTTCTGACATCCTTAAATTTCAGCCGATCGATTGGCTGAACATCTGTAGCCAGTTCTTCACGGCCCTCAGGATCGAGAAAAATATCTAGTCGACGACGTGCACCCACACGCAGGTGATGGTCACATTTGGGGCAAACATCCAGATTTTTTTCGAGCTCTGGACGGTATAAAGGCGCGCTACATTTGGGACACTTTGTCCACACCCCTTCTGGAACACTTTGGGTGCGATCTTTTTTCTGGGTCGCGGGCCCCTTGGGACGAATTTTTTCCAGCCAGCTCATAGTCTTTTCCGTTAGCTCAACTTTTTGTTAACTACAGTTTCGTTAACTACAGCACTTAGTATGAAACTATTTATCTAATGTATTCTTATCTAATGCTTCTCGTATTTCAGCAATAATGACTGAAACAGCCTCAGCATACGTTGCGGGGTTCGTTTCCCCTTGTTCTGCTAATGCCGCTATCTGGTTAACCAACACACTACCAACCACTACGCCATCGGATAAATCCGCAACCGCTCGGGCCGATGCCCCATCCTTAATACCAAATCCTACACAGACTGGCAGGTCAGTCAATGCGCGAATACTGGTGACGTTTTCTTTCACTGAATTCACATCCAGATTACCAGCACCGGTAACACCTTTGAGTGACACGTAGTAAATGAAGCCGCCCGCCATATCGGTGACTTTTTTCTGTCGAGATGGGCTGCTTGTCGGTGCCAATAAAAAGATATTCTCCATATTGGCTTGTTTCAAATGCTCATTAAATTCTTCAGCTTCTTCCGGTGGTAAATCAACGGTCAATACCGCATCGACACCAGCATCAACAGCATTTTCTATAAACGTATCATAGCCCATTCTTTCAATGGGGTTGGTGTACCCCATCAACAACACAGGGGTATCGCTGTCTGTTTCACGGAATTGTTTCACCAGAGCCAAGGCATCACGAAGACTGCTGCCATGTTCCAATGCACGTTCGTGCGCTTTTTGAATAACAGGCCCTTCAGCGTTTGGGTCTGAAAACGGGATACCCAATTCAATGATATCGGTTCCATTCTCCACTAACGCGTGCATAACGGGCAGTGTTACATCTTTGGCGGGGTCACCCATGACTACGTAAGAAACCAGTGCCTTACGGCCCTGCTGACGAAGGGATTCAAAACGTTGTTTTATTCTATTCACTAACAAATATCCAATTGTAATTGCGTGGGTTATACCGTGATGCCATCAATTTCGGCGACAGTCAAAATATCCTTGTCTCCGCGACCTGAAAGATTGACGATAATCATTTGATCAGGGTCCATTTCACGAGCCAATTTTTCCGCATAAGCCACGGCGTGACTCGACTCAAGGGCAGGCATAATACCCTCCACCTTAGTCAGATTGCGGAAGGCAGCCATCGCCTCATCATCATCAATGGTCACATAGTTCACTCGACCGACATCTTTCAACCAGGAATGCTCTGGGCCTACACCGGGGTAATCCAAACCAGCTGAGATGGAATGGGTTTCAATAATTTGTCCGTTTTCATCTTCCATTAAATAGGTACGGTTACCGTGAAGAACACCCGGAATACCATCATTTAGTGGTGCCGCATGCTTGCCGGTATCCAATCCGAAGCCACCAGCCTCAACGCCATACATGGCAACCGATTCATCCTCAAGGAAAGGGTGGAACAGTCCGATAGCATTTGAACCACCGCCAACACAGGCCACCAAAGCATCAGGTAACTTGCCGGCTTGAGTCAGTGACTGCTGACGAGCCTCTCGGCCTATTACGGATTGGAAGTTTCGTACTAGTTCTGGATAAGGGTGTGGCCCGGCACAGGTACCAATAATATAAAACGTATTATCTACATTGGTTACCCAGTCTCGCATCGCTTCGTTCATGGCATCTTTTAAGGTTTTTGAACCCGAAGTCACCGGAATCACCTCAGCACCCAGTAGCTTCATGCGATAAACATTGAGAGATTGACGATGAATATCTTCCTCACCCATAAACACATGGCACTCCAACCCCAAGCGGGCAGCCACAGTGGCCGTTGCCACACCATGCTGGCCAGCACCTGTTTCAGCAATCACACGCTTCTTACCCGTATGTTTGGCTAACAGCGCCTGACCAATAGTATTGTTAATCTTGTGGGCACCCGTGTGGTTAAGGTCTTCACGCTTAAGGTAAAGCTGTGCGCCACCGGTTTCTTTTGTCCAACGTTCAGCAAAATACAGTGGAGACGGGCGTCCCACATAGTGAGCCAGATCATAATCAAACTGAGCCTGAAACTCAGGGTCATCCTTTAATTTACGGTAGAGAGCCTCAAGCTCATCAAGTGCATAAATCAGGGTTTCAGAGACAAACCGGCCACCATAGGGGCCAAAGTGACCACGGGTATCCGGCACCTGATTAAAATCTACAGCACTGTTACTGCTCTTTGGGTTACTACTCACTGATTTCTCCAAAATTACCCGGCAGTTGCGCGGGCGATAAACTGTTGTATCAATTGCTCGGATTTAATACCCGGTGATATCTCAACACCACCGCTAACATCCACCGCATAGGGTTTAGTTGTCGCCACAGCTTCCGCTACATTATCCGGGGTCAGTCCACCGGCCAAAATTAGCGCGTTATTATTTGAATATGGAAGGTCATTTAAATCGGGCATACGATTCCATTCAAAGGTTTCACCCGTACCCCCATACTTGTCCTTGTTCCATGCATCAAACAGAAAACCCCTAGCAGAGGGGTATTGAGACATAGCTTCAGCCACATCAAGCCCCGGCTCCATGCGAATAGCTTTGATATAAGGCCGCCCAAACTGTTTACAGAAGGTTTCGTCCTCATCCCCGTGGAATTGCAGGAGAGCTAGCTCAACGTCACTCAGTGTTGACGTGACGTCCTCAACAGTGGCATTCACAAACAACCCCACCACGGTCACAAACGGGCCAACAACACGTGCTATGTTCGCAGCGGCAGAACGCTCAATATAACGAGAGCTTTTGGGATAAAACACCAAACCAATAGCATCAGCACCAGCAACTGCTGCTGCTCGGGCATCTTCAACTCGGGTTATTCCACAGATCTTAACTCTTGTACTGTTCACAATGGGGTACTGTTCACGATGGGTTCTGTTCATCCCTTATTATTAACCAGTGTTATTAACAAGGACGTCCAATAGCAAGGCGCGGATTGTAGCAAAAAGGGATCGGTCCGCCTATCGCTCCCAATGGCTTCATCATGATTAAACCCCGCTGATAAACTGAGGGCCAGGAATGAACTCGGGTATCTCGAAATTATCAGGATAGTTAACCCCTACCAGATACAATCCAGTTGCCGGCGCCGTTGCCGGTGCCTGGGTTCGATCCCGCTTTTGCAACAAAGCCCCAAGCCAGTCAATCGGCTGATCGCCCCGCCCAACACATAACAAACTTCCAACAATATTCCTGACCATATGATGCAAAAAAGCGTTGGCGGTAATTTCAACAATGACTAAATTTCCCTGCCGCCAAACATTGACCCTATGGACATTTCGGCTAGGTGAGCGTGATTGGCAACCTGCTGCACGAAATGAACTGAAATCCTGCTCTCCCAGTAATTGCTGGGCCGCCTGATGCATCAGCGATTCATTCAGCGACTTTTTCTCCCAGGTCAAGCCATGATGGCAAATGGCGGGACGCTGAGGCTGGTTAGCAATCAAATATCGATAGGTTCTTGCGGTTGCACTGAAACGTGCATGAAACTGAGCCGGTTTTTCTTCCACCCAATGAACACGAATACTGAAGGGTAGATTAGCATTTGCACCCAACAACCAGTTGCGAGGCACACGTTCAGCACTGGTGTCAAAATGAATAATTTGGTTGGTACCGTGAACACCGGTATCAGTTCTTCCCGCACAAGTCACCGTTACGGGTTGGTTAGCTACAGATGTTAATGCAGCCTCAACCTCTGCCTGCACACTGGGACTATGGGTTTGTCGCTGCCACCCACAAAAAGAACTGCCGTCATATTCGACGGCAGCTGCTATACGTCTGATCCCCTCTGGCAATATCTGATCTTCAGGCACCAAGCCGTTAGTCAGATATACCCAAGGATCATTGGGGCTCAAGTCAATCAGGTAACATCCTCAAGCAATCCACGAGCCCTCTCCTGTTGGGCCTCACTGCCATCTGCAATGACTTCATCAAGAATATCTCGAGCACCACTTATATCACCCATTCCCATATAGGCTTCAGCAAGCTCAAGCTTGGTAGCGTATTCATCTGATTCCCCGATAGCCTCCAGATCGCTATCAATATCAACAATGTCTCCACCTGAAGGCTTATCAAGGTCTAGGTCACCAATGTCTGCATCAATATCTGATGACAGAGAATCCATGTCCACATCGTTCAGGTCCAGATTCAAATCAAAGCCAGACTCTGATGCACCAGACCCAACAGCCTCATCATCTCCCACCTCAACCAATGCCTCCGCAGACACATCATCACTGTCAGAATCTTCTTCGACAGATTCTCCAGCCAAAGATTCGGGGGTTAACTCTGACCGCAGAGAAACAGCCTTGGCATCAGCATCAGAATCATTGATTTCAGCCAATGCTAAGCGCTGAATATCAAATTTTTCCAACTCATTCGCATTCACATAAACTTCCAACAACTTAAGTCGCAGTGACGTATTGCTGGGGTCTTCATCAATGGCATTGGCAAGAACGGTTTCAGCCTGATTATAGTTACCCAGAGAAAGGTAAATATCTGCCTCACCTACTGGATCGACACCTTCACCATCGGCAAGCTCTAATTCTTCAAACTCTTTTAGCTCTTGTTCATCAAATTCCGGTGCAGCCTCAGCAAGAACCTCCAGCTCTTTTTCACTGAAGACCTCTTCAATATCCTCTATTTCAGGTTCTGGTACAGGCTCAGGTTCATTGACCAACGTCTGTAAAGAGAGCTCGTCCGGCTCATCTTCACCCTGTTTACGGTTTCTAAAAAAGAGTACGACTCCCAACAGGATCGCTAGTAAGGCAATTAATGGATATAACAGAATATTCATCCAGACTGCCAAATCGAAACCAGCTTCTTTCTTCGTTGACTCCTGAGAAACCACGGCATCATCACCCACAGCCGCATCAGCCAATGGATCAAGTACTTCTCCAGCTGGCGAAGCCTCATCTAGCTCCGATGCTTGCAGGGATGACAGCTGTGTAGCTCGAAGTGAATCATTATTGATTTCCACAAGGCGACTCATCGTGGCAACCTGTTCTTCCAGATTCGCCAAGCGAGCCTTTAAATCTGCATTTTCACGTTGGGTTTTATCCAGCTCTTCCTGAACAACAGAAAGGTCATTCTGGGTAATATCACTGTCATTCTCAACAGCACCACCAGTACCTGAAGCATCATCACCCGTACCACTGACCATCAAAGCTTCATTCGGATCCAGAGCGGCCAGCTTCAACTGGCCACCTCCAGCTTCTTCTGTAGTGGAAGGGCCTTCTACATCGTCAGAAGCATCCAACAGAGGAGCAGTAACCTCTTGAGAGTCTTCCAGAGCTGCCGTTTCAAAGGCAATGTCAGAAACAGCCTCATCATGGCTCAAACTTGCTATATCGCTTCCTTCAGGCAACCGAATAATGGCACCCTTCTTTAGCAAATTGATATTGTCATTGATAAACGCTTGGGGGTTGTACTGCTTAATAGCCGCCATTGTTTGATGTAGAGAAGCATTACTTGGTTTGATTTTTTTGGCGATACCCCAGACGGTATCGCCTGCGTTGACCTTGTATTCACCGTCACCTGCTGCGAGTGACGAAGTACCTACTGATGGAGATGCTGTTTTAGTTGATCGCTCTTGTGCCTGGCGGCCAGATTGAACCTTGGGCTGCGAGCTTTGACTCGCAGCCTCAATCTTTTTTACAGAGGGGGACTCCGTTGCATAAAGCGGCATATCGAGCAATAAAGTGTATTCCCTTAATAAACGTCCAGTAGGCCACTGAAGCTCTATCAAAAAATCCAGATAAGGCTCACGAATTGGTTTACGTGAGGACACGCGGATAATGGGCTTGTCAGGCTTTGTCAGGTCAACCTTGAAACGTAGGCCAGTCAGTAAAAATAGCCGTTCAACACCCGCTTTTTCAAAGTCTGCTCTGGATCCCAATCCAGCCAACATCTCAAGCTCTCCGAGCTCTCCCACATTGAGCAATTGGATTTCCAAATCAAGGGGCTCGTTCAAAGACGAGTTCAGTTTAATTTCACCCAACCCAAGAGCAAAAACGGTATTGGCGAACAACGTAGCCAGAAAGCCCACGGTTAAAATCGAATTGCGCAACTTCATGATGTGTTCCCTGTGTTGCTTTATCAGGAAGGGTTCTCCTGCAAGAGTCTACAACTCAGCAGACAACCATTCACCCAATTATTATATGTTAGATGTAAGTATTTATGACCGAAAGGAATTGTTCAACCACTGTGACAGGAAAATATTGCCAAATTAGGCTATTGATAGTGCTGATTTATGATGGATCGCACAAAACAGTAAAGCAATACCGGTTAAAACCACCCTAGATTTGGCTGACCACCCTCAGGCAGAAAACAAACGGAGGGCCACAAGTCATGCTTCCAATAATATTCTCAACATCCTACGCAGTGGTTCTGCCGCACCCCATAACAGCTGATCGCCAACAGTAAAGGCAGAAAGGTAGTCATTTCCCATATTCATTTTTCGTAAACGGCCAACCGGTACATGCAAATTACCAGTAACTGCAGCAGGCGTTAACTCCTGCAAAGTGGCTTCACGATCATTAGGCACTACTTTCACCCAATCATTGGCTTCAGCCAATATTGCTTCAATCTCATCCATTGGGGCATTTTTGGTCAATTTGATGGTCAGCGCCTGACTGTGGCTGCGCATGGCACCAATACGGACACAAATTCCGTCCACCGGCACTAATGAATCACCGGAGCGACCAAGAATTTTGTTGGTTTCAGATTGCCCTTTCCATTCTTCTTTACTCTGGCCATTTTCAAGCTGCACATCAATCCATGGAAGCAGGCTACCGCTAAGAGGCGCACCAAAATGATCCGTAGGGAAGCCATCACTACGCATGATTGATGCTACCTTTCTGTCAATCTCAAGAATGGCGGAGGCAGGATTAGCCAGTTCGGTAGCAACAGACTTCTCAATAGCGCCCATTTGAGCAATCAACTCACGCATATTCTGCGCGCCAGCACCAGAAGCAGCTTGGTAAGTCATGGCAGAAGCCCACTCAACCAACCCCTGATTAAACAACCCACCCAGGGCCATCAACATCAAACTGACAGTACAGTTACCACCAATAAAGTTTTTTGTGCCATTGGTAATGCCATCTTTAACCATATTGAGGTTTACCGGGTCCAGCACGATCAAAGCATCATCAGCCATCCGCAATGCAGAGGCCGCATCAATCCAGTAACCCTTCCAACCGGCTTTGCGAAGTGCGGGGTATACGGCCTTGGTATAACCGCCACCCTGACAGGTCACAATAATATCCAGCTTGGCCAGTGACTCAATATCATTGGCATCCTGCAACGGCGCAACGCCACCTAGATGGCCACCCAAGGATGGCCCAGGCTGTCCAAGCTGTGATGTAGTGAAGAAAACCGGCTCAATATCAGCAAAATCATTCTCCTGAATCATACGATCCATCAGCACTGATCCAACCATGCCACGCCAACCAACAAACCCTACTTTATTCATTTAAATTCAACCAATTAACAAGCATTAACAATAAATTACTTTAATTTTTTGCACGCCAAAACCAAGACCCTAAAAACACTGATTTATAACGTAGAAACTACCGCATCACCCATTTCAGAAGTGCTCACTTTACGTGTACCTTCAGTGTAAATATCTGGTGTACGAAGTCCTTGATCCAACACACGACTTACCGCAGCCTCAATAGCATCAGCTGCCTCAGGTGCATCCAAAGAATAACGAAGCAACATGGCAACGGACAAAATAGTCGCCAGCGGATTAGCCACACCCTGCCCTGCAATATCCGGAGCCGAACCATGGCAAGGTTCGTATAAGCCTTTGCCGTCTTTATCCAAAGAGGCAGAAGGTAACATTCCAATAGAACCGGTTAGCATGGCCGCCGCATCGGATAAAATGTCACCAAACATATTGCCAGTCACCACCACATCAAACTGTTTGGGTGCCATCACCAACTGCATGGCCGCATTGTCCACATACATATGGCTCAAGGTCACTTCAGGATAGTCTTTGGCCACCTCTTCCATAATTTCACGCCAGAGTATCGTTGCTTCCAATACATTGGCTTTATCCACAGAACAAACTCGCTTATCGCGCACCATGGCGGCTTCAAAAGCCACCTTGCCGATACGGCGAATTTCAGACTCACAATATTTATAGGTGTTGTAGCCTTCGCGTTCTCCATTCTCTAGCACACGAATGCCGCGAGGTTCGCCGAAATAGATACCGCCCGTCAGCTCTCTCACAATCAGAATATCCAGGCCTGAAACAATCTCAGGCTTTAGCGAAGAGGCGTCGGCCAATTGAGGGTACAAAATCGCCGGGCGCAGATTGCCAAACAGCTCCAGACCAGAGCGCAGTTTCAACAGCCCTTTTTCAGGACGCAGGTCGCGATCAACCTCATCCCACTTGGGGCCACCCACAGATCCCATCAAAATGGCGTCACTTTGGCGACCTTGCTCCAAGGTCTTCTCAGGGCAAGGTTCACCCACGGCATCGTAGGCGGCACCGCCGAGTAATCCTTCTTCCAACTCGATACCCAGGGAAAATTGCTGATCAACTTTTTTAAGCACCTTAACGGCTTCATTTACAATCTCGGGGCCGATATAGTCGCCCTTAAGAATCAATACTTTCTTTGTCATTTACAGATACCCTTAGCCCAGTCTACTTAATTAACCTGATGCTACTTAATAGCACCAAACAACCAAGGAGTGTCTTTCTCCCGTGCCGCTTCATAGGCACGAATTGAGTCCACTTCATTCAAGGTCAGACCGATTTCATCTAACCCTTCCAACAAACAATGCTTACTAAACTCGTCTACGCTGAAAGAAAGCTCTTCACCAGAAGGCGTAACAACTACCTGACGCGACAAATCAACAGACAGCTCATAGCCTTCATTCTCCTCGGCTTCCTCAAATAATTTATCAACTATATTCTCTTCTAAAACAATAGGTAACAATCCATTTTTAAAGCAGTTAGTAAAGAATATATCGGCAAAACTTGGTGCAATAACAGCCCGAAACCCATAATCATCCAGCGCCCATGGCGCATGTTCACGACTGGACCCGCAACCAAAATTCTCACGGCACAACAACACAGAAGCACCTTGGTAACGAGACCAGTTCAGAGGAAAATCCGGGTTCAATGGTCTGTTAGTACAGTCCTGACCTGGCGCACCTTCATCCAAATAACGCAGCTCATCAAACAGGTTTGGGCCAAAGCCACTACGTTTGATGGACTTCAAAAATTGCTTGGGAATGATCATATCGGTGTCTACATTGGCACGATCCATCGGTGCCACAAGACCTTTATGTACAGTAAATGCTTTCATGGTTTCTCCCTAGTCGAAAACGCCTCAATCGAATGAACGAACATCAGTAATATGGCCAGCTATCGCTGCCGCTGCTGCCATGGCGGGACTCACCAAGTGAGTTCGTCCGCCACCACCCTGTCGTCCTTCAAAATTACGGTTAGATGTCGATGCGCAGTGCTCACCAGCACCCAGTTTGTCCGCATTCATCGCCAGACACATGGAACAACCGGGTTCACGCCAATCCATACCTGCTTCGATAAAGATTTTGTCCAGCCCTTCTGCTTCAGCCTGGGCTTTCACCATTTGGGAGCCCGGCACTACTAACACCTGCTTAATGCTTTCTGAAACCTTACGCCCTTTAGCCACTTCGGCTGCAGCACGCATATCTTCAATACGTGAGTTAGTGCAGGAGCCAATAAATACCCGATCTACCGGTATCTCAACGATAGGAGTGCCGCCTTCTAACCCCATATAGGTTAAAGCGCGCTCTATCCCCTGCTTTTTCGCCGGGTCCTGTTCATTTTCCGCACACGGAATTAAACCAGTCACCGGCGCAACCATCTCTGGCGATGTACCCCAAGTCACTTGTGGGGCAATGTCCCCGCCAGAGAGCTCAACCACGGCATCAAACATAGCATCCGCATCACTCTGCAATGTTTCCCAATAGGCAACGGCCTGATCCCACACCTCACCGGTTGGTGCAAACTGACGACCTTTAAAATATTCAATGGTTTTGTCATCGGCTGCCACCATACCAACACGGGCACCGGCCTCAATCGCCATATTACAAACAGTCATACGGCCTTCGATGGACATATCCCGGAAGACCTGACCGGCAAACTCAATGGCATAACCCGTACCACCTGCGGTACCGATCTCACCAATAATCGCCAACACCACGTCTTTGGGCGTTACGCCATTACCCAGCTGACCCTCTACGTTGATCAGCATATTTTTCATTTTCTTGGCGACCAAACACTGGGTCGCCAACACATGCTCAACTTCTGACGTACCAATACCATGGGCTAAACAGGCAAAGGCACCGTGGGTAGCCGTATGGGAATCACCACAGACGACGGTCATACCCGGTAGGGAAGCGCCCAACTCTGGTCCCATCACATGAACAATGCCTTGCCCCATTTCGTTCATGCCAAATTCACGAATGCCGAAATAGTCACAGTTGTCATCCAGTGTTTTTACCTGGATACGAGAAACCTCATCAGGAATACCATCAACACCGGCAGCTCGCTCAGCAGTATCTGTAGAGATATTGTGATCTGGTGTCGCCACATTTACATCCAGCCGCCAGGGCTTACGATCAGCCATACGCAGGCCTTCAAAAGCCTGAGGTGACGTCACCTCATGGAGAATATGACGATCAATATAAATCAGGGAGGAACCATCATCTCGCTGTTTTACCAGATGAGCGTCCCACAATTTGTCGTAGAGAGTTTTTCCAGCCATGTTGCGCCTTTTTAAATAGTTGCGACTTTCCGAATATTTAATGTGTGTAGCTTTACAAGAAAGCTAACTCTTAACCTGCCTAACTTTTAACCAGAATAACTATAGCCGCTCATTCTAGAGGCACCATACCAATAAAACAAATTCATATTTTTCATCTATTGGATTCCAAATAGGAATTCATGTGCTTATACTAAAACAATGGACACTCAATTACTCGAAGCCTTTATTGCCGTTGCTGAATCTAATTCATTTTCAGATGCTGCGGAAAAAATCCACCTAACACAACCCGCCGTCAGTAAACGAATCGCCTTACTTGAAGGACAATTAAACTGCCGACTGTTTGATCGTATTGCCCGCTCTGTCACCCTGACAGAAGCCGGGAAGGCCTTACTGCCCAGAGCAAACTATATCCTTCAGGAGATTGCCGACACCACCCAAGCTATTAATGACCTATCTGGCGATATCAGTGGCAGGCTACGCTTGGCCATTAGTCACCATATTGGTCTGCACCGACTACCACCCATTCTCAAGCGGTTTGCTCAGAACTACCCAGAAGTCACGATTGACGTGGACTTTATGGATTCAGAGAAAGCCTACGAAGGTATTCTGCAGGGCCGATTTGAAGTAGCCGTCATTACCCTCGCTCCAGAAGCACACCCAAAAATTGAAGCAAAGACCATATGGCCAGACCCCTTGGTGTTTATGGTCTCTGAGGATCACCCTCTTCTTGCTAAAAGCCAGCTCAAAGAAACAAACCCAACGCTCGAAAATCTGAGAAACTACCCTGCCATTTTACCGGGACTTGGCACCTACACCGGGCGGATGACCCGAGCATTGTTTGAACAACAGAACGTCCCCCTCCCTCCCACCATGACCACCAATTACCTGGAAACCATCAAAATGATGGTGAGTATTGGGTTGGGCTGGAGCCTGTTACCCGAAAGCATGCTCGAACCCGGTATTCGGGCTGTGGATATACCCGGCATACAAATACAGCGTGAGCTGGGTTATATACATCACAGAGAGAAAAGCCTGTCGAATGCGGCCAAGGCATTTATTAACCTGCTACAACAAGAAAGCCAATAATAAGACCCTGGTGGATCAACACTCTGGATCAGGAGCCATGCTAAGAGATAGTGACTTCTTATCTAGGGAAGAGTGCTATTAAGTGTTTGATTTTAAAGGGTAGTGATTTATGATCAGTGACTAGAAACTGGAAAACAAAAACAGGAATTAGGCTTCTGTTATCAAAGGATAGATTTACCCTCTTTACTCCAACTCACTGCGAATAAACAATAATATTCTTGGCTGAATATTTTTTGACTCTGGAAAAGAAGCCTGAGCCCTTTTACTAGCACAAGAAGGTATCTATGTTAGAAATGATAGAGATAGGAATTGATCATTCAGTCGCTTTTCGCATCTCAGGAAAAGTGACTGAAGGTGATATGTCTTTGGTGCTTACTGAGGCAAAGGAAAAGATTGAGAGTCACGGAGATATTGTTCTTCTTGAGCAGATAGATTCATTCGAAGGTATTGAGATAGCGGCGGTCATTGAAGAGTTTAAATATTTATTTGAAGTGGGGATTTCTAACATAACTAAAGTCGCCGTCTTAACCGACAATAAGTGGCTGGAAACAATCGTTAATATAGAAGATACATTTTTCAGACATATTAAAATGAAATGTTTTGCAACCAAAGACAAAGAGTCGGCCATAGAATTTTTAAAAGAGTCTGAGTTCAAGCAATAAGTGCAACGTTCACAAAATAATTAAAGGGGTCGTAACGATTTTAAAGTATTCAATTTATCCCTTTCTACAGGCTCTTCTCCAATTGGCTTAAATGCTGGCTTAGTAAACACCGCCCTAATAAGTACTACACTCAATCCATAGGGATTGAGACTTAAAACTATGAAAAACACCAGAACCGAACACGACAGCATGGGCGATCTGGAGGTGCCCGCTGATGCACTGTATGCCGCCCAAACACAACGTGCCATCAATAACTTTCCTGTAAGCGGCTTGCGTATGCCGGAGTCATTTATCCGGGCACTTTTGCTCATAAAATCGGCTGCGGCACAGGCAAATATCGCCCTGGACCAAATTCCCGAAAAAATGGGTGGGGCCATTCAAGCAGTAGTGGCTAAGTTACAGAACGATCCCGCTCTTATGTCACACTTCCCAGTGGATGTATTCCAAACCGGCTCCGGCACCAGCACTAACATGAACGCCAATGAGGTATTGGCCAATCTGGCCAGCACTCTATATGGGGACAAAGTCAGTGCGAATGACCATATTAATTGCGGGCAAAGCAGTAATGATGTGATCCCCACCACTATTCATGTGAGCGCCGCCCTGGCGCTGGAAAAACAATTGATTCCAGCCTTAAGGCATCTTCTAAAAACCATTCGAGATAAAGCCCGCAGTGTCGATCATCATATAAAAACCGGGCGCACTCACTTGATGGATGCTATGCCGGTGCGTTTAAGCCAATGCCTTGATAGTTGGGCAGAGCAAATTGATCAAAATATTAACCGTCTTACTGATCTACAACCGAGCATACAAAGCCTGGCTCAAGGGGGCACTGCAGTTGGCACAGGAATTAATGCCCACCCGGAATTTGCAAATGAATTTAATAAAGCACTAACGACCATGACCAGTATCCAGTTTCAACCGGCGAAAAATTTCTTTACTCATATCGGATCACAGGACATTGCCGTCGCGGTCTCCGGGCAACTTAAAACAACGGCGGTTTCCATCATAAAAATCTCCAATGATTTGCGTTGGATGAATTCTGGCCCCTTGGCGGGCTTGGGTGAAATTAAATTGCAGGCGCTACAACCCGGTTCATCCATCATGCCAGGCAAGGTAAACCCTGTAATTCCAGAGGCCGCAGCTATGGTGGGCGCACAAGTGATTGGTAACGATGCGGCAATCACAGTTGCAGGGCAATCGGGTAACTTTGAGCTCAATGTTATGCTGCCTCTGGTGGCTCACAACCTGCTTTTCAGCATAGAAATACTGGGTAATGTAAGCATGCTACTAGCTGACAAAGCCATTGCCAGCTTTTCCGTCAATGAAAAAGTCCTAACAGAAGCACTCACCAGAAATCCTATTTTGGTGACCGCCTTAAATCCAATTATCGGTTATGAAAAAGCGGCTGAAATCGCCAAACTAGCCTACGCGGAAAGCCGACCAATTATTGATGTTGCTGAGGAAAATACTGATTTAAGCCGCGATGAATTGGAACAACTATTAGACCCTAAAAAGCTGACACAAGGTGGGCTGTAATTCAAAAGAAGCTAGGAGCGATTATGACGATCGATGAGCTAGAAGCAGATTGGACTAACCGAGGGTTTTCATTCGGCATTGGAACTATCAAAGCCCATGATGGAGTTAACGAAGCGGCCCATGATGATAAAGATGAGTTGGTGTTTATGGAAAGTGGCGAATACGAATTTACCATTGGCGATAAGACGTTCACCCAAGAGGGTAATTCTGAGGTTCTTATTCCGGCGGGAACGACACACAGCATTAAAAACCTCGGAGCCAAAAATTCAAAAATTTACTATGGCTACAAATTTAAATAGAAGGGCTATCCCTTTTATTAACCCATTTTGTTAGCCCCTTTAATTAGAACCCCTCAATATCCAAGCCCATCACCGTCTCTGAACCCGCTTTGATCGCCTCAAGAGACCCAGTATTTCTAGGCATCACATGCTGGGCGAAGAATTTAGCGGTGACAATTTTATTGTTATTAAAGCTGGTATTGCCCTCACCCGCCGTATTCAAATTGGCCGCCGCCACGGCGCTTTTCGCCAACAGTCCACCAGCAACGGTGGTACCCATTAACATCAGCATGTTGTAGGCCGCAGAGGTTGGTGTGGTCCAATCTCCTTCCCCCCCCCGGGCCAACAGCGTTTGAGCAGCCTCCTGACAAGCCGCTAATGAAGAGGCCAGACTATCGGCTATAACCTCAAGCCCTGCCGTTCGAGCATCATCAGCCACTTGTTTTAACTCACCAAGTAATTCCATAGCTGATTGGCCTTTATCGCGGGCCAGTTTACGACCTACTAAATCAAGTGCCTGAATACCGTTGGTGCCTTCATAAATGGGCAGAATTCGGGCATCTCTCATATGTTGTGCTGCACCGGTTTCTTCCACAAAGCCCATACCACCGTGTACTTGCACCCCCAGTGAGGTGACTTCCATACCAATTTCTGTACACCAACCTTTGACCAGTGGCGTTAACAGGTCAACTCTGCGCTGGTGATAGGCAACCTGTTCTTCATCTTCTAGCTTATGCACATAGTCTTCGTGGGCAAAGGATGAATAGGCCAGTGCACGACCAGCTTCCGTGAGCGAACGCATCAACATCAGCATTCGGCGTACATCAGGGTGGTGAATAATGGCGGCCTTTTTATTGCCCGGCACACTGCCCTGCACTCGGTCTTTAGCGAATGCTACAGCCTGCTGATAGGCACGCTCACTAATAGACACACCCTGTAAACCTACGGCAAGAC
>CAJXWQ010000028.1 GCA_913062605.1 uncultured Cellvibrionales bacterium
GGCGGCATTTTGTGTAGCTGCGAAAAGGGCCCGTTCAGGCCCGTAGCCACTGATAAGTTGGGCAACAATGGTAGATGCAAAGGCATCTCCTGCACCGGCTGTACCCCAGGGAGTAATTTCTACTGATGGGCAATAGAGTAATGTCTTGCCATCAAAGAGATAGGCGCCGTCCATAGCATCTGTCAGTGAAAAATAGGCAGGCCCCAGATGATGGATGGTGGAGATGGCATGCCTCAGTGGTAATGTTCGCTCACCCACATGAAGTCCTGATTCAAGCAGCGGTGGTATTACCTTGGCTCCTGTTAGGTGTGTTAACCGGATGTCGCTAGCATGTTGTTTGTTCATGGTTAGTTGGGTCAGCAGTGCAATGGTTTCTCCTTTGTTGAGAGACAGGTAGTCAATTTGATGGGCAACACTGATAAATTTATCGATATGATCAGTCAGTTGATCGATACCCGGGTTAGTCGCCACATAGCAGCCCGCGGCCTTAGCCTTGCGCACAATTTGTGGAAAGCACTGATGAGAACTCCCTGAGAGACAGCCAATATAGACAAGGTAATAGTCCGAAAAATCAACCTTATCCAGATAGGGAGCCAGGTATGTGTTGGCACCTCTATTAGTGAAAATTGCTGCATTTTGGTCATGGGAATAAATCAAGATTGAGCTACCAGTTCCTAAATGTGGGTCTGTGATGAAATGATCCAGCCCAACACCCTCGTAGCTCAATTTTTGCCGAATGGTTTCACCATTATGGTCATCACCGACCAGAGCCAGAATGTCGGTATCAAACCCTTGGCGCACTATAGAAACGGCCACATTGGCGGCGCCGCCGCCCACATGATTTGATATATTTTCAGCATCTACCTTTCGGCCTTGCTCAAGTAATAGGTAAGATTTTTCTCCATTGTGAAGAGTGACACGATCGATATCCTGTGTTCCTACCACGGCGATGTTATCGATGGTAACGGAGCCGATGACTAGAATACGTAAGGGAGAACCGAACATGCTGTTACACCTCAAATGGATAGGTAGGTGCTTTTAACTATAGTGTTATGCGGTTTAACCCGCGAGGTGGGTGGGGCGAGTTAGTCAAAGTGAGAGGAATCAATGGGTGGGCGCTACTGTCCAAAGAATCACTTACAGTAAATTATTTAATGTAATTTATCATAAATATCTTGTATATATATGATTTATATTAAATTTCTAGTGGTTATTGTAAACATGATTGTCCACTATTGGTCTTTTTCTCCGTAGGTATTAGACTAGTGTTAGACCACTCCGGAGCTTATTATGCCGACCGATTCTCAATGTGCCAAACTGGATATCAAGGCAGCGCCTCCTGCTGAAAATACAGTATTCATCCAGTGCTCGTTAGGTAATGAACAGGCCAGTATTCACTATGGTTGCTCAGAATCACCCTTCGGAAAATTGTGGATGGCCTGGACAACTGAAAGTATCAACTATCTGATATTTGAGAGTGAGGAAGGTGGTGACCCAGTTCAAGGCTGGGATATAGATAATCAAGTTGTTGAGTGTCACCGCAATGATGCCGGTGCCGCAGAGATTGCCAGAAAACTGTTCCAGAGAGAGCGTAAAAAACCACTGGCTTTGCAGCCCAAAGGAACAAGCTTTCAGTGTGAAGTCTGGCAGGCTCTTTTAAAGGTTCCCAGTGGCACTGTCACAACCTACAGTGATATAGCTAATGCCATAGGCAGGCCCAAATCTGTTCGGGCGGTCGCTAATGCGGTGGGGGCCAATCCGATTGCCTGGTTAATTCCCTGTCACCGAGTGATTCGTCGAGACGGCTCTTTAGGTGGTTATCGTTGGGGGATATCGCGTAAGCAAGCGATGCTGAAGTGGGAATCGGATAGAGCCTAAGCTACCTAGGTGGCTTCGATGAAACCATCAGCAGTCCTTTTTCTACCCATAGTGTGACCTCTAAACCCCGCTCGTAGACTGTAATGGAAGGGCCTCCTTCTTCCAGTTGCGGTAAGCCCGAGAAAACTGTCGTGTTGTACGGAACCTGATAGAGGGTTTCCAGTTCGCCTCGCGAGTTCTCAAAACGTAACTGGGCCGCACTGATACCTTGAATGGAGCAATAGCGCCCACCTAGCATTGTATTGTTGGTGTTATAAATAACAGATTTGGCCGGTAAAAAATCCAGTAAGGTCAAAAATGATCGGACGTCATCTAAATTGTCGCTAGAGATATCAAGAGGTTTCATCTTTAAGTGATTACTGACTACTTCCTTAGCGATGTCCTGAGTTAAATCGGTATCTTGATAGCCGATTAACACACTGAGTACCAACATCGTGGCGAAGGCTGAAGCATAGAGAAAATAACTCATTCGACGAGTTTTCCTTGGCTGTTCAGGTGTTTTAGAAACCTGTAACTGTTTCAATGCCTGAAGCTGGGGTTCGTTGAGGGTGTGTTCCTCCAGATGGTTGGCAATACTGTCCTTGAGAGGTCTGCTCATTATCTTTCTCCTCCCATTTTTTTTGTGGTGGTTGCTGAGGCCACCTTCAGCCGAATACGGTGAATTCGTGACAGGACAGAGCCGCGGGCCAGGTTTGTTTCATCTGAAATTTCCTGGGCTGTGAATCCTAGAATTGCCCACAGATACAAAATTTCACGGTCTGACGTGTCAAATAATGGCCAGAGTTCCTCCAGTGTTTTTTGATAGATCACCAGCTCCTCCAGAGAGCATTCATTGATATCAGCCGGAAGTTCCTCGGGTAGGGGCTGGAAGGCCACAATGGATTGACGACGACATTGATCGATATAAAGATGACGAATAGTTGTCCGGCAATAGCCAAGGCTGTATTCCTTTATTTTTCCTCGATGTAACAGCTTTTCCAGCGCAGAATGAAGCAGGTCATAGGCATCTTGTTCATTAACACAAAGCGTGTAACTGTAGCGATAAAGCTGGTGCAGTTGCTCCCGGTTAAACACGGTCAGCACCCAGAAGGTAAAAATCAGTAATCCACCCCTTCGCCACATATTCTGGTAGTGCTTTAAGTGCTGACGCAAGCTCAGGCTGTGTAGCTAGCGCTACCAGACTGGTATGAGATAGCTTGGAGAGCAGTAGATACTGCTCTCGGTTGATGGGGGTGACCGTGGGACGGTGGCGGTCTTTGCTGACACATAAGTACTCTGTGGTAGAGAGCGGGTCTAGGGCATCAGGCAATGTGCCTTGCTGCCAGTGCTGCCACAGATCATAGAGAGGCCAGTCCGTGTTTATTAACCCGACCGATGGCGAGAGCAGCAGTCGGCAAGCCTGCTGGCTGGCTGAATCGAGGCCGCTAAATTGTTCCAGCGGGAACTCGGTGCTATTCACCGCATAATAAGATTGATGGAGTAACCACTCCAAATGGCCGAGTTCTTCTAAATAGAGGAGTTCTGCCAAACCATCAAAGCGTATCGCCTGCTCAGCAATAAACTGAGGAAACTCACGCCCATATTGATTGAGGTCCCAGTGTGTTGCCGGGTGGCTGTCGCTGTAACGATGGCAGAACATGTTGAAAAGCCGGGTGCCAATAATACCTACCGTCATGGGGTAAATATCAGACAGTGCTCTCACTCGTGCCTGCTGAGTGTTATTGCGATAGATATTGACCCTGTCCATAGGTTTGAGCGCACCTCCCTGACACAGGTGTCCACACAGCCCGTTATGATTACTGTTCACAGCCTTCAGAAAATCTTGTTGAATCAAGGCGAGTGACATTGTGTAGCCCTCAATGCTTCTCTTGGTAACTTATCAACCGCCTTGCTCATAAGTTGAGCTGCGGTGGTTGCCTCATTAATCAGAACTTCAAGTTCAGGTATATCGTTGTCCCATTCAATCAGAGTAGGTGTTTCAGGAATTTGTTCCAACACCGACTGATAAAGCGTCCATACTTTATCTGCCACAGGGTTGTTGTGAGCATCCAGTAAATAAGTGCCTTTATCTGCATAGCCAGCAAGATGAATTTCACGTACCCGGTGCAGTGGCAGTGCAGCAAAAAAGTCTTCGGGTGTTCCACCCAAATTCTGAGCATTCACATAGGCGTTATTAATATCTAGCAGTAATAGGCAGTCCGATTGTTCTACCACTTCTGCAAGAAACTCACCCTCACTCATCTCACTGTTTTGGTAACTCAGGTAGGCAGAAACATTTTCCAATAGAATCTGCTCACCCAGAAAGTCCTGTACCTGTGAAATTCTATTGGCCATATGTTCAACAGCCTCCGCTGTGTAGGGTAGGGGTAGCAGATCGTGGCTCTGGTGCTGTGTGCTGTGACTAAAACAGGCATGTTCCGATACCCAGGCAGCCGATGTGCGCCGATACAGTTGTTTCATGGCATTAAGGTAGCCTTTATCCAGTGGGGCGACTCCACCCAGCGACAGATTCACGCCATGCAGTGTCACCGGGTAGCGTTCACAGATACTGTCCAGTAGCGCCAGATCCAGATTTGTACCTGATAACAGATTGCCTTTGGATAAAAAATTATCAGTGAGAACTTCAAGCCAGGGGATATCCCAGTCTTGCTCCAGCAATGGCTTGATATGCGGTGTCCGCAGCCCGATACCGGCGCTGCGGATAGTGTGAGAAGGGGTCACAGGCATCAGCTTATTTTGGCGGGCTTCACTTTGGCCACCACACCCCCCGTAATTTTAGTGCAGGAACCTTCAGGGACATAAACCCATTCAGTATCAGCATTATCCTGCGTGGCTTGTCCGGCACAACCATGTTTTCCGTCCAGGGCGCCACAGTCATTTTTGCCTGCCTTGACAATACCTGCACACTTTTCCCAGGCTTTGGGCTGATCGGGCACAGCAAGTGCCTGCGCTGCACCCAGAGCAACAATACCGGCAATAGTAGCAGTGAGTAATGTTTTAGAATGTGACATATGAATCTCCATGTATGATTAATCTGTTCCTCTATAACGAATGAAACGATGGTTTGATTGCAAACCAAGAGAAAATTTTCTGTATAGAGTAAAAATAGATGGATATAACGGAATTGTGACAATGATTTATCAATGGTTGGCAGATGCGGTGGTCATTCTCCACCTGTTAGTGATTATCTATGGCTTGCTGGGTGGTTTGTTAGTTCTCTGGCGGTGCTGGACGATTGTTCTTCATTTACCATTGGCTATCTGGGTATCAGTGATTGAATTCGCCCACTGGGTTTGCCCTCTGACGCCGCTGGAGAAATGGCTGCGGGAATCTGCTGGGGAAGAAGCCTACTCGGTGGGCTTTGTGGAGCACTACTTGATACCGATAATCTATCCGCCAGGGTTAACATCTGAGATACAAATTGTTCTGGGTTTGGTGGCTATAGGCGTAAATTTGTTGGTGTATAGTTATGTTTTCTACCGTTGGCACAGTTCTGGTAGTAAATAATAAGTACAAGATACCTTCCCTTGAACCAGGAGCCGCAGGTTTCTGATCCAAGTAAACGTGGTATTAAGTGTTTAATTTTAAAAGGTGTTGATTTATGATCGGTGGAAAGGGATTGGAAAACAAAAGCAGGGATTAGGCTTCTTTTACCAGATTACAGAATTCTCCTCTTTTCTCCAACCCAGTGTAAACAAACAAAAATAGCCTTCACTTAAAATCGTTTGGCCTGAAATAAGGAGGCCAAAGTGATGTAAGGCTATAGGCTTCTTAATAAGCTGTTATATGTAAAGGGAATTCAGCATCAAAATTATCTGCATTAGCCTTTTTATAGTTAGTGTTCTATCAGTCATTTTGTCTGTGACTTTGGCTATACCATACGTATATACCTTTGTTGGTTATGCTGCTTTAATGTTTTGTAGGCACTTAATAACTATCGATGATGATTTTTCTAATGGTTTTAGTAATCCAGAATTATCAAAGTCAATCTGGCATAACTCATTAGCACAACTAGCAATTAAGTTTGGTCTATTAATTATTTTATGTGCTTTAATTCCATCTTTAAAAATATATGGTGCATAGCTTTAATTTACGTATAACAAGTTTCTCAAACGGACGCATAGCAGTTGGCTGCACTTTGCTCCCCGCTAATTTTAGCGAACTATTCTGCGCCGCTTAGCAAAGCGTTAGATCATAAAAAAAGGGCATCCACCCTAAAGCGAATGCCCAGATTTAAACACTAGATAATGAAAGAATTACTTCAGTGCATCCATATCAGCACCAAAATTGATATGAAATGTAGCACCATCCAATACTAGAGCTGGTACAGACTTGACGCCTGCTCTTTCAGCTTCTTGTATGCGAGAGTTACTTTCACCAAGATGCACTATTTCAACATCGTATTTTGCAGGATCAAGAGCATGGGCTACATTTTGCTCTGCTGCTACACACACAGGGCAGCCAGCGTGGTAAAAAATTGCTTTAGTACTCATGGTTTTTCTCCTAAATAAATTTGAGTTATAAGAGCCAGTACAACTGGCCTAAGTTAATTTTAAGTATTTTATCAACTCTCAAAAGTAGGCACATTTTGGTTACATAGAAACTTTTTGGTGTAAAACCATGATAATTAAGAACAAAAAAAATCCTCAAAAAACAGAGAAACCAATCTACCGTCAGCTTGAAGAGGTTATAGGCTGTAAATGGTCGGTGTCTGTTTTAAAAGCAGTAGCAGACAATGTTACTCGCCCTGGGAAATTAGAGCGCTATATAGAAGGAATTTCAAAAAAAGTCCTTTCTGAGAGACTGCGCAAATTAACCGACTATGGCTTACTGCAGAAATATGCTTATGCCGAAACGCCGCCAAGAACAGAATATTCTCTCACCAAAAATGGTAAAAAGTTAATTTTCATTATTAATCAGGTTAAAACTTTAGATATGGAAATAAAAAATGCCTAACAAAAGCATACAGCGGACAGTTAAAAGTGGCGTTTCGCTACGCCTTTAACTGTCGCTGATGAATGGCGTTATATTTCACAAGCAAGGCCGGGTGGTAGCACTTCAACCACCCGGAAGGGTTTTAGTTTCGGCCGGCCATTACACCACCATCAACATCCCAAATGGCACCCGTTACCCAGCTCGAATCATCGCTGAGCAGGAAGTTTATCGCGTTGGCAACATCTTCTGGCGTGCCAATTCGTCCAGTTGGGTGAAATCCATCAAATGTGGCAAGCGTTTCATCGATTTGGTTTGGTTCAATGAATGACTCGTAAATTGGCGTCTTCACAACTGCAGGAGAAACGGCATTTACCCGAATGTTCTTGTCAGCCAATTCCATCGCCATGTGCTGCGTGAGGGCATGCAATCCGGCCTTAGCCATTGAATAAGCAGATGACGGTGTGGCTTTGATAGCTTGTTTTGCCCACATTGAGCCAATATGCACAATTGAACCACCACCATTTGCCATCATATTTTTGGCCACAGCTTGGGAAATGAAGAATGCAGCATGGTTCAACTTCAGGTAGGCGTCGTAGTCTTTTTCCTCATGCTCAAGGAATGGTGTTGGCTTGAACTTGCCAGCCGCATTTACAAAATACTTGATGGGGCGGCTGTGATCTGCTGCAAAATCAACCACACGTTTTATGTCATTGGCTTCATATAGGTTGGCCTGGAGTGTTTCTACATGTCCAGTTCCAGAAAGATCATGCTTTGCAGTTTCCAGTTTGACACGAGAACTGCCAATAATTACCGTATCAATTCCGCGTTCGAGCAGTTGCTTTGCGGTAGCAAAGCCCATTCCACTGGAGCCACCCACGATTAGGGCCAAAGGTTTAGTTAAGTTTCTCATCAAATTACCTCCACAGGTAGTTACTAAGGTATGGACGTAGCTTATAAAATTCCGTAGCCTGTTGAAAAGTAAGCACAATTTGGTGTGGTAAGTACTTATTGGTACATGTTGATGAAAACACAGGAAAAAATATATTTGAGGAAATCAGCGCCTGAGAAAAGTGCGCGTATGGTTGAAACCATTTATGGGTGTAAATGGTCGCTCACCGTGTACCAACTTTTGGCAAACGGCATCAATCGGCCAGGGGCAATGGTGCGCAGTGTTGAAGGCCTAACCACCAAGGTACTCAATGAATGCCTACGAAGGAATGCTAAATTTGGCATTCTGGAACGTGTTGTCTACAACGAGGTGCCTCCCCGGGTTGAATATAAAGTTACCCGATTCGGCACCAAATTCATCCGCATTCTCGATGAACTTGAAAAACTACAAAGTGAGATTGAGAGTGAAATATAATTGCGGCGTTAGTACTTAAAGGTATGAATTATAATTATTTTGTAATAGCAAAAATTGTTCACATTCTGGCAGTTGTACTCTGGATAGGCGGGGTTGGGTTTGTTACTACAGTTTTAATTCCATCCCTAAGAAAAACACAGGAGCCTGAAGATCGTCTTAGATTATTCGGAGCCCTTGAGGCGAAATTTAGTTTTCAGGCTAAACTTACCACGTTACTTGCTGGTGCTTCTGGTGCATACATGTTGCAGGTCATGGATGCATGGTCAAGATATACAATGCCACAATACTGGTGGCTTCATTTAATGACATTTATTTGGATAATTTTCACTCTTGTATTATTTGTCCTAGAGCCTCTATTCCTACACAACTGGTTTCACACTCAAGCAACCAAAAACAATGAGAGAGCATTTCTAGCCCTTCAGGTTATGCATGTCGTATTGTTTTCATTAAGTTTATTCGCAATCATTGGGGGAATGGCTGGTTCCCATGGGTTTATTTTTTAGCGTGAAACAGTTAATAAATTATTGCAGCGTAACTTTCAACGCAATACCTATAGAAGCTCGGAGCTACCTCGTTTCCCTAACCACTCATTAATCAGTAGAATCGCCTTTTTTCTCATCACTACGGAGCATTAGCCCCATGGGCAGAGCCTATCAGAACCGCAAAGAATCAATGGCAAAAACCTCTGATATGAAGGCCAAGGTTTATAGCCGCTATGGCCGTGAAATCTATGTTAGTGCTAAGTCAGGGGGTATTGACCCCTCTGGAAATCTAGCACTGCGCAGCTTGATCGATCGCGCCAAAAAGGACCAAGTGCCGGGCCATGTGATTGATAAGGCCATTGATAAAGCAAAAGGGGGTGGGGGTGAAGATTATTCTCCCGCACGCTATGAAGGCTATGGCCCGGGCGGAAGTATGGCCATTATTGATTGCCTAACCGATAACCCCAACCGTACTTTCGGCGATGTGCGTCAGGCGTTTACCAAGACCAAATGCAAAATTGGCACTCAGGGTAGTGTCAGTCATATGTTCGATCACTCGGCTATCTTTGTTTTTAAATATGATGATGAAGATGCGGTGTTGGAAGCATTGATGGAGGCTGATGTTGATGTGACGGATATCGAGAATGAAGACGGTAAGCTTTCTGTCTTTGCACTAAACACCGATTACTTTAAGGCAAAACAGGCTTTGCTGGATAGTTGCGGCGAGATTGATTTCGAGGTGGATGAAATACAGTTTATTGCTCACAACTACATGTCGGTCAGTGGAGACGATGTGGAATTGTTTGAGAAGTTTTTAGCCATGCTGGATGAATTGGATGATGTGCAACAGGTGTATCACAATATAGAGCTTTCCTAGCAAGTTGTTGAAAAGCTAATTTACTTGATGGTTCTGATGAAGCCATAAGCAAAAAAAACCCGGCATTGCCGGGTTTTTTTTTGGATCGTTATTTTTTAGAAAAGCTGGTTTTAATTAGCCTTCTTCTTGTAAATAACGTTCACGTGAAGCATTGATTTCATTGCGGGCAGCTTCGGCATTATCCCAGCCTTCAACTTTTACCCATTTGCCTGCTTCCAGTGCTTTGTAGTTTTCAAAGTAGTGCTTGATCTGATTGATCAGCAATTCTGGCAGGTCACCAATTTCCTGTACGTGGTCATACAGCTTGGACAACTTGGTGTGAGGTACGGCAAGCAGTTTAGCGTCAACACCAGACTCATCACTCATGTTCAGTACACCCACTGCGCGGCTGCGAATCACAGCGCCAGGCATTACTGGGTAAGGCGTAACAACCAATACATCCAAGGGGTCGCCATCTTCAGACAATGTCTGAGGGATGTAACCGTAGTTGGCTGGGTAGAACATGGGGGTTGCCACAAAACGGTCGACGAAGATCGCATCGGAGTCTTTGTCGATTTCGTATTTGATGGGGTCGTGGTTGGCAGGAATTTCAATTACCACGTTAATGTCGTTTGGCAGATCGTTGCCGGCGGGAATTTTGTTGTAGCTCATGTCTTCTTTTATCTCGCAGTTGGGGATGGCAGTGGAAATGCTCATCCGTATGTTTTTGAGAACCCATGTCCCAAAGAAGCTAGGCTCCAAAGAACGTATGTTCTAAAAAAAAGTCCGGTCGGCGGTTTCCAAGAGAGGCGGGATTATACGGGTGGACTCCACTGATTGCCAATTGCACTTTGGTCTAATCGGCGCTGAAGTGCACTGATAGCCTGACAGTGGAAGATTTGATGGGTATCAAGACAGTGTTAGGTCGGTCAGTTACAATAACAGCCTCTATTTATTACCCCTCAGGATTTTAAAACCAGTGACTTCATCGCATTCCAGTGTTGGCTCCAGTTCTGTCGTCTGGGATCGTGGTTTGATCGATCGTTATGATCTGTCCGGCCCTCGGTATACGTCATACCCTACAGCTCCTCAATTTCATGAGCAATTTGGTGAGGCTGAATTGCAAAGTGCCATTGAGCGGAGCAATGCTGCAGGTAGGCCCCTGTCACTGTATTTCCACATCCCATTTTGCGTGACCGTTTGCTATTACTGTGCCTGCAATAAAATTATTACGGCCAATCGCAAACGGGCCATGCCTTACCTTGAGCGGTTAATCGAAGAAGTTGCCATGCAGGGCAGGCTTTTTGATCGCTCTCGGCCTGTGCATCAGTTGCATTGGGGTGGCGGCACACCGACCTATATCAGTGATGATGAAAAACGACTGTTGATGGCGGCCACCCGTGAACACTTTAATTTGCTGGATGATGACACCGGTGAATATTCCATCGAAATTCATCCCGGTGAGATGGATGTCAGCACGATCGCCTGTTTAAGAGAGCTGGGTTTCAACCGGTTAAGTATGGGGGTTCAGGATTTTGACCCTGTAGTGCAAAAGGCCGTTAACCGCTTTAACTCGGTAGATGAGGTTCGTGAGTTGGTAGACGCAGCCAGAGTAGAGGGTTTCCACTCCGTTAGTATGGATTTGATTTATGGCTTGCCGCATCAATCGTGGCAGACATTTACCAGTACCTTAGACAGTATTATTGATCTCAACCCCGACCGTTTGTCAGTGTTTAATTACGCCCATATGCCGCACTTGTTCAAAGTGCAAAAGCAGTTGGATGAATCGGCGCTGCCGAGCCCTGATGAAAAGCTGTTGATGATGGAGCGCATAACTGAAAAGTTACTCGATGCCGGTTATGTGTATATAGGCATGGATCATTTTGCCAAGCCGGGTGATGAATTGGCCATAGCTCAGCGAGAAGGGGTGTTACAGCGTAATTTTCAAGGGTATTCAACCCACGGAGGCTGTGATCTCGTGGCCTTTGGGGTGTCTTCGATCAGTGCCATCGACAATGTGTTTGCCCAGAATCACAAGCAAATAGACGATTACCAAGGCGCTGTTGATTCGGGTGATTTACCCGTGGCTCGGGGCTTTGAGCTGAGCGATGATGACCTTTTGCGGCAGGAAGTGATCAAGCAATTGATCTGTCACTTTGAGTTGAATTTTGCCGATATCAATAAACAGTTTGCGATTAGTTTTAAAGAGTATTTTGCCGAGGAGCTGGAGCAATTAAAGCCTATGGCAGACGACGGTTTGGTCGACATTGGTGAAGATAATATTCGAGTCAGTTTGGCTGGTCGGTTATTAATACGCCGTATTTGTATGACCTTTGACGCTTATATAAAGAAATCTACTGAGATTCGCTATTCCAAAATCATTTAGTTTTTCAAAACAGCTAAACAGAGCATTTGAATTGTCTAGTTGAGTTACCTGGCCATTTGAGTAGAATGGCGACCTCTCGATCTTTCTCATAAGAAGTTCGGGATTTTCCTAAGGGGAGGCGTAAGCCTGAGACATCTTCGGATGGACCCTTTGAACCTGATCCGGATAGTACCGGCGTAGGGATAGGACGCAACAGTATATGATGCGACAGAGTATATTGTTGAAGTAAGTATCGTTCCCTCCTCTCCATATCCGGGTCTCTTTAACCTACGTTAATGAGGCTCAACCGAATGAACACAAGCATTAAAACCAGTCTTCTGGCTTTGGCACTTTTAGTTTCTCATGGCAGCTTTGCCGCAGACGACACTGAAACATTAGCTGACGATACTGTAGAAAAAACTACAGAACAGTCCACGGAACACGCTCCAGAAGAAGCTTTTGAAGAAATAGTTGTCACGGCTGATTTCCGAGATGTCTCTCTACTGAACACTGGCAACAGCATCAGTGTCATTAATAGCAAGACCCTCGCTCGCCGTGAAGCTCACCATCTCGAACAAGTGCTCAATTTAGTACCCAATGTAAATTATTCCAGTGGCGCATCGCGAGGCCGGTTTATACAAATCCGTGGTATTGGTGAGCGTAGTCAGTTTATCGAACCCCTGAATCCCTCTGTAGGTATTCTTATTGATGGTATTGATTTCAGTGGTATTGGTGGTGCAGCCACTACGCTCGACTTACAGCAAATTGAAATTCTCAGGGGGCCACAAGGCACACTGTATGGTGCCAATGCCCTGGCTGGACTGATTAACCTGGCGTCAAATGACCCCACTGAATCATTTGAGGGTAATTTTGAAACCTCTATTGCTGAATATGAAACTCGTACAGTCAATGGTGTCGTGAGTGGCCCAGTGACCGAGAACCTGGGCTATCGTTTTGCTATTCAGCAGCATAAAAGTGATGGCTATACGGACAATGATTTTCTCAACCGTCATGACACCAACAATATTGATGAGCAGACCATCCGGGGAAAACTTAACTGGCAGGTCAATGATGAATTACAGGTAAAACTAACTGGCTTTTATATGGATGCCGATAATGGTTACGACGGGTTTTCTTTGGATAACACCCGTCATACGTTATCGGATCAGCCTGGTCATGACCGCCAGGAATCGACTGCTGTTGGCATTGAAACAACCTGGCAAGCAACGGAGCAGTTTGATGTGGTTAGCGTGGTGAGCTATGCCGGTAGTAATTTGGAATATAGCTACGATGAAGACTGGAGTTATGATGGTATTTGCTCCGGTGAGCCCTGTGACGGTTGGGCCTATTCCTCCTTTGATAACTACCTCCGTGATCGTGAAACCAGCACAGTCGATCTGCGATTGGTGTCGCGAGAAGAGGGTAAGTTCTTTGGCGACACGACTGATTGGCTGTTCGGTATCTATTATCGTGACCAAGATGAATCGCTATTGCGTGAGTACACCTATGCAGTGAGTGATTTCACCAGTGATTTTGAAACTGAAAACCATGCCATCTATGGGCAGCTGGGAAGCCAGCTCACTGATAACCTGAAACTGATCACAGGGCTACGATTGGAATACCGTGATGCAGATTATAGGGATAGTAATAATGTGGATAACGATAAAGGTGAACGCCTTTGGGGTGGTCGATTAGGCCTAGAATACAATGTTACCGATAATACTATGATCTACGGCTTAGTATCTCGTGGTTATAAAGCGGGCGGGGTGAATAGCAACCCATCTTTGGATAATTCTGTCCGGAAGTTTGATACTGAGTATATGTGGAATTTTGAAACCGGTGTTAAGGGCGACTGGTTGGATGGCACCTTGCAGGCGCAGCTAGCGTTGTTTTATCAAAAGCGTAGGAAGATGCAGGTGAAGCAATCATTGGTTGAATGCCCTGGAGAAGGCGCATGCACGTTTACTGACTTCATCGATAATGCTGAAAAAGGTGCCAACTATGGGGCTGAATTAGAGTTTACCTGGTTGGCATCGGACTTTGCCCAGTTTTACGGAAGCTTAGGGCTGCTCAGAGCAACATTTAGGGAGTATGAAAGCTTTACCCATGTGGATGTTGATCCAGAGGACCCAGTAGCGAAAGATCTTAGTGGTCATGAGCAGGCTCATGCGCCTTCTTATCAATTTGCAGTAGGTGTAGAGCTAGCGCTTACACATAACCTGACAGCTGGGTTGGAGATAGAAGGCAAAGAATCGTTCTATCTGTCACCGCGACACAACGCCAAAACTAACCGATATGAACTGGTTAATGCTCGTTTAAATTATCGGTTGGCGGATTGGGATTTATCTATTTGGGGGCGTAATCTCACGGATAAAGATGTGATTGTTCGAGGCTTTGGTAGCTTTGGTAATGATCCACGGAAGTTCTATGCTACAGAACCTTATTTCCAATATGGTGAACCTAGAATATTTGGTGCGACAGCTAAATATCATTTTTAATGGTCATGACAGTTCATAAGTAACGTGGAGGGGTAAGTATGCAATTAACGATTGATGTCAGTATGTACCCAAACCGGGAGGACTTTATTCCTCCTATCGATAGGTTTATTGAAAAAATTAATCAGTATGACGACCTGAAAATAACCACGTTTCCCACCAGTACCGTGGTGCAGGGTGACTATGAACATGCCATGAAAGCAGTGCAGGAAACGATTTCGGCCTGTTACAAAGAATTTGGCATGGCCGTTTATGTGGTGAAGTATATTCCCGGTTACGAGGCACTGTAGCTCGTGTTTGATGGGGATTCTTTGAGCTGGATAAGTTTTCAATGGGTAACCTTTGAAACCCTGGCAGTGGTATTTTCCATTGCCTATTTATTATTTGCTCTAAAAGAAAACAGCCTGTGTTGGTACTGTGCTTTTTTTAGTACGGCCATCTATGTATGGATATTTGGTGATGTCAGCCTGTACATGGAGTCCCTGCTGAATGTCTATTATCTGGTGATGGCCGTCTATGGCTGGTATCAATGGCGCAAGGGCGGGGTGAGTCATCAGGGCATTGAGATTTCCTGTTGGCCGTTGCGGCAACACGGTCTGGCTATTGCCTCGGTGATTCTTCTTTCTCTTATCTCCGGTTACCTGCTGGCTCACAATACCGAGGCAAAATTACCCTATCTGGATTCGTTCACAACCTGGGGTGCAGTACTAACCACGGTGATGGTCGCTCGAAAAATTTTGGAAAACTGGCTCTACTGGATAGTAATTGATGCTGCCTCCATCTATCTCTATTTGGATCGAGAGCTATACCAAACCGTGGCGTTATTTGTCCTGTATGTGATTCTGGCCGCCGTGGGTTACTTCTCCTGGAGGCGACGTTATTTGGGGCAGGCATTAGTTCGGACTGAAAACGTTGAGCAGGTCAGTTCTTGAATAGGGTAGAGATACTACTAGAGCAGACACTGTCAGGCTGGCAAAGCTGGTCTGCTTCAAAACCTGTTGTGATTGAGCCACTAGAAGGAGGCCGAACGAATCACTCTTTTTTGGTTGAAGCAGGCTCACAGCAGGTTGTTGTCAGAATCAATGCAGAGAATGGCCAGAGTCTGGGTATTGACCGTCAGCGGGAAGCTGACATTCTTTCTTTGCTCCAGCCCGTGGGCTGTGTTCCAGAAATACGCTTTATGAATGATCAGGTGTTGATTAGCGAATTTATCGCTGGTCACCAATGGACTGGTGATCACTTAAAAAGTACCGATAACTTTGAAAAAATTACTCAACTATTAAATAAAATTCAGGCGATTCCACTACCCGAAAATAGCCAGAGGCGCAGTTACGTTGATTACTGTCAGCACTATATTCAACAGTTGCCTGAATCACGTCAGGCATCAGAAAAAAGCATTATTAAAGAATTGATATGTGTAGCTGAGCAGGTTGACCAGAGCAGTTGGGCGCCGGTTATCAGCCACCACGACTTGGTACCAGAAAACCTGATTGAAACGGAACAAGGGGTGTTTTTATTGGACTGGGAATATGCGGCATATGGGCACCCAGCAATAGATTTTGTCAGGCTTTATGGGGGTGATTATTCACATCCTATTACTGGACAAGTACTGCTTCTACAACAAGGAGTAGATGAACTTTGGTCCTTAGTGCAAGGTTAATTATTGCATTAACCTTGGCTTTCCTCCTCTTCTTCTCCCTCCTTCGGACTAACCAGTCTGCCAAAGATGATTCCGAGTTCAAACAATAACCACATGGGTACCGCCAGAAGGGTTTGAGAAATAATATCTGGTGGTGTTAGTAACATACCTAGTACAAAACACAGCACAAATACATAGGGCCGCTTCTTAGCCAAATTATTTGGCTCTACCGCACCCACCCAAGAAAGAATGACCACCGCGATAGGAATTTCAAAGCTGAGACCGAAGGCAAAGAATAGCTTGAGAACAAAATCCAGGTAGCTGCGAATATCGGTCATCACCGCCACCCCTTCGGGGCCGATACTGGTGAAAAACATAAATATCAACGGGAAAACAGCGTAGTAGGCAAAGGCCATACCGCCGTAGAACAATACGATGCTGGAAAAAAACAAGGGTAGAACGATTTTCTTTTCACGCTGATACAGTCCCGGTGCCACAAACGCCCAGACTTGATAGAGGATGTAGGGCATAGCCGCAAATAAAGATAGAACCAGCGTCAGTTTAAAGGGGGTGAGAAATGGCGATGTTACATCCGTGGCAATCATTGAGGATGTTTCAGGCAGCTGTAATCTCAATGGCTCTGATACGTAGAGATAGAGTTCGTTGCTGAAAGCAAATAGCCCGATAAAAATGATCAGTACAGCGACCAAGCATCGCAGGAGTCGATTTCGCAATTCAAGGATATGTGCCATCAGTGGCTGGCTGTGTAGTTTACTGTCAATCATTGCTGGTTTTCGTCAGATTCTGGCTTGTTGCCAGAAGTGTTATTAGGTGGGTTGTTAGGCGTATCGCTCATAACATCTTCGAGTTCAGATTTGCTGGACTTGAGATCACGCAAAATCTGCTCGTTGTGAAGCTGGCGCTTAATGTCATCCATGCCCACTTCGTTTTCTAGTTCTTTGCGAACCGCTGCAAATGCTTGCCGTGTTCTTCCAATCCAAAGGGTGATAGTCCGCACGGCTTGAGGTAGGCGCTGGGGGCCCATGACCACCAGGGTGATAGCTGCGATAAGTAACAACTCCATGAAGCCGATATCAAACATGGATTAACAAGCCTGCGGTGCTATTCATAGGGAGAGCTTTCGGTAGAAAGGCTTTCTGAGAGGGGGAGACATCACAAGTTTTATTCTGCGGAGTCTTTTTTGTCCGCAACTTGTTCCGTCGTATCGGAGGACGTCTCTTCCGATTTTTCATCAGACTCATCGCTAGATGAGGATTCCTTGAAGCCTTTTATAGCGCCACCGAGATCGGAGCCAATATTGCGTAATTTTTTGGTGCCAAAAATTAGCGCAACAATCACTAGAATAATTAATAATTCCTGCCAGCCAAAGCCCATAAGTCTGTCTCTTTTTTACGTCACTGAAACTACATGACATTTACATGAATTGGTTTGTTTAAGTTTGGTTGCGCCGGGCCTTTTCTTCAAGGCCTGATAAATCGAACCGGCGCTCCAGTTCATCCAGGACTGATTGTGCATTCTCACCCAAGTGCGAGAGCATCACTAATGAGTGAAACCATAAATCAGCTGTTTCATAAATTAGCTTGCCTGTTTCACCACTGAGTTCGGCGTCACGTGCTGCCAGAATGGTTTCAATGCTCTCTTCACCCACTTTCTCAAGGATTTTATTCAATCCCTTGTGGTGGAGGCTGGCAACATAGGATTCCTCTGGTGAGGATTGCCTGCGGGCTTCCAGTACTTCGCACAGTTTATTTAATACATTGTCGCTCATGAATACGCTTCTTTTCTCACGAATAAATGTCCCCGGGGTTTTTCAGGACTGGATCGACGGTATGCCATTCACCATCGCGCAGTACCCGGTAAAAACAAGATTCTCTGCCAGTGTGACAGGCGATGCCGCCTATTTGCTCAATTTGTAGCACGATCACGTCAGCGTCGCAGTCAAGACGGATTTCTTTTACCTGTTGCACATGGCCGGATTCTTCACCTTTGCGCCATATTTTTTTACGCGAACGAGACCAATAAATGGCCCTGTGTTCTTTTGCGGTGAGTGACAGTGCTTTTCGATTCATCCAGGCCACCATTAACACCCTGCCAGTGTTTGCATCTTGTGCCACGGCAGGGAGTAACCCGTCTTCATTCCAGGTGATTTCATCGAGAAAGTTAGTCATGGGCGATATTATGACAGTTATGGCTATAGGGGCAATAATTATAGGGGCAATATGGGTTTTCGGTAGTATGGCAGCTGAGGTTAAGCGAAGAATGAGATTATAGTATTTATCTCAGCATCAACAGTAGCATACCCAAACCGGCCAGAATTAGACTGCTGACAGGCATTTGTTGGGCAGTTTCTGCCCAGTGTGGAAAGGCTATACCCAGACCTCCGCCAATCAGTGCAGCACCAGTCCAGGTTTTTAACCGGCTTTTTGGCACCACAGAAGGGTTATGTTGCATCGTATGGCGGGGCTTATGGTCACCAGCTTGAAGCCTTTCTAGTGTTTGAAATACCAGTTGAGGGACTTGAGGGAATTGTTCCAGCCACTCTGGACCATGTCGTTTGAGCTGTTCCATCAGGGCATTGGGTTTGAAGCGTTCCTTCAGCCAGCGTTCCAAAAATGGGTGAGCGGTCGCCCATAAGTCGAGATCCGGGTAGAGCTGCCGTCCCAAACCTTCGATATTGAGTAGGGTTTTTTGTAGCAGTACCAGCGATGGTTGTACTTCCATATCAAAACGACGGGCAGTGCGGAACAGGTTAACCAGAAGTAACCCGAAAGATATCTCTCGCAGAGGCCGCTCAAATATGGGTTCACAAACGGTGCGAATGGCCGAGGTGAAATCACCTACATTGGTGTTTTCAGGTACCCAGCCAGATAGTACGTGGAGCTCAGCGACCTGACGATAGTCACGGCGAAAAATGGCCAGTAGGTTGCGGGCCAGATAATACTGATCAGCCTCGGTCAGAGTGCCGATAATGGCGCAGTCCACAGCCAGATATTTCGGCTGGTCAGGCTCTGTGGCATCGACAAAGATATTGCCGGGGTGCATGTCGGCATGGAAAAAGTTGTGTTCAAACACTTGGGTGAAGAAAATTTCTACACCACGCTCGGCCAGTACTTTGAAGTTGGTGTTGTGTTGTTGCAGTGTTTCTACATCGGTGACGGGGATGCCATAAATACGCTCCATCACCATCACTTTTTCATTGGTGTGTGACCAGTGAATCTCTGGCACATAGAGCATGGGTGAGCCATCAAAATTACGCCGTAACATGGAGGCGTTACCGGCTTCCCGTTGTAGGTTAAGCTCATCAAAAATAGTATTTCGATAGTCGCTAACCACTTCGGTTAAGCGCATCCTGCGACCATCAATAGTATTGGCTTCCAGCCACTTGGCCATGGAGGACATCAGCTTAATGTCCTGCTCAATGGTTTTTTCAATACCGGGTCGAATGGCCTTAACAACCACCTCATGGCCATCGGGTAGCACGGCGGCATGGACCTGAGCTACCGAAGCTGAGGCCAGCGGTTCACGGTCAAATTGTAGAAACAGGTTGTCGATACTGTCGCCCAAAGCCTCTTCTACAATAGCGACAAACTGATCTTTGTCGAAGGGTGGGACATTGTCTTGCAGGTGATCCAGCTCGTCACAGATGTCAGCGGGAATCAGGTCCGGGCGGGTAGAGAGCAGCTGCCCAAATTTGATAAAAATCGGGCCCAGATCTTCGAGGGCACATCGGAGCCGTTCCCCGCGCGGTTGTTTTGGCGCAGGTAATAATTTATTGGCTTTGAGTAACAGCCTGGCACCCCGGGGTAATTTCTCTTGATCGAGAAATGTATCCAGCCGATAGCGGGTAGCAATGCGGATAATGGTGGCTAGTCGGTTAATTCGTGACACGCTCAGCTATCCTCATTCTCTTGTTTGTTCGTACCGGGTTTATTAGTACTTTGCTTATCCAACTGGACCTTTAATTCGGCTTTCAATTTATTGATCCGTACAGCCAACCGATCCACGTCATTGGCCATGTGTTTGACTTCAGTTGTAAAGTTATCCACTTCACTTCGACTGGGGGTCAGGCGGACTTCTTCCTGGCTGAATTCTGCGGCAGCAGTACTGGCTCGTTCAGCCACATGTTGTTGCCAGTTGGCCGAGGAGCGTAGGGCTTCACCAACCAAGTGAGCGGGTACGTCGCCAATTAACTGAGCCAAGGCTGCTTCCCAGTCTACATCCAGGTTTTTCAAAATCTTCTTAATTTGACGGAGTAGATCATGATCTCCGCGAACTTCAACACCGGTGTCGAAAAAGGACACGCGGTCCTGACCATCAGTCGCCAGTGAAGCCAGTGATAGGGCGCTGCCTCGTAAGGTGGTATCTGGTTCGCCTTCATATTGGGCCATCAAGGTGATGTCTTTTTCACTGTGTACAGCATAAAAGGTCAGGGGGGGAAGCGTGCACTCTACCGCCAATACTTTACTGGCTAGTTCACCAATGGCATTTTGTGTGGCCGGGTCATATTCAAGCGCCTTGTTAATGGCGGCTTCAACACCCATTAAGGCGGTGCTTTGCAGTGCCTTTAACGGGTCGTTTGAGAGGAAATCAAAAATCAAGCTTTGAAACCCCGGTGCAGGGCAACAATACCACCCGTCATATTGTGGTATTCGGTATTCACAAAGCCTGCTTCATCCATCATGCCTTTCAGGGTTTCCTGATCGGGGTGCATGCGAATGGACTCAGCCAGGTACTGGTAGCTCTCCGTATCGTTGGCCACCAGCCCACCAATTTTTGGGAGTAGGTTAAAGGAGTAGAAGTCGTAGGCTTTTTTGAGCAGACCGTTAGACGGCTTTGAAAATTCCAGAACCAATAAACGACCACCGGGTTTTAGAATCCGGTGCATAGAGCGCAGTGCCAAATCTTTATCAGTGACATTACGCAGACCAAAGGCAATGGTGATGCAGTCAAAGGTGTTGTCCGGGAAGGGTAGGTATTGGGCATCGGCTTGGGCGTAACGCACATTCCCAGCAACACCGTTATCTACCAGTTTGTCGCGACCGACTTTCAACATAGAATCATTGATATCTGCCAGAACCACTTCACCCGTTGGCCCCACCAGCCTGGAGAACTTGGCGGTAAGGTCACCGGTACCACCCGCAATGTCAAGCACTCGATGTCCACGCCTTACACCAGAAAGTTCAATGGTGTAGCGTTTCCATAGGCGATGAACACCACCAGACATCAGGTCATTCATCAGGTCGTATTTCCCTGCTACCGAATGAAAAACATCCGCTACTCGGGAGGCTTTTTCCTCAACGGGAACGGTTTTGAAACCGAAATCGGTGGTTTTGTCGTCTGTCATAGCCGTGTTGTTGCCTGCCATCGTTCTAACATTAAGCCCTAAAACTGGGTTTTTAGAGGCCGACATTGTACACCGACCGGTGGCAGGTGTCCTCGTGACAGAGAGGGTGATTCAGGGTTTCCCTGACTAGGGTCATGAAAGGGCGGCGACCATCAGTCGGGTGAGTTTATATACCGTTCGCGTTTAGACTGTTTCAGTTGGTTAAGGTCAACAATGATGAGCCCATCAACACAGTTAGCAAAGTTAGCATCGATATTGAAACCGGCAAATTGTACTCCACCAGGTTCGTAGACTTCGGTGTATTGCTTATACAGGGTTTGAAGCGATAACCCAGAGTATGCAGTCGCTGTCGGATCGAATACCTGGGTAGCGGAACAGGTCCCATCCATGGTATCCCGGCCTTCCAGAATGGTGTAACTTTTACCAGAGCAGCTGTTCTGTAAGTAATAGGCCGTGCCGATACCGGAGAGTCCCGCTCCAACGATTACAACATCAGTGATCATATCGTCACAGTATTCAGTTGTCACAGCGTAACCTTCCAGCGTAATCGTCCGGTTTTAGTTTCAGTGTTAGTTAAGGCTGGCTGTAGCCATCTTCCCGGATCAAATCGATCGCTTTTTCAATACCCAGCTCTTCAATGGGCGATGCCAAATAATAGGGTAAATCCACAGCCTTTTCACTCAGTTGGACAATCTTGCCATCCTGCAGTCGTTCAATCACTGAGTGGAGTGTTTCTTCCAAATTAGCGGGTACTTGTTGATACCGGTTACCCATGTAATCCACCAACTCCTGAATGGTATGTTTGCCATCAGCGAGGGATACGACAATACCCATCCATTCATCCAGAGGCGAGGTGGTTTCAGGTTGATGAATGTCTGCCAAGGCGACCTGGTTATCTTTGCGGGTGAAAATAGCCGTACGGTAAAAAAACTGTGTGTTATCCATAGGTCGAATCATTTGTGCTCTATAAGGTTTAAGGCAATGTAGCTTTAAGACAGATACAAGGGCTTAATCTAACTGGAAAACTGGCGATAAACCACGGATTTTGAACAAAAGTTACCTGTTGTTGGTCATAGATCAACGAGAACCCTGCTAGGTATTTATTTTGGTGCTGTTTGTCATTTCTCAGTATTGCCATCCTTGCAGGGCTCGCTTTTCAGTGATTTGTAATAGGAATATACTTCGGCACCCTTTGAATACATGTAATGCATGGGTAGACATAGGTCTTCGATAGAGATGAAAAGCCGGCCATGCTTCGTGTATGTTTGTGATTAAGTTATAAGGACTATCTATGAAATATTTAAGCCTCTTTATTGGACTGATGTTCGCCTCAGTTTCATTTGCCAGTACGCTAGAAGAGGGATATGAGGCTGTTAGAAGTGGAAAGTTGGAAGAGGGATTCGCCATTCTGTCGCCATTGGCAGAAAAGGGCGGTGCAGAAGCTCAGTATGGTGTTGCGATTCTGCACAAAGAGGGGTGGGGTACTGACAAAAATCCGGAAAAAGCCCTTGAGTACTATGAAAAAGCAGCGGAGCAGGGGCACATCAATGCCATGTTTTATACAGCCTCAGCCTATCAATCTGGTGAAGGTGTGACACAGGACTATACTGTGGCGGCCAAATGGTATGAGCAAGCAGCAAACAAAGGCCACGCTCCGGCAATGTATGGACTGGGAAGTTTGTACTATAACGGGTTAGGTGTAGAGAGGAATGATGCCGTGGCCGATACTTGGATTAACAAATCAGCAGATGCAGGATTTTCCCTTGCTATTGCATTTTTAGAGCAGCGACTTATGAAATGAGTGGTTTGCTAACCTGTTATTAAGTGGCTAATCATGCGGAGTTTTCAAAACCTAAAAGCGGCAGAATCTCGAAGGATGCGATACATTCTTTTGGCTTATCTTATCGCTGGTTTTGTTGGCCTTAGCCTTGGTGCCATTCTTTATGCTGTGACTGACTATGCTGTGACTGAAGTGCGCCTTACTACAACCGTCACAATATTTCTTGCGGCAAGCCTTGCCCTATTAACAGCTTATTTTTTGGGTAAGAAGCTTGTAGAACTCGTCGGTAAAAAAGTGAAGGTTGCGTGTCCCATGTGTAACGCTCCCGCATTGGAAGAAAACCACAGGCTTCAGTGCCAGCTCCCTGAATATGAATGCAAACGTTGCAATAGTGTTTATAGGGGTGGGACTTTGATGGAAAAAGAAAGCCCCTGAGTTTCTTCCGGGGCTTTTTTGACCTTAAGGATTCAGGTTGTTATGCCGCTTGTAGCACAGACACTTTATCTTCCAGATAGCTAATAATCTCGGAAGATTCATACATCCAGCGAACCTCACCAGTATTCTCTTCAATTCTCAGGCAGGGCACCTTGAGCTTCCCTCCGCCCTCTACCAGCTCTTTTTTACTGCTTTCACAGCGTTTTGCATCGACGGTTTGGATGTTTAAGCTATTCCGCTTCATTGCTCGGCGTACTTTGACGCAAAAAGGGCAGGCAGGGTATTGATACAATGACAACCCGACAGTCTGCTGGTCGATGGTTGCCTGTAACGCCGCTTCTCTCTTGATGCTTCTGGGGGTGAAAACCCAGTTAAAGAATAAAATCAGTGAGCCTACAACCCAGCGAACTATTTTGATCACAATCTGCATTACAACGCCTATATAAAAAAGTGAAAAATCATTACCTACCGTATCAGCCATGCATTCAGTGAGATTTCACCAAGCTAATCCGATACTAAGGTGGTGGATACATAATAAAAATGGAGCGGAGTACGAGGTTCGAACTCGCGACATTCAGCTTGGGAAGCTGACACTCTACCAACTGAGTTAACCCCGCATTAAGGCGCACATGATAGCTAACATTGCGATAAATACCAGTCGAACAGAAGCCTTGTTGTTTAATGGGGGCCGCGACCCTGTTTGAGCTGGGGCAGATGTTGATATTAGGTGCCGATATTAGATGTTGTTATCGGACCAGACTGCAAGTTCATTACCGCTAGGTTCCAAAAAGTGAAAACGGCTGCCGCCGGGAAAGGAAAATAGTGGCTTTACAATCAACCCTCCAGCCTTCTCTACTTTTTTCTGGGTTGCCTCAATATCTTGGCTATAGAGCACAACCAGGGCCGCACCATGTTCACTTGATGACTTCAGAGGTGATTTAAAGAAGCCGCCATCAATGCCTTGATTCGAGAATGCAGTGTACTCTGGCCCGTAGTCTATAAATGACCAGTTAAAGGCGGTTTCAAAGAAAGACTTCGTTGCCTGAAGATTACTCGCAGGAAATTCGACGTAATTTATCTTTTCATGTTCATTCATGGTGTCACTCTTTAGTCTCGCTCTGTAGTGTCAGCCCAATTGGAAGGAAAACGGCTTCCTTGTCAGTATAGAATGCCTCATCTATTGTGGCCCTTATGCTAAAATCTCGCCCTTAGGCCACCTCGACCAACTCCATCTAATCGGTAACGACGCTAACCATTATGCTACGACTCAGCGACCTACAATTACCTCTCGACCATACTGATGATGACATGCATAAAGCCATTATTAGTACGTTGCACATAACGGAGGATGAGTTACAGGGTTTTACGCTGTTTAAACGGAGCGTTGATGCCCGAAAAAAACACAATATCAAGCTGATCTATCAGTTTGAGGTGGCGTTAACCGATACCGCGGAACAGCGTGTGTTGGAGCAGTTCGCCAACCAACCATTTGCACGTCCAAGCCCCGATACCAGCTATCAGTTTGTTGCCGAGGCTGTGGAAAACTTTCCTGTGGATACCCAGCAACGCCCTATTGTGATTGGCTTTGGCCCCTGTGGGATGTTGGCGGCATTAGTCTTGGCTCAAATGGGCCTCAAACCTATCGTGTTAGAGCGGGGGCAGGATGTCAGGCAGCGTACTAAAGACACCTGGGGCCTGTGGCGAGAAGGAAAACTCAACACGGAATCCAATGTGCAATACGGCGAGGGCGGTGCAGGCACCTTCTCTGATGGCAAACTGTATAGCCAGGTAAAGGATAAACGCCACTTGGGACGCAAGGTGTTAACCGAGTTTGTGAAGGCCGGCGCCCCTGAAGAAATTATGTATGTGAGCAAACCACACATCGGCACATTTAGGCTGGTGGCCATGGTTGAAAATATCCGTAACGAAATTATTGAGCTCGGTGGTGAAATCCGCTTTGGCTGCAAAGTGGAAACGATTCATCGTGAGGTGATTGGCGAACAGGGTGGAGACGGAAGCGGGAAAATTACCGGAGTAACTATCAGTTCTTCTGATACAGGGGTGAGTGAAACCCTGCAAAGCTGCCATATTATTTTGGCCATTGGTCACAGTGCACGCGATAGTTTTCAAATGCTGTTAGAGCAGGGGGTTTATATTGAGCCTAAACCTTTCTCCATTGGTTTTCGTATCGAGCACCCGCAGTCCATTATCGACAAAGCTCGGTTTGGCGAGCATGCGGGACACCCCATTCTTGGGGCGGCAGACTACAAGTTGGTACATCATTGTAAGAATGGTCGTAGCGTTTACAGTTTTTGTATGTGCCCTGGTGGCACGGTGGTTGCTGCCACCTCAGAAGAGGGTAGCGTGGTGACCAATGGTATGTCGCAATACTCGCGTAACGAGCGTAATGCCAACTCAGCTATTGTGGTGGGCATCGAGCCTGAGAAAGATTACCCCGAACATCCCTTGGCTGGGATCGACCTGCAACGTGAATTGGAGGCCTTGGCCTATCAACTGGGTGGTGAACACTACTATGCTCCCGCCCAACTTGTGGGCGACTTTTTAGAGGGAAGGCCGTCCACCAATTTAGGCTCAGTTACTCCATCCTATACCCCCGGTATTACCTTGGGTGATTTAAGCCAGGCGTTGCCCGAATTTGCTATAGCCGCCATCCGTGAAGCAATTCCAGAGTTTGAGAAGAAAATTAAAGGATTTTCAATGGCAGATGCCGTGTTAACGGGTGTAGAAACTAGGACCTCCGCACCGATTTGTATAAAACGCGGCAAGGACTTCCAAAATAT
>CAJXWQ010000029.1 GCA_913062605.1 uncultured Cellvibrionales bacterium
GGTGCATCTCGCTGGCGTGGTGTTCGTCCAGCGGTTCGTGGTGTTGCTATGAACCCGGTGGATCACCCACATGGTGGTGGTGAAGGGCGTACCTCTGGTGGTCGTCATCCGGTATCGCCTTGGGGTACACCTGCTAAAGGTTACAAAACACGTAAAAACAAGCGTACGAACAATATGATTGTTCGCAGTCGCAGTAAGTAAGATAAGAGGAAACAACAGTGCCACGTTCTCTCAAAAAAGGCCCGTTTATTGACCTGCATCTTGTAAAGAAGGTCGATGAAGCGCTAGAAAAAAATGATAGACGCCCGATCAAAACTTGGTCGCGTCGTTCCATGGTCAGCCCCGATATGGTTGGTTTGACAATCGCTGTTCATAACGGGCGCCAACACGTGCCGGTACTGGTCAACGAAGAAATGGTTGGACATAAACTCGGCGAATTCGCCCCGACGCGGACCTATCGTGGTCATGTCGCGGATAGAAAAGCCAAGTAAGAGGTAGGTGACTGTGGAAGTAGCAGCTAAATTGAGCGGAGCTAAGTTGTCCGCCCAGAAAGCACGTCTTGTAGCCGACCAGGTTCGCGGCAAGCAAGTTGACGATGCACTGAATATTTTGGCTTTCAGCCCTAAAAAGGGTGCAGGCCTTATTAAGAAAGTGTTGGAGTCAGCCATTGCAAATGCTGAGCACAATGAAGGTGCAGATGTAGACGAGCTTCGGGTGTCGACAATTTTTGTCGATGAAGGTACGACCATGAAGCGTATAAAGCCCAGAGCAAAGGGTCGCGCCGATCGGATATTAAAGCGTAGCTGTCACATCACTGTGAAAGTGGCCGATGAGGAGACCGTTTAATGGGTCAGAAAGTGCATCCAACTGGTATTCGTCTGGGTATTGTTAAAAAACATACTTCAGTCTGGTACGCCGGTCAGAAAGATTATGCAGACAAGCTCAATAATGATCTTGAGGTGCGTGACTTCATCAGTAAGAAGCTGTCACATGCATCTGTAAGCAGGATTGAGATTGAGCGCCCTGCGCAGACAGCTCGTATCACTATCCACACTGCCCGTCCCGGTATCGTGATTGGTAAAAAGGGTGAAGATGTCGAGAGGCTGCGTAACGAAGTATCCGCGCAGATGGGCGTTCCTGTGCATATTAATATTGAAGAGGTTCGTAAGCCGGACCTTGATGCAATACTTGTTGCCGAGGGCGTGGCGTCGCAGCTGGAACGTCGAGTAATGTTTCGTCGTGCCATGAAGCGTGCAGTACAAAATGCTATGCGCCAGGGTGCCAAAGGTATCAAAATTCAGGTCGGCGGCCGTCTTGGTGGCGCAGAAATTGCGCGCTCCGAGTGGTACCGTGAAGGCCGTGTTCCGCTTCACACACTGCGTGCTGATATTGACTATGGCACAGCAGAAGCATCCACAACTTACGGCATCATTGGCGTAAAGGTTTGGATCTTTAAGGGTGAAGTAATCGGCGGTGAAGAGGCGGCGCAAGCGCCAGCCAAAAAATCACCGGGCAAAAAGAAGTAAGTTTGCGAGTTAAGGGTCAAGCGAAATGCTGCAACCGAAACGTACAAAATTCCGTAAGCAACACAAGGGCCGCAACCGTGGTCTGGCATTGCGCGGTAGTAAAGTAAGCTTTGGCGAGTTCGGCCTAAAGGCCACTGGGCGCGGACGTCTTACTGCGCGCCAGATAGAAGCTGCTCGTCGGGCAATGACCCGTCACATCAAGCGTGGTGGAAAGATCTGGATTCGGGTATTCCCCGACAAGCCGATCACCAACAAGCCTCTTGAGGTGCGGATGGGTAAAGGTAAGGGCAACGTTGAATACTGGATTGCCCAGATTCAGCCAGGTAAGGTGCTCTACGAGATGGATGGTGTGTCTGAGGAATTGGCCCGTGAAGCATTTGCTCTCGCTGCTGCCAAATTGCCGGTTGAAACCACCTTTGTTATACGATCGGTGATGTAATGAAAGCCAATGAATATCGTGAAAAATCAGTTGATGAGCTGAACCAGGAGCTGAATAGCCAACTGGAACAACAGTTCAAGCTGCGTATGCAGGCGTCTACAGGCCAATTGGGCCAGAGCCACAAAATTAAAGAAGCGCGCAATAATATTGCTCGTATTAAAACAGTGCTGAATGAGAAAGCGGGTAGCTGAGATGACTGAAGCAGAGAAAAAAGCTCGTACGCTGTCAGGTCGAGTTGTCAGCGATAAGATGGATAAGAGTATTACGGTTCTCGTTGAGCGCCGTGTTAAACACCCCATGTACGGCAAGATTATAAATAAGTCCACGAAAGTAAAAGCCCACGATGAAACTAATGAGTGTCGTGCTGGTGATGTGGTGACGATTGCGGAAACTCGCCCTCTGTCCAAGACAAAATCTTGGGCGCTGGTCAACATCGACGAGCGTGCCACCGAAATTTAACCGGTAGGCAGCAGTAACGGGTTCGGAGATATACGATGATTCAAACAGAAAGTTACCTGGAAGTGGCAGACAACAGCGGTGCACGTCGCGTTATGTGTATCAAAGTGTTGGGCGGGTCTCACCGTCGTTATGCCAGAGTGGGCGACATTATTAAGGTTACTGTTAAGGAAGCGATTCCACGCGGTAAGGTAAAAAAAGGTCAGGTGATGAACGCAGTTGTGGTTCGCACCAGAAAGGGTGTACGTCGTCCAGACGGCAGTCTGATCAAGTTTGACGATAACGCCGCGGTTCTTTTGAACCAGCAGTTGGCTCCAATCGGTACCCGTATTTTTGGGCCGGTAACTCGTGAGCTGCGTAGCGAACGTTTCATGAAAATTATCTCTCTGGCACCTGAAGTGCTCTAAGCCAGAGGCGAGGAAAGGGTTATGCGCAAGATTAAACGTGATGACGATATCATCGTTATCGCCGGGAAAGACAAAGGTAAACGCGGCAAGGTGCTGAAAGTACAAGATGACGGCCGCCTTATTGTCTCTGGTGTAAACATGATTAAGAAGCATCAGAAACCAAATCCGCAAATGAATGTTCAGGGCGGTATTATTGAAAAGGAAGCTGCTATACAGGTTTCCAACGTGGCTATCTTCAACGGGGCTGCCAGTAAGGCGGATCGCGTTGGTTTTAAAGTGTTAGAAGACGGCAAGAAAATCCGCGTCTTCAAATCCAACGGCGAAGCCGTTGACGCCTAATTTGACAGGAAACTGACATGGCAAGGCTGAACGAAGTTTATAAAAAAGAAATCGCTCCCAAGTTGAAAGAAGAGCTTGGTCTGGCGAATGTGATGGAAATACCAAAGATCACCAAGATCACTCTGAATATGGGTGTGGGTGAAGCTCTTGGTGATAAAAAGGCACTTGAGAATGCAGTTGCTGACATGGCACAAATTGCCGGTCAAAAACCCATTATCAACAATGCTCGTAAATCTATCGCTGGTTTTAAAGTACGTGAAGGTTGGCCTATTGGTTGTAAGGTGACCTTGCGCGGAGAACGCATGTATGAATTTCTGGAGCGATTGATTTCAATCGCTATCCCACGCATTCGTGATTTCCGTGGTATTAGCCCCAAATCGTTTGATGGTCATGGCAACTTTTCCATGGGTGTTACCGAACAGATTATTTTTCCAGAAATTGATTACGACAAAGTGGACACAATACGTGGCATGGATATCACCATCACCACAAGTGCCCGTAATAATGACGAAGGTCGTGCCTTGTTGCGCGCCTTCAGCTTCCCACTGAAGGGTTGAGGTTAGACAATGGCAAAAGTATCCATGATCGAGCGTGAGAAGAAGCGCTCACGCACAGTTGCCAAGTTTGCAGAGAAACGTGCTGCGCTGAAGGCGATTATTAATGCTCCTGATAGCTCTGAAGAAGAGCGCTGGGAAGCTCAGGTAAAACTGCAGCAACTGCCGCGTGATGCAAGCCCTTCTCGTCAACGGAACCGTTGTCGTCAAACAGGTCGCCCTCACGGTGTTTACCGTAAGTTTGGGTTGTGTCGTATCAAGTTACGTGAAGCAGCCATGCGCGGTGATGTGCCTGGTCTGGTTAAGGCGAGCTGGTAAGCAGCGTCGCCAATTGAGGAATTGAACTGATGAGTATGCAAGACCCACTATCAGATATGTTGACCCGCATCCGCAATGCGCACATGGCGGAAAAACAAACTGTTTCTATGCCTTCCGCCAAGCTGAAAGTGGCTGTGGCTCAAGTGCTACAGGACGAAGGTTATATCAATGGCTTTAATGTGGCTGAGGGTGCAAAGCCTGAGCTGACAGTTGACCTGAAATATTTTGAAGGCAAGCCTGTCATTGAAGAAATTGATCGCTATAGCCGTCCAGGACTTCGTAAGTATTCAGGTTCATCTGAGTTGCCAACTATTCGTAGTGGGTTGGGTGTTGCCATCGTATCAACAAGCAAGGGCGTAATGACCGACCGTGCTGCCCGCGCCGCCGGTATCGGTGGTGAGGTCCTTTGCACAGTATTCTAACGGGATAGTCGATATGTCTAGAGTTGCAAAAAATCCGGTAAGTATCCCGGCTGGTGTTGAGGTTACTTTCAACAACAGTGAGATTTCTGTCAAAGGTAGTAAGGCTACGTTGTCTATGCCTGCCAATGACAAAGTAGAAATCAAGCAGGAAGACAATGTGTTGACCTTCGAGCCGAAAGACGGTAGCACGCAGGCTAACGCAATGTCAGGAACAATCCGCTCTTTGGTCAACAACATGATTATTGGTGTTGTTCAGGGTTTTGAAAAAAAGTTACAGCTAATCGGTGTTGGTTATCGTGCGCAGGCTCAGGGTAACAAGTTAAATTTGACGTTGGGTTTTTCACACCCAGTTGTGTACGAATTGCCGAAGGGCTTGACGGCAGAGACGCCAAGTCAAACTGAAATTGTGCTGAAAGCGGCCGACAAACAGTTGCTCGGACAGGTAGCGGCAGAGATTCGCGCCTTCCGTCCACCAGAGCCTTATAAGGGCAAGGGTGTTCGCTATGCGGATGAGCAAGTACGTCGTAAAGAAGCGAAGAAGAAGTAGGTCAGGATTATGAGCGATAAGAAACAATCACGCCTGCGTCGTGCACGACGTGCTCGCAGCAAAATTCAGGAGCTAGGTGCGAACCGGCTGTGCGTCAACCGCACCCCGCGACATATCTATGCACAAGTTATTTCACCGGATGGTGGTCATGTTCTGGCTAGTGCCTCAACACTCGATACGACATTGCGTTCAGGCCAAACCGGTAACGTTGATGCTGCAACGAGCGTTGGATCGCTGCTAGCTGAGCGTGCTAAAGAAGCTGGCATTACCAAGGTTGCATTTGACCGCAGCGGTTTTAAATACCACGGTCGCGTCAAGGCGTTGGCTGAAGCCGCGCGTGAAGCCGGTCTTGAATTCTAAAGGTTTATTGATATGGCTAGAGATCAAAGAGACACAGCAGCGGATGAAGGCCTCCAGGAAAAACTGGTACAGGTTAACCGCGTAGCTAAAACCGTTAAAGGTGGTCGTATCTTCGGCTTTACTGCTTTAACAGTTGTTGGCGATGGTAACGGTAAGGTTGGGTTCGGTCGCGGTAAAGCGCGCGAAGTACCTCAGGCAATTCAGAAAGCAATGGAAGCCGCCCGCCGCAATATGATCAATGTTGATTTGGATGGTTCTACTATCCAGTACGCCATCAAAGCTAATCACGGTGCTTCCAAGGTTTATATGCAACCGGCATCGGAAGGTACAGGTGTTATTGCTGGTGGCGCGATGCGTGCAGTATTAGAAATTGCTGGTGTTCAAAACGTACTGGCCAAATGTTACGGCTCTACTAACCCGGTGAATGTGGTTCGTGCGACCTTTAAGGCGCTCCAAACAATGTCATCTCCGGACTCAGTAGCCGCTAAGCGCGGAAAAACTGTAGAAGAGATTCTGAATTAAGCACGGCAATTGCCGTACGACGTACAACGGAAGCTTTACCATGGCGAAGGCTAATAAAATTAAGGTTACACAGGTGCGCAGCACCAATGGCCGTCTGGCAGCACACAAAGCCTGTGTTGCTGGCTTGGGCCTGCGTCGGATCAACCATACTGTTGAAGTAGAAGATACTCCATCGGTGCGGGGCATGATCAATAAAGTTCACTATTTGGTTAAGGTTGAGGGAGAGTAATATGCGTCTTAATACGCTAAGTCCCGCACCCGGCAGAATTAAAGAAGGTAAGCGTGTCGGTCGTGGTATCGGTAGCGGCCTGGGTAAAACTGCTGGCCGTGGCCACAAAGGTCAAAAGTCCCGTTCAGGCGGAAGTGTTCGCCCAGGGTTTGAAGGCGGTCAGATGCCGCTGCAAAAACGCTTGCCGAAATACGGTTTTACTTCACGCATATCCCGTGTGACAGCTGAGATTCGTTTGAGCGAACTAAATAAAGTTGAAGGTGATGTTGTCAGTGTTGAGTCGTTGCGTAGCGCCGGTTTGATTAACAACAATATTACCCGCGCCAAGGTTTTTCTGTCTGGTGAGTTGAAGAAAGCTGTGACAGTAAAAGGTTTGCGTATTACCAAGGGTGCTCTGGCCGCGATTGAAGCCGCTGGCGGAAAGGTAGAAGAGTAAAACCTGATGGCAAAACCCGGTAACATGCCACAAGGCAATATGAAAGGTTTGGGCGAGCTTTGGGCTCGCCTTCGCTTTTTGTTTATAGCGCTTGTGATCTACCGCATCGGAACTCATATTCCGGTACCTGGGATTGATCCAGACCGGTTGTCTGACTTGTTTAGTCAGAATCAAGGTACCATCGTTGGCATGTTCAACATGTTCTCTGGTGGCGCTCTGGAGCGTATGAGTATTCTGGCGCTAGGCATTATGCCTTATATCTCTGCGTCTATTATCATGCAGTTGATGACGGCGGTTACCCCCTCTTTAGAACAGCTAAAGAAGGAAGGTGATGCCGGTCGTCGAAAAATTAATCAGTACACCCGCTATGGAACAGTATTTCTTGCCACGATTCAGGCAATTGGTATGTCAGTGGGACTGGCTGGTCAAGGGTTGGCTTATGCCCCTGACTTTAGTTTTTACTTTATTGCCGTTGTGTCACTAGTGACTGGTGCTGTTTTCCTGATGTGGTTGGGTGAACAAATTACAGAACGGGGTGTTGGTAACGGTATTTCGATGTTGATTTTTGCCGGTATTGTTGCAGGGATTCCATCTGCCATCGGCCAAGCATTTGAGTCATCGAGACAGGGCGACTTACATATATTGGCTCTATTGCTTGTAGCTATTTTGGCCGTTGCTGTAGTCTACTTTGTTGTATTTATTGAACGTGGACAGCGTCGGATTACTGTCAATTATGCACAGCGCCAGCCAGGGCGTGGCCCAGCGCAAGCTAGTCACTTGCCCCTAAAAGTGAATATGGCCGGGGTAATACCAGCTATTTTTGCGAGCAGCTTATTATTGTTTCCTGCCTCTATTGCGCAGTGGTTTGGTCAGGGTGCTGATAGTCCGGACTGGCTACAGGATATGGCCCTGTTTATTGGCCCAGGCCAACCGCTACATGTCTTGCTATTTGCGGGATTAATCATGTTCTTCTGCTTTTTCTATTCAGCGTTGATGTTCAACCCGAAAGAGATGGCCGACAATTTGAAGCGCGGTGGCGCTTTTCTCCCAGGTATACGCCCGGGTGAGCAGACAGCAAAATACATCGATGGCGTGATGACCAGATTGACCTTGGTCGGTGGCTTATATATGACGGCTGTTTGTTTATTGCCGCAGTTTTTAAATATTTATTTTAATGTGCCATTTTATCTCGGCGGAACATCGCTGTTGATTGCCGTGGTAGTAACAATGGATTTTATGGCTCAGGTACAGTCTCACCTGATGTCACATCAGTATGAATCACTGATGAAAAAATCAAATTTGAAAGGCTCTGGCGGCAGAAACCGCTAGTTGAAGTTGAGGTAACCCTATGAAAGTACGTGCTTCTGTTAAAAAAATGTGCCGCAACTGTAAGATTGTTAAGCGTAAAAGTGTCGTTCGTGTAATCTGCAGTGTTGAACCCCGTCATAAACAGCGTCAGGGTTAATTGCACGGAGTTATTGATTTTTATTGCTGCTGAAGCTATCCTTTTGCGCCTTTTTTCGTCAGTTCCCAGTTGGGAATGAGTAAAAGGTAAGAAAGGCAGCAGTCAAACATTAAAGTGGAGTAAAGTGATGGCCCGTATTTCCGGTGTCAACATCCCCGATAACAAACATACCGTGATCTCTCTCACTTATGTTTTCGGGATTGGCCGTACGACTGCCAAGGCGATTTGTGCTGAGGTGGGTATTGCTGAAGACGTGAAAATTTCTGATCTGACCGAAGTGCAGATGGACTCTGTGCGGGCCGCTGTCAGTGGGCGCGCAGTAGAGGGTGATCTACGTCGCGAAGTTAACATGAACATTAAACGGTTGATGGACCTGGGTTGTTATCGAGGCCTCCGTCACCGTCGTGGCCTACCACTCCGTGGTCAGCGCACTAAAACTAATGCGCGTACCCGTAAAGGCCCTCGCAAGCCCATCAAGCGATAGGAATTGATAGTCATGGCAAAGCCTGCACAAAAAACTACCCGTAAAAAGGTAAAAAAGACAGTTGTTGATGGTGTGGCACACATTCACGCTTCTTTTAACAATACGATTGTCAACATCACTGACCGCCAGGGTAATACCCTGAGTTGGGCGACTGCTGGTGGCTCCGGTTTCCGTGGTTCTCGCAAAAGCACCCCGTTTGCAGCCCAGGTGGCAGCCGAACGTGCTGGCCTTGCTGCGCAGGAATATGGACTGAAGAACCTGGATGTTGAAGTGAAGGGCCCTGGCCCAGGACGCGAATCTGCCGTTCGAGCACTTAATAATGCAGGTTATAAAATTACCAACATTACCGACGTGACGCCGATCCCGCACAATGGATGTCGTCCGCCGAAAAAACGTCGCGTATAACGAGGATAGTTGACTAATGGCAAGATATCTCGGACCGACTTGTAAGCTTTCACGCCGTGAGGGTACCGACCTTTTCTTAAAGAGCGGGATTCGCCCACTGGAATCCAAGTGCCGTGCTGATAGCGTACCTGGACAGCATGGGCAGCGCCGTAGCCGCCTTTCAGACTATGGCGTGCAATTACGTGAAAAACAAAAAGTACGTCGTATTTATGGTGTGCTGGAGAAACAATTTCGCAACTACTACAAAGAAGCTGCTCGACTGAAGGGTGCAACGGGCGAAAACTTGCTGCAACTTTTGGAGCGCCGTTTGGATAATGTCGTTTATCGTATGGGCTTTGGTTCTACCCGTGCGGAAGCGCGTCAGCTGGTTGCACACAACGCTATTCTCGTGAATGGTAAGAAGGCAAATATTGCTTCCTACCGTGTCAATGAGGGCGATGTAGTTAGTATTCGCGAGAAATCAAAGAGTCAATTGCGTATCCAGTCAGCCATACAAATTGCTGCTCAGCGTAGCGATATTGAGTGGATTGAAGTTGATGCGAGCAAAATGGAAGGCACCTACAAACGTGTTCCTGATCGCAGCGACCTTCCCGCCGAAATCAATGAAAACCTCATTGTGGAACTTTACTCTAAGTAAAGGACGGTAAGGCTGAAGACCAGTTAAGCGACACCATACAGGTACCGATATGCAAACATCAGTAAACGAGTTTTTGACGCCGAGAACGATCGACGTTACCGAATATAGTCCTACACACGCTAAAGTGGTACTTGAACCACTTGAACGTGGATTTGGACACACGCTAGGCAACGCTTTGCGTCGTATTCTGCTCTCATCCATGTCTGGCTCTGCCATTGTCGAAGTCGAGATTGATGGCGTTCTGCATGAGTACAGTAGTATCGAAGGTGTTCAAGAGGATGTTATTGAAATCCTGTTGAACCTTAAAGATGTTGCCATTGTTTTACATGATAAGGATGAAGTAACCCTTACCCTGAAAAAGAAAGGGAAAGGCGTAGTTACCGCTGGGGATATTCAAGTGGATAACTCCACTGAAATTAAGAACCCTGAGCATGTTATTGCCAATATCACAGGTAAAGCAGAACTCAATATGCAACTGCATGTAGTTCGTGGTCGCGGTTATCAGCCAGCTAATACTCGTGCCAACGATGAAGAAGAAACCAGTGCTATTGGTCGACTTCAGTTGGACGCCACATTCAGCCCTGTTCGTCGTGTATCTTATGTGGTTGACAGTGCTCGTGTTGAACAGCGTACAGACTTGGACAAGTTGGTACTTGATCTGGAAACAGACGGTACGCTTGACCCGGAAGAATCTATTCGTCGCGCGGCTACAATTTTGCAACAGCAGCTTGCCGTTTTCGTCGATTTAGAAAGCGAAAGTCTATCGGAGCCTGCTGAAAAAGAAGAAGAAGTTGATCCAATTCTGCTTCGTCCAGTTGATGATCTGGAGCTGACCGTGCGATCTGCGAACTGTTTAAAAGCAGAGAGCATCTATTACATTGGCGACCTTATTCAGCGTACTGAGGTTGAATTGCTGAAGACCCCTAACCTGGGCAAGAAGTCGCTGACTGAAATTAAGGATGTGCTCGCTTCTAGGGGCCTGTCGCTAGGAATGCGCCTGGAAAACTGGCCACCTGCCAGCCTGCGCACAGAAGACGAATTAGTTTAATTTACTGACCACCTGAAATTTGGTGGATTGGTTGAACAGAGTTTATTGCTGCGAAAGCAACACATTGTGAGGAAGTTGAATCATGCGTCATCGTTATAGTGGCCGCAAATTAAGCCGTACTGGTGCTCACCGCCGTGCCATGTTCCGAAACATGACAACGTCTTTGGTCGAACATGAGCTGATCAAAACGACATTGCCTAAAGCCAAAGAATTACGCCGCTTTGCTGAGCCATTAATTACACTGGCTAAGCAGGACAGTGTTGCTAATCGTCGCCTTGCTTTCAGCCGTTTACAAGATAAGGCTGCTGTTGGAAAACTATTCAGTGAGCTGGCTCCACGTTATGAAGGTCGTCCTGGTGGCTATATCCGTATTTTAAAATGCGGGTTCCGTTCAGGCGATGCTGCGCCAATGGCTTATGTGGAACTGGTAGATCGTCCAGAAGTTGAAGCTGTTGATTTGGAAGAAGCTGCTGAAGAGTAACTTACTCCAAGATCTACAGTTTTATAAAGGCCGGGCTTATGCCCGGCCTTTTGTTTTGGCGACGAGATAATTATTTACTGCACCTTGTTACGGCCCTATGTGATAATTGTGTCATTGAAGGGTTTTGATTATCTAATTAGGCAGGAAGTGTCATGACAGTTCTGGTTACCGGTGGAGCTGGCTATATTGGTAGCCACGCCTGTGTAGCTCTACTGGAAGAAGGTTACGATATTGTGGTGCTCGACAACTTATCTAATAGTTGTCAGGAATCGCTTATCCGGGTTAGTGAGATTACTGGCAAGAATTTTCCAACGGTTATTGATGATGTTAATAATCGTGAATCCCTTAATCGTATTTTTAATGACTATCAGATTAATGCCGTGATGCACTTTGCTGGTAAAAAAGCCGTTGGAGAGTCTTGCGAATTACCCCTCGATTACTATCGTAATAATGTGGCCGGGACGCTGACACTCTGTGAAGCCATGAAGGCTCATAGAGTTAGAACACTAATTTTTAGCTCCTCTGCTACCGTCTACGGTGACCCTCAAACCTCCCCAATAACTGAAGATTTTCCACTCAGTGCGACTAATCCATATGGCCAGTCAAAATTGATGGTGGAAGAAATTTTACGTGACCTCGTGTGTGCAGATGAATTGCTAGGTGAGCCATTCTGGTGTGTAGCTCTATTGCGTTATTTTAACCCGGTTGGAGCCCATTCCAGTGGTCGAATTGGTGAAGATCCCGGTGGTATTCCAAATAATTTATTGCCCTATATATCACAGGTTGCTGTGGGAAAACTCAAGCAGCTGTCAGTGTTTGGAAATGACTACCCCACTCGGGATGGCACGGGTGTTCGAGACTACATCCACGTGATGGATCTTGCCGAAGGGCATGTAAAAGCACTCGATAAGCTAATAGCAGATCCTCCCAAGATGGGTTGCTATACCTGGAATCTCGGGACAGGTAACGGATACTCAGTACTTGAAATGGTTAAGGCTTTTGAGGATGCTTCAGGTAGAGCGGTGCCTTATCAGATCACAGCCTGCCGACCGGGTGATGTTGCTGAGTGCTGGGCCGATTCCTCCAAAGCTGAGGATGAACTGGGCTGGAAAGCGTCTAGAGCATTGATCGACATGATGGAAGATACCTGGCGCTGGCAATATCAGAATCCTGATGGGTTTGGCCAGTAGTTTCTCTGTAAAGACTGTATGCCTGAGCCTTCAGGCTTGAGAGAGCGGCAGCTGAATATGAAAGGTTGTACCCACATTCAAGTCTGAGGTGACGGCCAACTCCCCACGATGCTGCTCTGTGATAATAAAGTGGGAAAAAGATAGGCGCTTGCCAGCATCGTAATCCTCATCAGATACCCTGTCGGTAAAAAAGGGCTCAAAAATAAACTGCTGTTCTTGATAGCTGATGCCAACACCATTGTGCTGAACCTTTATCCAGAGAGCTTCGTAGCACTCTATCACCTGAATTTTGATGATTGGATGCTGGTCTTTTTCTTGCCTCTGTACAAGTGCATGACAGGCATGTCGAAACAAGCTGAGAAATACCTGCTGTAGTTCGGAAACAAAGCAGGGTATTTTAGGTAGGTTTTTATCGTAATGTCGTTCAATAGTAATATCCCTGAACCTTAGCCCAGAGGGAACTGATAACACATCATTGGCTAGCGTTAGTGTATGTTCGATAATCTCTGTGACATCAGCCACTCTTTGTTCACCGCCGCGGCTGCGAGAAAAATCTAGTAGATTATTAATAACAGCGAGTGCTTGCTGTCCTTTGTTGCTGGCATCGGTGAGTAGACCTCTCAGTGCCGTCTCATTATCAAGTAGAGACGTTTCTAGTGCTCCCAAGCTCTTCTCCAGATTATGGAGTATGCCTTGTAATGGGGCGTTGATGTCATGGGCCATCGTGGATGCGAGTTCACCCATAGATGACATTTTATCTCTTTGGATCAGCATATTGGCAGAGAGTATATGCTGGGTAACATCATCAATCAGGATCACTACACCCGTCTCAATTTGATCCTGTAATGGATAGATGGTGATGTCAAAATGGTACTGTCCCCGTTGACTATGTTTAATGGTAATAGAACGGTTTTCTTTCTGTGCTTGAGCCAGTTGATTTGGCGTAACAGTGATGGCGGGATATGTCTTCCAGAGATCCTTTCCCAGTGCTTGTTTCGAGTTTATTCCTGTGATTTCTTCTGCACGTCGATTCCACTGAGTTACTTGCCCGTTCTGATTAAGGCCTATAAGCATCAGTGGCATGGAGCTGAGGATATCGCTGATATAGGCTTCTGAAGAGCGAAGTCGGGTAGTCGTTTGTCGGTGTTGGGTGATTTCACCTTCAAGAAGTTGATTTGTTTGTGTCAGTAGGTGGTTAGCTTCATCCAGCGTGGCAGTTCGTTCTTGAACCCGCTGTTCTAATTCTTTGCGAATGATTTCTAACTCACGGTTAGATTTGTGTGCTTCTCTGCGGCTAAAAAAGAGTGTTATAGCAGTCATTGAGAGGAGGAGGATAAGAATACCGCTGGACCAGTTGGCCACATGCTGCCAGTCCGTGCCATCTTCGGTCTTAAAGTGACTGACTATACCTGCATAGAGTGGGTGGCTCGCGAGCAGCAGAAAAATTGTTAGTAGGTGTTTTTTCATATCACTATGTAACTTTTCTGAAGAGAATAGCTGCTTTCACTCACAAGTTATCCATTTTTATCTGCTAAAAGAATACGCTAAATTTACGCTATTATACGTCTAAATCAATATGACCCGTGGTTAGTTTAGGCGAATACGTTTATGCCTTTATCACCTGGATTTCTTTATTGCACAAATGGCCTGGGTGATCCGATCAGGGTTTGATTCTTTTCCCTGCCTAAAATCCACAATATCCAGAGCCGGTTCGAACACGTCCCGTAACTCGTTTTCATGAAGTAAAAACGCAGGGTTGCAAGGCTTACCAAACTGTTCGTTACCCTGTGAAAATGTTTTATAGAGTAAGACCGCACCAGGTTTTAGCGACTGCAGCAAATAAGGAAATAAAGGGCGATGTAAATAATTGCTCACAACAATGCCAGAGAACAAATCTACATCAAAAGGCCAGAGTACACTCTTTTCTTGATAGCCACTGCCTGGGGTATGATTTTCTAGGTCATATTGCATCAGTTTGGCTTTGGGATGGCTTTTAAGATCTGCGATCCCAGAGATATTTTTATCCAAAAAGGTAACGGGATAATTTTGGTTGAGGAAGTAGCGACCATGTCTTCCGCGGCCACAGGCTAGGTCAAGAATTTGTCCTTTTGGAACCAGTGGAGCAAATTTGATAATCCATGCATCTGGACTACCCGTTGGAGATAGTAGAGTGGTGGTCTGCAGTGCATCACCAAGGGTAGCCTTTTCCATTACAGTAGGAACAACATGCCAAGGGTGTAAACCAGCCCTGACCAGAGTAATGCCACCGTACAGTAGCCCATAATATCTTTGATCCCTAGCTTTGCAATACCCAGCAGTGGTAGCGCCCAGAGCGGTTGTACCATATTGGTCCAGGCATCACCAAAGGCCACTGCCATGGCTACTTGGTTGAGCGGTATTCCCAGCGCTTGGGCTGCAGGAATAACGATGGGAGCCTGAACCGCCCACTGTCCTCCTCCCGAAGGCACAAAAAAATTGACCACACCAGCGCTGAGAAAGGTAAACAGGGTAAAAGTATCGGCGGTAGAAATACTGATAAACCATTCTGACATGGAGACAGCAAGCCCCGATTGAACCATCATCCCCATGATGCCGGCATAGAGAGGAAATTGCAGTACGATGCCAGAGACGCCCTTAACAGCTTCATTTAGTGCTGCTAAGTAACTGGCCGGGGAGCGATGGAGCAGTAGCCCCATCACCAGAAAGATAAAATTTACCGTGTTCAAGCCGACCTTCCCGCCACCGAGAAAATAGTCCACCACGTAGTAACCACCGAGTAGGCCCAATAACAGGGTAGGCAGACGATGATTCTCGATCTTATCTGCGGGGGTATTGCTCTGGATAGGAATGTCTTCCTCGGTGCCCGCCTGTTCGGGATGAATTTCAACCACCTCGTGGGGCTCGGGCATCATCAACCGGTTAATAATTGGCAAAGTGATAAATATCACCAAGCAGATGACGATGACTTCCCAGCTGAAGATTGTCTCAGCGAGAGGAATGGTGGTGCCATTCATCAGCGTGCCCAGTACATCACCATCGGAAACGGCAATTTTAAGGGGAATTGATCCAGACAGGCCTGCATGCCATATGAGCATTCCTGAGTAGGCGGAGGCCACGAGTAGAGGGTAGTGAACACCTTTGACTTGTCGGGCTATTTCGCGGGCCATCAAGGCGCTGGTGATCAGTCCAAAGCCCCAGCTAATCCAACAGCAGATCAAGGCGATGGTAGTCATCAGGATGATTGCCTGGCTGGGTGTTTTCGCCAGTGAAGCCAGTTTTCTCAACCCTTTTTTGACGATAGCTGTTTGTGCCAGAACACTGCCAGTAACCAGCGTGATGATGACCTGCATGGAAAAAATTAAAAGATTCCAGACACCGTCGCCCCAAAATTTGATCATTTTGGCTGGTGTGTGTCCTTCGCCAAGAACGCCACCGAGAAGTACCACAAAGGTTAAAATAATGGCAATAATGAAAGCATCTGGTAGCCAGCGTTGCATAATGCCAGTGAAGAAGTTGGAGAGGGCTCGGATCATTTACGTTCCCTTTTATCGTTATTTGATAGCCAGTGTAATGTTCTTGAACTTTATTCTATCGGTTTCCGGGTTCTTCGTGAACGCTAGTCAGAGTGATGACAGCCTGTGATTCACTCATTAGTCCCTAGGGCTGTTTATCCTCAGTTCTGAGGCTGGTGAAAATATTCCCCGGTATCCAGGCTCATCAGCCGTAGAGGCCCACCCCAGATACAGCCAGTGTCTAGGGGAAATAAAGTGCCTTTACTGGCCCGGCCCTCCAGCGCGGCCCAGTGACCAAAGATGATTTTTGTATCTTGCGGGAGTCGACTTGGGTGGCTAAACCAGGGTGCGAACCCTGAGGGTGGGTCATTTGGTTGAGATTTACTGGTGAGTTCCAAAAGGCCGCTTGGTGAGCAAAATCGCATCCGGGTAAAGTAATTGGTAATGACCCTCCAGCGTACAGGGGGTAATAGATCGTCTGCCCAGATGTCTGGGTCATCTCCATACATTACTTCAAAGAATTGACGTGACTTTGTCTCACAACGGAGGACATCACTCATTTCCTCAGCCAGTGTCTTAGCTTGACTGAGTGACCATTGAGGAGGAATTCCTGCGTGAATCATCACATAACCCTCGTCTTCAATAAGCATCGGTTGCTGTTGAAGCCAATGCAGCAGCTTATCCCTGTCGGGTGCCTTGAGAATGTCATCCAGAGTATCAGTCCGGCTGGGGCGGCGAATACCATGAGCAATGGCCAGTAAATGAAGGTCGTGATTGCCCAGTACCATATGAAAGTGGCTACCGAGGTTATAACAAAACCGTAGGGTCTCCAGGGATTCCGGACCTCGGTTGACTACGTCACCTACCGACCACAAATGATCACTGGCAGGGTCAAATTTAACTCGGTCTAATAGACGTTTGAGTGGCTGAAGGCATCCCTGTATGTCGCCGACAGCATAGGTGGTCAATGGTGAATTCCTGACGATAATAGGTTGGTGATCAATGAACCGCTCCAGGAACCGATAATAGAAAGGCGGGGATTGGCACATCAAAAGCCTCCCCGGAGCCTAGAACCATTTGGTAGCTACCTTCCATCGTGCCCACGGTAGTATCAAGTGTGACACCGCTGGTGTACCGATGAGCTTGACCGGGGGTTATTACTGGTTGTTCTCCCACAACACCAGGGCCTCGTACCTCTTTGGTGTGGGCATTTCCATCGGTAATGAGCCAGTGTCGACTGATTAATTGAGCGGCCTCATCGCCGTGGTTCTCAATGCTGACATGGTAGGCAAAGGCATAGGTTCCATTGGCTGGGTCGGATTGTTCCGGTAAGTATCCTGGGGTTACTACAACAACAATATGGGTCATAACAGAGATCCTATTTGATTGCTGAGCAGGACAAAATCTTCAACACTGAGTGTTTCAGGGCGACGTGTTAAGTCGATATCCAATTGTTCGAGTTGTTCTACCTCGAGCATGTGTTTTAGGGTATTGCGCATCGTCTTTCGCCGTTGCTGAAAGCAAGCTCTAACCAGCCGTGATAACAACTGAAGGTCATCGGCCGGGTAGGGTGGTTCTGGGTAGGGTAGCAGACGAACGATGGCTGATTCTACCTTAGGTGCTGGCCTGAACGCTGAGGGTGGGACTTGAAACAGTGGTTGAACCTTACAGTAATATTGAACCATGACACTGAGTCGACCATAGTTTTTATCGCGAGGTGCAGCAGCAAGGCGAGTAACGACTTCCTTTTGCAGCATAAAATACATATCACGAATTTGGCCACTGAAGCTGAGTAAATGAAACATCAGTGGTGTGGAAATATTGTAGGGTAGATTGCCAATAATTCTCAGGGGTTTTCCCTCCTGATAAAATTGGCTGAAATCTGTTTTCAGTGCATCGCCTTGGTGAATGTGAAAATCAGGGTATTCCTGAAACTTTTTCTGCAAGATAGGAATGAGGTCTCGGTCAAGCTCCACTACGTTTAGGTGTGGGCATTTTTCCAGCATGGGCCCTGTGATGGCTCCTTGACCGGGCCCAATTTCAATCAGGTTTTGGTCCGGTACGGGTGCAATGGCAGAAACAATTTTTTCGATAATATTGTGATCCACCAGAAAATTCTGACCAAATCGTTTTCGAGCTTGGTGTTCTCCAGCCTTTTTAGGTCGGCTCATAAGCGGCTTCCTGCCATCTTGGCGGCATAGTTGATGGCAGTGACCAAGCTCCCTGTATCTGCTTGGCCTATTCCCGCTAAATCCAGAGCGGTGCCGTGGTCAACAGATGTACGAATGATGGGTAAGCCCAGAGTGATATTGACAGCAGCACCGAACCCCTTGTACTTCAGTACGGGCAAACCCTGATCATGGTACATGGCAAGTACCGCATCGCAGTGTTCCAGATATTTTGGTGTGAACAGGGTGTCAGCAGGCAGTGGGCCTGTTAGCTGAATACCTTGGGCGCGAAGTTTGTTTAGTGCAGGTTGTATCACCTGAATTTCTTCCATGCCCAAGTGTCCACCTTCACCAGCATGAGGATTGAGGCCACACACAAGAATACGAGGCCTGACAATACCAAATTTCTCTTGGAGGTCGGTGTGTAAAATGGTGATGACCTGTTCCAGGAGTTTGTCATTGATAGCACTAGGGACCTTTGAAAGAGGTAAATGAGTGGTGGCCAGTGCCACGCGCAACCCTTCGGTTGCCAACATCATCACCACTTGTGGTGTATGGGTTTTCTCTGCTAAAAATTCTGTGTGGCCACTGAAGGGCGTGCCAGCTTCATTGATAATACCTTTGTGAACGGGGCCAGTGATAAGCGCTTGGCAATGGCCACTTTGGCAGTCTGCAATAGCTGCGGATAAAGTTTCCAGAACATAGGACGCGTTGGCCGGATTCAGGGTGCCAGGGCATACCGGTTCACGAAGGGTAATGGGCCGAATGACTAGTTCACCAGCATCCATTTGTCGGGGGGGGCTAGAGGTTAGCGTTCGAAGTTTTAGCGATAGCCCCAGTTGAGCAGCCCGAGCTTTGAGAAGCTCGGGGTCTGCATAGATAACCAGTTCGTGGTGTTGTGGTTGCTGTGCGAGCTGCACAACCAAGTCGGGGCCGATACCTGCGGGCTCCCCGGGAGTAATAGCCAGCCTGATCACAATTTTATATCGATGAAGGCCTCGTCACGAATTTCCTTCAGCCAAACTTCCAGCTCCTCATCAAATTTACGTCGTTTCAGAATGTTGTGTGCTTGGCTGCGTTTGATGTCTTCAATGAAATCTTGTTTGCGTCGCTCAGTTACTTGCATGATATGCCAGCCGAACTGACTGCGGAAAGGTTCACTGATTTGGTCGATGTCACTTTCACTCATGGTTTTTTCAAAGACAGGGACAAATTGGCCAGGTACCGACCAACCCAGTTCGCCACCGGATAAGGCGGTAGCAATGTCTTCAGAATGCTCCTTGGCTAGTTCAGCAAAGTCCCCACCATTGAGTATCTCTGTACGTAGATTGTTGAGCGCTTTCTGAGTTTCTTCATCGCTGCGAATTTCATTGGGCGTAAATAGAATATGCCTTACCTTGTGTTGTAAGACTATTTGTTTTACTGCCCCTCTTTGGTCGTAGAGTTTTAACAAGTGGTAACCGGCGTCACTGCGAATGGGTTCGCTGGTTTGTCCTGGTGACAGGTTTTCAATGGCAGCGATAAAAATGCTAGGTAGCTGCTCTGTTTTCCTCCAGCCCAAGTCTCCGCCTGATAGCGCGTTCTGTCCCATGGAGTTGGCGACGGCCAGGTTTTTAAAGTCGGCACCATTTTGAATTTGATTATAAAGGTCACGAATTTTTTGCTCTACTTCTGCGACCTTATCACGTGGGGCACCAGAGGATAGTGATAGCAGAATATGCCCAAGGTTAAGGTCGGGTGATGACCAAGTGCGACCTTCTTCCGAACTGAGGAAATTATCTATTTCTTGCTCAGTAATGCTGATGCGGCGGTTAATTGAGCCTTCCTGTACTTTGGCAATAATCATCTCATTGCGCATTTGGTGGCGGAGTGAGGATAAAGTTACTCCCCTCTGGTGGGCTTTCTCTGTCAGCTGAGCTACTGTTGTGCCCTGTCTCCGTGCCGAATTCTCTAGTGCTTGATTGAGATCGGCATCACTAATACGAAGATTGACCCGCTGCCCTTTGATGAGTTGTAGGCGTTCTAGGATCAGGCGATCAAGTACTTGTGGTACAAGGACATCTCGGGGAGGTGCTGCAGTGCCGCTCTCCTCCAATCGAGCGTAGATATCTTTAGTTCGGCGGTCTAATTCGCTGACCATGACAACATCGTCATGCACGATGGCGGCCACTCGGTCGAGAAGTACCTCTTCAGCACCTATAGGTAGAGAGGGAAGAGAAAAAACAACGGCCAAGGCCGCGACACTCAATAGTTGAATGAATTTACTGCGTACAATCATGGTTTGGTCCGCATGAATTAATTAACGGGAGGTTCATAGCCGTAGACGCCATCTTGAATAATGGCCTCTACTTTAGAGCCTGTACCAGCAAGACCTTTAAACTGGAATTGCAGGAAAATACCTTTGTCTTCAGAGAGGTCATCTTCAGGCAAGATATCGTTTCGGTCGATCCACTTACGACCCAGAACGCTTAAGCGCCAGCAACAGCTGTCATATGAGAGACCAAAAAAGGTTTCGAGGTTGCGGCTGTTCGTGAGGTCATAATTGTAGCGGCCAATCAGGCTCCAATTCCTAAAGATTGGCATCACGGTAGAAATGTCTGTTTGCTCGATATCAGTCTCAATAAGAGAGCCACCTGACATCGTCGGAATCTTACGGTTGAAGCGATAGCCTAAATTGAAAATGCGGTTGCCCCGGCCATGATAGCGCAAGTTGGCATTGCCTCGGTCAAGCTCGCTATTTTCTTCATCATAGAGAACATCGGCCTGGAACTTCAGGTTGTCGCTTAGTCTTAATGCGAATTCTGCCGCATAGGCGGATTCGTTCCTCAGCAAACTGTCGGCAATTTCACGCTGTTTGAGATCGGCTATATCGTCCGGGTTTCCCACGCTATTCAGGAAAGACTTGGTGAGAAGTGGATTGAGAGAAACATAGCGGTCATCCAGATAAAAGATTTGACCCAGGCTCGCTCGCAACCACTCAATCCCCGTGGTTTGTTCCACCAGTCGAGAGGTTAGTCCAATCGAAATCTGTTCTGTATCGCCAATACGGTCACCGCCGACGAAGCGATCATCTCGGAACAACTGATTGTAGTTGAAGGTGAGTTCGGAGGTGTCGAAGTCCGGAAGGTCGCTCTGATCTTCATATTTGGAATAGACTCCGTAGAGTCTTGGCTCAAAGGTTTGAGTGAAGCCATTGAGCCAAGTGGTATCGCGTTCCAAATAAATACCGGCATCAATAATGCCCACGGGGACGGTGACAGAAGGGCTGTCGTCATTTTGCCCAGATACTGCATCGTCGAGATCATAGGACAGGTGTTTTACCTTCGCCGTGGGGCGGAAATAACCCCATGCCCATTGCTTGTCCCAGCTGGCGGAGTAATCCAGTCTCAGTCGATCACCGGTAATGAATGTCCCATCCTCATCAGTCATAAAGGTTTCATCAGGGTTGGGGGGGGCGTCATCATCATCATTATGATCAAAACTGCTAAGCTGATTGTTGAGGTTAAATACAAAATCACCCAGCCAGTAGTTACCGTTGGCTTCTACCCTGGGGAGTAATTTATATTGCTCATGAGTATTTTTATTTTCGCTAATGGTCTGGAATTCTTGTCCTTTGATACTAAACAGCCAATGATTGGTGCGGTAGCTGGCAGTGGCCATTTCTCTCAGGTGTGTCTGGCTGTTGGTTTCAAGAGTGGTATTGCCGAGATCACGGAAGTAATCACTATCGCTGACGCGGGTATAATCAATCTCGGTTTTCCATCGGCGGCCGATTCCCCCAAGGTGATCAATACTGGTTATCCAGCGGTCTTCACCCTCATTATCCCTGTCGCCAGTAACGGCATCTGGGTCTTCGTCATCATCATCACCGCCATCATCACTGGAGAGGAATGCGCCGCCAATAATAGTATTGGTCAAAAGTGACATGTGACGCGCTTCCACTTCCAGCATGGCGCCCCGCTCCTGCAAGTAACGAGGCGTAATGGTCGCGTCATAATTGGGGGCCAAGTTCAGGTAGATGGGCTGGGCAAAATCGACGCCATTTTCATCGCTTAGATCAAAGCTGGGGAATAGTAGGCCAGAGGCACGGCGGTCATCGGTAGGGAAGCGTAACCAAGGCACGTACAGAATGGGAATATCTTGAACCTCTAACCGCACATGCTTCGCATGGGCAATCCCGGTTTCCGGGTTGATATCTACTTCGGAGCTGACCAGTTGCCATGCGCTGCTGCCTGGTTCACAGGTAGTGTAGGTCGCATTATCGATATAGAAAATGTCATCGCTGGGACGGTTTAGGCGGTCAGCAGTACCGCGTACGCCCGATTCATGAAATAAGTAGGTTGCGTCATTAATCTGGATATCCTTCGTATCCATGTTGGCGTGAGCCGTTTCGCCGGTGAGCAGCAGCCCAGGCTCGCGAAATTGTACGTTGCCTTCCAGATCAACGGTGCGTTCATTTTGGTTCACTGTGGCGAAGTCACTCCGGACTTGACGGTAGCCTTGTGTCAGCTGCACTTTACCTTGGAGGTATGCGACATTTTCCTGGACGACCTCCGTGGAGGTGGAGGCCACCCGCAGAGACGCTTTTTCCGGTTCCAGGTCAGCTTCTGGGTAGTCACGTTTCGGTTCTATATAAGTGCCACAGCAGCCATCTGCCATCTGCTTTTGTTGTTCGGGTGTTAAAGCCTCTTCATCTACCCAATCAAGATTTTTGGCAAGAAGAACTTGGGGGCCTGCATCTGTTGGGAGAAACTCTGGCTCTGAACGTTTTGGTCTTGGGTAGGCTTTTCCTGGCATGGCCTGTTCGTTACAGACCCAATTGCCATCTTCCCCAGCTTGACATGCCCATTGGGTGTGCTGTTCGGTGCTCTCAGCCAGAACCGAGGTTGGTATTAATAGGCTGAAGAGTATTAAAAAGATAGCTTGAGGGTGATACGAGCGCGCAGCTTGATAGATCCCTGTGGAGGTGTAAGTTGTGGTTTTTGGCATTCTTATTATCCGTCTTCTCTTCGGGCAAGCCGTGGTCATAATTGCGACGCTCCATTTTACCCATTCTGAGGCATCATGCGAGGGTTTGGGGTAGAATGGCGAGCCTTTTTTCCAAATGCCCCATAAATTATGAGTGATTTGCCGCGCTTGCAAGATTGGGTTGAGAAATTTCTGCCAGATTCGTTTATCTGGCGAGGTGATTTGTTGATCCTTCCGCTCAATGGAGATGCCGGTTTTAGACACTATTTCCGGGTGAATAGCCAACCATCACTGATTGCGGTATCAGCACCGCCTGAACACGAAAATAATCCGGCTTTTGTCAGCGTGGCATTGTTGTTAAAGCAGCAGGGCCTACACACCCCGACTATTTTTGCTGTGGATTACCAGCAGGGGTTTTTATTGCTGGAAGATTTTGGCGACAGCCTGTTATTGCCGCACTTGTCACCCGCCACTGTTGACCCATTCTACGATGCTGCTGAAGAAGTGTTATTAAATATTCAGCAGGCGCCCCAGGCTTCGGATTTATTTCCCAGCTATAGTCGCCAATGCCTGCTGGATGAAATGAAGCTCTTTCCTGAGTGGTTCCTGAGCCAGTTGTTAGGGATTGAGTTACAGCCCAGTGACCATGAGCTACTGGATGAAACTCTGGCACAGTTGGCAGATAGTGCGCTGGAGCAGCCGCAGGTTGTTGTGCATCGTGATTTTCACTCACGCAACCTGATGCTGTTGGCTGATAAAGAAATCGGTCTGATCGATTTTCAGGATGCAGTTATCGGCCCGGTTACCTATGATTTGGTGTCTCTACTGCGAGACTGTTATATCCGCTGGCCTGCCGATTATGTTTTGCAGCGGGCACTGAATTACTACCGACGTGCAGAGGTGGCGGGCATTGTCCCTCCGGCATCCGATACACAGATTCTTCGGTGGTTTGACCTGATGGGCTTGCAGCGACATATCAAGGTATTGGGTATATTTTCCAGACTTTGTTTGAGAGATGGCAAGCACAACTATCTCAACGATCTCCCCCTGGTGATTCGCTACACGCTAGAGCAATTGGAGCGACATCCAGAATTGGGTAGGTTTAAAGACTGGTTTGAGTTGCGAGTACTACCCCTATTACCTCAACACGCCTGGTACCAGCCATGGGAAACGGCAGGTGACTAGGGCCTGTTAACACGAGTTAAAAGGATTCAATATGAAGGCAATGATTCTTGCTGCAGGTTTTGGTGAAAGGTTACGGCCATTAACTAACTATACACCCAAGCCACTGTTAAAAATTGGTGCTAAGCCCTTGATTCAGTACCACGTTGAACGGTTGGCCTCGGCAGGTGTTCGTGAGTTGGTTATCAATACCTCTTGGCTGGGTGATCAAATTGAATCATTTCTTGGCGATGGCTCTCGTTTTGGTGTCAGTATTGCATGGTCTCGAGAGGCTGAGCCACTGGATACTGGGGGTGGTATTCGTCGAGCATTACCTTTGCTGGGCAGTGACCCATTTCTGGTTATTAATGGTGATGTTTGGACCAGTTACCCGTTAGCATCGCTGGTGGAGCGAGAGTGGTCAGAGGGGATAGAGGCCCATCTCGTGTTGGTGCCTAATCCTGCGCATAACCCTGAGGGTGATTTCACTCTGGACTCACAGCGGTGTGTGCGTTACCCATTGGAGAATGATGAGAGCGTCACTTTCAGTGGGGTGAGCGTGATGCGTCCGGAACTATTTGCATTGTTTTCATCGGCTAGCGAAAAGTTTCCTATCCGGGATGTATTGGCAGGCAGTATCAAGGGTGGTTATGTGACCGGCGAGATATTTCGTGATACTTGGTGGGATGTTGGTACGGTTGAACGGTTACAAGCATTGAATACCTTAGTCTCCAAGAAAGTGGTCTCTGAGAACTTGGTTTCTGGAAAGAGGTAAGCCCGGTAAAAAAGTCGATAGTTAGTGCCGGGCGCTAACGCCCGAGGCAGCAGTTCTTCTAACGGTTGTTGTCATACTCAAATTATACGCAGTTTCCACACCCTGTCATTATTGTGCGAGCACTGGGTTAATGAGCAGTGTATTAATGCCGGAGATAAAATTTGCAGCAAGTAGTTCTTAGGTGGCGGTGGGTTTTTATAAGCGGCCTGACTCTGGTTCTCATCATGTCTCTGATGCCAATTAATGGTACTGGGTGGTTCCCCGGCCAAGATAAATTGATACATGTCATTACCTTTGCAGCGTTATTTCTAATTGGATCACAGGCATTCCCTAGGCCAAAACTCTGTTGGCAGCTTTTTCTGGGGTTGCTGGCTTACGGAGCTTTGATTGAGTGGCTACAGGGAAAAACGGGTTATCGCAGTATGGAGGCTTGGGATGTGGCAGCGGATATGAGTGGGTTGGTGATAGGCAGCTTAATAGTAATATTTTTTCGCACGAAAAAAGTGTTGATTGACTCTTAATGTTCACCACCCCATCCAAAAAAATGAGGATAGGACCGTATTGGATGAGAGGCAGTCTTCTAGCTTTCTTGAAGTGCCAGCCGCAAGTTTTGTGGGTGTAGGGTTGGAGTACCACAAAACATCAGAATGAGTGTGGTGAGGTCATCCCAGGGGGAGGCTTTACGCATGCCTTTAATGGCACGATCAATCCCTCCGGCAAGACGTAGCATGTGTTTCAGTTGATTTGGAGGCAGGCGTTTTATCGCATTTTTTACCAGCGGTTTTCGTTTTTCCCAAACACCAATATTTTTCAGTGCCCAGTCTAGATGGTCTCCAGCAGCTATGGCATCACTGGCCTTGATCAAAGTGCGAAGTTCTCGGGTCAAGGCCCATAGAATGACTGTGGCCTCGGCACCCTCATCACGCAATCCCCGCAAGGTGCGACAGGCACTTTGGGCTTCCCCTTCCATGGCTTTGTCTACCAGCGAAAACACATTGAAACGAGCGCTGTCAGCGACGATGGTGGACATGGTGTCTCCGTCCACTTCACCATCGGGTATCAGTAATTTAAGTTTTTCAATTTCCTGTGCCGCTGCCAGTAGGTTCCCCTCCACCCGATTCGCAAGAATAGAGATTGCCTGACCGCTGGCATGGATGCCTGCCTGTTGCAGTCTCTGATTGATCCACCGGGGCAACTGGTTTGGCGGTACTGGCCATGATTGTATGAAGACACCCTGGCTTTCGATGGCTTTAACCCATTTGCTTCTGGTTGTAGCGCTTTCCAGCTCTAGTTCCTGATCGCCGCCCCGTCATCCAGCATGCTGCTGATTCT
>CAJXWQ010000030.1 GCA_913062605.1 uncultured Cellvibrionales bacterium
GGGGGTCGGTGGTTCGAATCCACTCGTGCCTACCAAAAACCAAAGCTCACCTTTTAAGGTGGGCTTTATTTTTGGCTGAAACTCGCCGGTAGAGATCTACCAGTATGGTTCAAGCCAAGTCGAAAAGCGGCGAGACAGCGCCGGGGGGTCTTTAAAAAAAGAGTGAAATGACGGCGACCCGGAGGGTGAAAACGCAAGCTCGAATAATTCACTCGTGCCTACCAATTACAAACGGCTCACACTAGAACACAACTACTGATGTAATTCGAGTGAGCTCCCAACATCACATTGTGTCGCTGCCAACACTATACTCACCCACTAACATTGCATCTGAATCGGCACACTCAAGCTCTAGCCAGAAAATACTCCCCGCCCCTGGCTGACTGACCACCCCTACCGAGCCACCCATAGACTCTATCAATTTTTTTGTGATTACCAAGCCGACACCGGATCCCTGAACATCACCAGCCTCCCTGCCAAGCCGCTCAAATGGCTGAAACAGGCGAGCAGCCTGCTCTGATGTTAGGCCACACCCAGAATCTTTGACATTAATCCGAACTCGGTTTTCGTCAAGCTCACAGCAGCTTATCCAGACCTCTCCACCCTTGCGGTTATATTTAATAGCGTTTGATATGAAGTTCAGCAAGGCTTGCCTGAATCGCACCGCGTCTGCTTTAACAATAATATTTTCTGCACTACCAAACTTGATACTGATACCTTTGTTTGTGGCGAGTTGTGTGGCTATAGCCCGGCACTCGTCAAAGGATGCCTCTAGCTTCACTGCAGTAATAGAAAGCTTCATTTTCCCAGCATCAATACTGGCAAGATCAAGTACCTCATTGATCAATTGTAATAAATGAGTGCCGGCATCATAGATGTGTCCAACTGACTCCCTATGAAGGTCACTCAGTGCATCAGAATCTATTTCTAAAATTTCAGCAAAACCAATCACGGCATTTAGTGGGGTGCGCAACTCATGACTCATACTCGACAGGAACTGAGATTTGGCTCGATTAGCATCTTCTGCCATCTCCTTTGCCTCTTCCAAGATCTTATTTGTCTTTAACAATTCGAGCTCTACTTTTTTTCGCTGATCAACTTCTCTCTTCAGCTTACGATTTATGTAGTACATCAAACTGATAATAATTAGAACCACCACCAAAATCTGCCATATAAGTGTGTAGCCCACGACATGTTCGTACCGAATCCCTATCCATTTATCGTGAATTTCGGTGTGCTGCTTACCATCAATTGAGTCAATAGCTTTCTGTAAGATACCCACCAGTTCGGGCCAGTCATCACGAACCCCCACACTAAGATCGAAGCGGTTAACAACCTCTCCAGCAATCTTGATATTGGTCAGACCTTTCTGTCTTATGGTGTAACTCGCCGTGGCAATATTACCGACAAAAGCATCGTATTCTCCCTTGGAAACAGCGACCAAAGCATCTGCTACCGTATTCTGTGGGTAGATATCTAGGCTTGGATGATTCTGCAATAGATACTCATGGGATTCATATCCATTAACAACAGCCACTTTCTGCCCCATTAAATCTTCGGCACCATTCACAAATTCAACAGAGTCCAAAGTAACGATTACCGTAGGGAAGGAAAGGTAGGGCTGTGTGAAATTAGCATATTTCTCTCGAGCAAGAGTTCGGGTAATACTTGGGAAAACATCTAGCTCATGGTCCTTCACCGCCTGAACAGCTTCTGTCCAGTTTTTATTCTTTTCTACTTCAAAATGAACGCCCAGCTTTTTTTCAATTAACGCTATATAACTTGAAGCTAACCCGGAATATCGCCCTTCTTCATCGACCCACTCAACTGGAGCCCAGGCAGTATGTGGTGCCAACCTAATCACGGGGTGTTCATCCAGCCACCGTTGCTCCGAATCAGTCAGCTTGATCTTTTCCTGGCTTGTTTTAACCCCACCACCTGATGTCATACTTAACCAGCGTTGGTGTAATTTAAATTTTTCTGCCCCACTGAGGGAGGATAGAGCCTTATTAAGAATATTCCGGAGGGGCACGTTGCCTTTCGCCACAGCCATACGCTGACTGGTATTTAGGAGGTCTCCAAAAACTGCATCACCTGCTATCTTGACACCATCAATGGAGTGTTTATCCAGAGTGTAGGAAACGATGCCTATCCCCTCTACAAAGGCATCTACATTTCCAAGAGAAACGGCCCTAAGCCCCTCATAGGCATCAGCAACCTGTACTACCTCTATATCTGGAAAGTCTTCCTGTAGCGTCAGGGTGTTCGCATAACCAACGATACTGGCAACACGCTTACCAGAAAGCTCCGACAAACTGCCTATTTCAGCGTTATTCTCATGGGTGACAATCACCATAGGTGGACTAAAGTAACTTTTAGTAAATGCAGCAAATGCCTGCCGCTCTTCAGTCAAATAGATGGAAGGCATAACATCTATTTGGCCCGCCTTAAACTTCTCCATTAATTCTAACCAGTCAGCCCCAGTCACAAAATCAACCCCAAAACCCACTTTGCTTCCTAGCAAACGAATGAGCTCAACGGTATAACCCCGAGGCTCTCCATTCTCATAATAATCAAAAGGGGGCCAACTGGAGAAATTGGCAACAACGAGCGTTGGATGCTCCTCAAGCCAAGCTTTTTCTTCATCGGCAAGCTCAACCTTATTGCCATTGATGGCAAACGATTCAGACGACAAAAAGAGAACAGCTAACAAGAGAAATAGTTTTATGCGATGACGGGAGTAAACTCTCAACATACTGGCAGTAAAATCAGGCGACATAAAATTTTCCGTTTAACTATATTTATAATGTTTATAAACGGTACATCGTATGTAGGAGTCCCTTATCACATACCACAACACTGTGCAGCGCACACAGAAGCAACTACACAAGGTCTTTACCACAACTTAATGAGGCACCTTGTTTAATTCTAGCCCGATGATGCGTTCATCACAAAGTCTAGGCAACACCATCCACCATCCTCTTTAAATGCGCCACCTCATCTCTCAAGTTTGCCGCCTCTTCAAACTCAAGGTTTTTAGCACTCTCAAACATCTTCTCTTCCAACAGAGTAATTTGTTTCCAGATGTCAGACTCAGTATGCAGTGCATCAGTATCTACTTGGTATTTACCCTTCGACTCAGCCACTTTGCGAGACCCTTTGCCGGGTATTGCCGCTGCACCTTCCATAATATCTGCAACGGATTTTTTAATACCTTTTGGCACAATGCCGTGCTCTTTATTGTAGGCAAGCTGTGTTACCCGACGGCGCTCGGTTTCATCCATAGCCCTCTGCATCGAACCGGTCACTTTATCTGCATAGAGAATCGCCCTACCCTCTATGTTTCTCGCCGCACGACCGATCGTCTGAATCAATGCTTGTTCTGACCGAAGGAATCCCTCTTTGTCAGCATCAAACACCGCCACCAACGCCACTTCGGGCATATCCAGCCCTTCCCTCAGCAGATTGATTCCCACCAGAACATCGAACTCACCCAGACGAAGATCACGAATAATCTCCACGCGTTCCACCGTATCGATATCCGAGTGCAGATACCTAACACGAACGCCATGCTCACCAAGATAATCGGTAAAATCTTCGGCCATTCGTTTCGTAAGAACGGTAATCAAGATCCGCTGCTGCTTGGACACACAATCGTTAATCTCAGACAACACATCATCGACTTGTGAGGATGCCGGCCTTACTTCAAGCACCGGTTCTATCAAACCTGTGGGGCGAACGACCTGCTCCACCACCTGCCCAGCTTTTTCTGGCTCGTACTTACCGGGTGTGGCGGAAACAAAAATCATCTGGGGTGCAAGCTTCTCCCACTCATCAAAACGAAGTGGTCGATTATCTAATGCTGACGGAAGCCTGAACCCATATTCCACTAAGGTTTCCTTGCGAGAGCGGTCGCCCTTATACATACCACCAATCTGAGGTACGGTGACATGGGACTCATCGATAACCAAAAAGGCATCGTCGGGCAGGTAATCAAACAGCGTTGGTGGTGGCATACCGGGGTCACGACCCGACAGATAACGGGAATAGTTTTCAATACCGGTGCAATACCCTAACTCCCGCATCATTTCTAAATCATAACGGGTTCGCTCACTAAGCCGCTGCTCCTCAACCAGCTTGTGGACTGAACGAAGCTGGTCCAACCGCTCGCCCAACTCGCTCTTTATGTGCTCAATCGCATCAAGGATCATCTGACGTGGGGTGACATAGTGAGACTTGGGGTAAACAGTAATACGAGGAACACGCTTGATCACTTCCCCGGTGAGCGGATCAAACAAGGAAATACTTTCTACTTCATCATCAAACAATTCTAGCCGCACGGCCTCACGATCAGAATCCGCTGGATAAATATCAATGACATCACCACGCACCCGGTATGTGGCGCGCTGAAATACTGCATCATTACGTGTGTATTGCAGCTCCGCCAAACGTCGCAATATTCCACGTTGATCCACTTTATCGCCGCGAACCACATGAAGTAGCATTTTAAGATAAGACTCTGGATCACCCAGACCATAAATAGATGAGACTGTCGCCACCACAATCACATCCTTGCGCTCCAGCAACGCCTTGGTCGCAGACAACCTCATTTGTTCGATATGCTGATTAATGGAGGCATCTTTCTCTATGAAGGTGCCTGAGGATGGCACGTAGGCCTCCGGCTGATAATAGTCGTAGTAGGAAACAAAATACTCTACTGCATTATCAGGGAAAAACTCACGAAGCTCACCGTAGAGCTGAGCTGCCAGAGTTTTGTTATGGGCCATCACAATAGTAGGACGTTGCACCCGATCAATCACATTAGCAATAGTGAAGGTCTTTCCTGAGCCGGTGACACCCAGTAGTGTCTGTGCCGCCAGCCCCATCTCAAGCCCATCAACCAGCTGCTCAATCGCTGCGGGCTGATCACCTGCTGGCTGATAAGAACTTGTAACTCTAAAGGGTTTCGACACAGTATTTTGACCCAAGCTTAATGCGTAAAAAACCACACATTATACTGTAGAAATCTATCCGAAACTGTAAGCTCATCAGGGGTTGACTACCCCCATACCGATATATAAGATACGCGCCTCTTGACCGATCCGCCTTAGCTCAGCTGGTAGAGCAAATGACTGTTAATCATTGGGTCGCTGGTTCGAGCCCAGCAGGCGGAGCCAAATACAGAAAGGGGTTGCAGTAATGCAGCCCCTTTTTTTGTTGCCTCAAAAAAGGGGCTGGGCAACGTTTTAGAGAAACTAAAACAAAAGATAAGATATTTGCTGTATTAGCGGTTTTTCCTGATGCTTTGCTAGTACGACCCAAAGCCTCTACAATATTTCCTGAAACCTCAGTTGAAGCATCTGTTGCCTTATCAATTGCTTTAGTAAGCAACTTGTTCTCAGCCCGCAAAAAAGCTTTAAAGTAGACAAGATTTTTAACCCCCTCCTCAAAGTACCCACCAACCCGATCATCTTCTTCAGCCATATAAACAACCATTCCGTTTTTCTGGTGAAAACTGAGCATGGGTAACTATTTAGGTGCCACACTTAACGCCCTGATAATCGCCTAGACTACGCCCAAACCAGCGGGTACGATAGCCTTCATAGGTGTCTCAGAGAGTTTTAAAGTAACTCACGAACCACGGATTTAGACTGTTAACCCACCTTATACTTACAATCATTGCAAGTGGTTTTTACAAATGGAGACTAGACCGGTGCAAGTTACTAACACATCATTAGAATCCCTCGAAAAACAATATCAGAAGTTCTCAGGAGAGATCGAGAAGACTGGAGTTGCGATCATCCCTAGCGTTTTTTCGACGTCTGACATCGAAAGGGCACGCAACCAGGTGCTGCAAAATATTGACTTGATGAAAAACACCCGGCCCTCCACATCCTCGAGGCATTTGGCAGGCTTTCATCGTTATCCGCGATTGGAGTCATTACACTTAATGATGACGACCGACCCGGTGATCCAATCTCATATGGAAATGGTATGCGGCGTAGGCGTTCGTACCATTGGCTTGAGTGACATTACATTGAACCGCTCCCAGCAGTGGCATAAAGACTTGCTGCGAGGCCAGTATCGGACGTTTATGAGCGATAAGACGCCTTGCGCCACCTTTCACGGCAAGATGTTTAAGGCAATCGTTTATCTTCAGGATTCCAATTCACTGAAAATAATTCCGGGTTCTCACAAGCAGGACATCAGTCTGGATAACGACGATCAGGCTATCCCGGAAGATCCCAGGGAAGTGCAGGCTATATCGGCCACGGCCGGTGATGTGGTCGTCATTGATATATGCACTACACACCGAGGCACAACAGAAGCTGCGTACCAGTCGGAGAAAACCCTGGCGCCCCCCAGAATCCTGATTTCCACAGTTTTCGGCGCAATGAATTGCGAATTCACCGATAACATGGAAACGGGAAACACTGCCCGCTTGAGAGACTGGATGGCCCGCCAATACACATTCAAATGATCATGGAAACCTACGAAACTGAAGGCTCTCCTGCCAGGTAAGCAACGTGTAGATAGTTTCGTACGCGGCTATCCCTGGGATTCGATGGGAAACGTGATGTCTTTTTTAATTTCCGCTATTGAACCCAGAATTTGTGATCGATCTAGAAGAATTAGTTCTGCTTTGCTCACGCTCCAAGTGTGCTTACTCGCGTCGTCTGATCGCACTGAAAGATAGTTAAATGGTCCAGCAAAGTGAACGCTAAACCCTTCATAAATACTTTGCCTGACGAAATTTGTGTCTTCACCCTGATACAGTTCGGCGCTAAACACGACGTCTTCAAGCAACTCTCTCTTGAAACACAAGGTGCCCCCCCCCATCGCATCTCCCAGTTTCGCCTTCGTGAAACCTATGCGTGACAGATCAGCCACGATCAAATTGTCGTCCTTGAAAAACCTGAAGCCACTTCTTTGGCCCACAATATCAGCCTGGTAATGTTCAATGGCGAGTACCGCATCGGCGGCATAGTCAGGCATGTACATGTTATCAGCGTCGATTCTAATAATAATGTCACCCGAGCTATGACGTATCGCACGGTTCAGTACGGGCCCCACCCTGTCCATGCCATTGCAATCGACTATTTTCAATGGCAAGTCTGACTGCCACGACGCTTCAATTAGTTCGGCAGAAATTTTTCCGCCATTTATTGCAAATACGGCTTCGGCATTTTTCCAGCTCTGCTGAGAGATCTGAGCAATTGCGTTCTGAACGTCTTCAGGCCGATGAATTGGGCAAACGTAGGATACCTGAACGGGCTGATCACGCATTAAATCTAAAGATCTTCGGGTACCTCGGATTGCAAAGACATTCTCTCTGTTTATTCGAAGCCACTCGGTATAATCCTGTGATGGTGGTGGCGTTAGTAGCTCTTCTATGCGCGCCCTGAATACTACTTGATCTTGGCCATATCTAGTCTTGCCACGGTCACTCTCCTCAATCATCGATACCAGATTCTGATAGAAAAAGTAGGCGCGTCGCGTGTCATCTTCGCTGGATAGCATTTCACGGCCCAGGGCAACCGCCTCATCCAATCTGCCGTCAGATATTTCACAGGTGATCTGTGAGGCCAGCAGCCTAAAATCGTTGGGGTGATTCATTCGCGCAACGTTCAATAAGCTACGTGCGGCTATGTGGTCGCCAATACCCAACATCAGGAATAGAATTTTAAAGGCAGTCTGTAACCCGATCGACATGCTTGGCACGAAATCTCGAAGAACTTCATGTAAGCGATCCACATTTTTGTGATGACGGCAGTCTCGTCCTAGCGCTACTACAGCTATACCGCAGTTTGGGTCCAGTTCCAGCGTTCGCTGCGACCAGATAGCAAAGCGTTGATAATCCCCACAACGCCCTGCGATTCTAAGAGCGTCCAAACAAACGGTAGCTGTTCGTTGATGTCCTTCGTAATAGCTTTCCAGTACTGTCAGCGCTTGCGCTGATCGACCGGTTTTCTCTAGAGACTGAGTCAATATTTTCAGGGCTTGTTTAGAGTCAGGCTGTTTGGCCAATATTTCTTGTGCGACTTGAATGGCTTTTTCATGATCTCCTATATCTCTCGCATTCATTAAAAGAAGAGGGCTAAGAATGGGAAATTGCCGATGAAACCGCTCCGCTATTCGAAGCGTTAACAATATCCTCTTTATTAATTTCTTTATTAATTTCTTTATAAGAAATAGAGGTTTTTGGATAAGTTTTGCCATCCTATTTACTCGTATCACTCGGAATTTATGATGTGGCTTGCCGGGGGGACTTAGAGATGATTCTCTCTACGTAAAAGTATGCCTGTATTCGAGCTGAGTAATCAAGCGAATAGACCGGGATTCGAGGGCAAGAGATGGTTGGCTAGATTGAAGCTTTCTGCCCCGGTGTTCTTAGGCGGCGTGAACAGCTATTGGTGATCCGGCACTGGTTATGCTGAAACAAAAAAAAGGCCAACCAGATGGCTGACCTTTTCAATGGATCAGAAGGTAAATTACTCCAACACGATTCGATCCCGGTTCTTCTCTAATGTTTTTTCACCTATCCCCTTCACACTCAACAACTGATCTATCGATGTGAACTCACCATTAGCCTCCCGATAAGCCACAACAGCGTCAGCGCGTGTCATGCCAACACCATTCAACGTATTGGAAAGAGCCTCTGCACTGGCGGTATTAATGTTGACGGTAGCCATTTGCTGAAGGGTAGCTGATGTATCAGCAGCTTCCGCAAAAGCAGTTGCCTGCCAAACTGGCAGTATAGAAACAAGAGAAAGTAAAAGGACTTTGGTAAAGAATTTTACCTGTTGCATATCGAACTCCTTGTGCCTAAAGGCACTCCATTTCTTTAATACACGGCACACCCTGTGCCGCTGTGACTAATCTTGCGAAATTTCTCGATTGATATCAAGTAGTGTTTCAACTGGATTCTCAGACTGAGTAATAGGACGACCAATCACCAAGTAGCTACTGCCATTAGCCATAGCCTGTGCTGGTGTCACCACACGACGCTGATCATCCCCTGCAGCAGAAGCGGGACGAATACCTGGCGTGACCAAAGCAAAATCATCTCCTAGAGCCTGACGAAGTCCCGATGCCTCCATTGCCGAGGACACAACACCGTCCATTCCAGAAGATTGAGCCAAGGCAGCCAATCGATGAACCTGCTCTTCGGGGGTACAATCGATACCGACTTCAACAAGGTCTTCCTTGGCAAAGCTGGTAAGAACCGTCACGGCAATCAACAACATATCACTGGTATTCTGCTCTAGAACATTACGAGCATCTTCCATCATTCGGCGACCACCTGATGCATGCACATCCGTCATCCAGACACCCAAGTCCGCCGCTACTTTCACCGCCTTTGAGACAGTATTAGGAATATCGTGAAATTTCAGATCAAGAAAAACATCGTACCCCCTACCTACCAACCCCGTAACAAATTGAGGTCCAGCCAGGGTAAACAGCTCCTTACCCACTTTTAGCTTACAGAGTTCAGGTGAAACTGAATCTACGAAGTGGTTCGCCTCTGATACATTGTTGTAGTCCAGCGCTACAATAATGTTGGAATGTCTATCGTTCATCGAGTGTTCTCTTTATCAGTTTTGCTAAAGGCCGGTGATGAGAGTTATCGTTACTCACCTTCTAGCCCTCGAATAGGTTTAACGGTTTCCCAACGCTGGCATTGTGGACATAACCAGTGTAAACGAGCCCCCTTGAATCCACATTGCTGGCATCGGTAATTGGGCTGTCGACTGGCCAGTTCCTCCAAGACATTCTGCAACAATGACAGATTATCTCGCACCGTACCTTGGCTGTTACTAATCTGGATATCAAGCAGAGTATTCAACCCCTTGATAGAAGGATTTATTGTCAAAGACTCGCCCAAAAAAAGGGCAGCCTCATTCTCACCATTCTTTTTTCGGATAACGTCCACCAGTGACTGTAAAACACTGGTTCCTGGGTACTCTTTCAACCAGACTTTCAACTGCTTAAACAGCCCATCCTGATCATTCAGGTTGTCATGGCACTGTCTGACTCTCTCCAGTATTTCGGGAAGACAATCTGCCTGCTGTTGAGGAACCATACGGTAATGTTTGAGTGCCGCCTGAAAATTAAGCGCACTCATTTCTAGGTCTCCCCACAGAATATTCGCCCTGGCTGAATTTTTATTAAATTTCAAGGCTGCTTTAAGATGACCCCTAGCGTCGAGAAGATCGCCCTTACCCATGCTCAGCTTTGCGAGTTCACAACAAAAATGAGCCTGCTCAATGTCCATGTTGTTATTGGCTCGACCAAACAAGGTTTTCTGCATCATCCCTGCAGCACGAATGGCTTTTCTCCACTCTTGCTCATCCCGATAAATCTGTACCAGGTGGCGCAGAGACTCTTCTCTGAAATTACCGGAAGTATCTTCCACCAGGTCAAGAAATAATCGCTCAGCCCTGTCCAGCAACCCTGCCTTGAGGAAATCACGACCCAGCTCAAGGTGAGCTTGATTGAGTTGCTGCTGATTGAGGCTGGAGCGGGAAAGCAAATTCTGATGAACCCGAATCGCTCTATCCACCTCTCCACGCTGGCGCATCAGGTTACCCAACGCCAGGTGTGTTTCCAATGTATGAGGCGTAACGTCTACTGAACGTATGAAGGTATCTATGGACTGATCAGGTTGCTCATTGAGTAGGAAATTTATCCCTTGAAAATAATGTTTGGCCAGCTCACCCGTCGATTCTTTTCTTGGCTGCCGCAAACCATTGGCCCGCCCTGCAACCCATGCAAGCATGAGTAGTAGTGCAAGAAGAAAATAAAGAAATTCAGGCATGATTTAACATTGCTAATCCAGCTTTGCAGAACCCTGCTTATCAACATCGGATACTTTCAATTTTATCAACTGCTTATTCAACACATTGACACGATGCCTTAACTTGGCAAGTGCTGGAAAACTGAAAATCAGCCCAGCAATACAACCGATCGAAAACGTAGCCAATAATAAAAGACCACCCGGGAGAAGCCCCAAATCAAAACCAAATAGATGAAAAGCTACAGGCTCAGGATTATCAAATACAACCCAAATACCCAACCAGACAGCAGCAATTGCAACCAGCAGCCACCAGAGCTTTTTTAACAACATCATAAAAAGTCCTCACACAAAAAAACGGCAAGCCAAATGCCTTGCCGTTTATTGTAACCAAACTCATAACCATTAGCCGCGATTTATCGAGGCCACTAATATCGCCCGAGAGTCTCAGCCATTACTAAGGCTGCTATTCACCCTTTCTCGGAGTTCCTTTCCCGGCTTGAAATAGGGAACAGATTTACCTGACAGCTCTACTGAATCACCTGTTTTTGGGTTACGCCCTACACGCGGCGCACGGTAGTGAAGACAAAAACTACCAAAACCTCTAATCTCGATACGATCATTGTTAACTAGAGACTGGGTCATTCGCTCAAGAATCATTTTCACAGAAAGCTCTACATCCTTTGGAGGAAGTTGATCCTGCTGGGTAACGATATGGTCTATTAATTCTGATTTTGTCATAAGTGTCTGACTATTAAATAGAAAGGGGTGATGTTTCCATCACCCCTAATCTAAGCACTACTTCTCTTTCGTGTCCATCTGAGCTTTGATCAGATCACCAATTGTTGTCGGGGCAATACTATCTACCTCTGACTTACGGTGCTCTTTAATCGCAGCTTTCTCTTCGGCAACGTCCTTAGCTTTGATGGAAAGGCTGATCGTGCGGTTCTTGCGATCCACATTGATAATTTTAGCCTCAACTTCATCGCCAACTTTCATTTCGTTACTGGCATCTGCAACTTTCTCGCGTGAAATTTCAGACGCTTTTAACAGCCCTTCCACTTCACCACTCAAAGTAATAACAGCTGCTTTGGCATCCACTTCTTTAACAACACCGGTGACAATCGTACCCTTGTCATTTTCAGCTGTGTAGTTTGAGAAAGGATCGTCAGACAGTTGCTTCATACCCAAGGAGATACGCTCTCTTTCTGGGTCGATAGACAGGATGACAGTCTCAACCTCATCACCTTTCTTGAAGTTATGAATGGCTTCTTCGCCAGTCTCATTCCAGGAAATATCGGAGAGGTGAACCAGTCCGTCGATACCACCGTTAAGGCCAATAAAGATACCGAAATCGGTAATGGATTTGATGTTGCCAGTGATTTTCTCACCCTTGGCATGCTTGGTACCAAACTCATCCCATGGGTTCATGAAGCACTGTTTGATCCCCAAGGAGATACGACGACGCTCTTCGTCAATATCCAAAATCATCACTTCTACTTCGTCGCCCAACTGAACAACTTTGGAAGGATGAATATTCTTGTTGGTCCAATCCATTTCAGATACATGAACCAGGCCTTCAACACCGTCTTCCAGCTCCGCAAAACAACCATAGTCTGTCAGGTTGGTAACAGTAGCCTTGACGCGAGCACCTTCAGGATAACGACCTGAAATATCTGCCCAAGGGTCTTCACCCATTTGTTTCATGCCAAGTGATACACGGCTACGCTCGCGATCGAACTTCAATACTTTGACATCAATCTCATCGCCAACATTCACGATTTCACTTGGGTGCTTAATTCGTTTCCAGGACATGTCAGTGATGTGCAACAAGCCATCAATACCGCCCAAATCAACAAATGCACCGTAGTCAGTAAGATTTTTAACGATACCTTTAAGAGTAATACCCTCTTCCAGCTTGGCCAGCAGCTCATCACGCTCTTCGGTGTTGACTTGCTCCATCACTGCACGGCGGGATACCACCACGTTATTACGTTTTTGATCCAGCTTGATTACTTTGAATTCAAGCGGCTTGTTTTCCAAGTGGGCAGTGTCGCGAATCGGGCGTACATCTACCAAGGACCCTGGAAGGAAGGCGCGCAGGCCATTCACATCAACAGTAAAGCCACCTTTGACTTTGCCACTGATAATACCAATAACCACTTCTTCAGCAGTGTGGGCCGCTTCAAGCTCAATCCAAGATTCAGCACGGCGGGCTTTTTCACGGGAAAGGCGAGTGGCACCAAAGCCATCTTCTACCGCTTCTAGGGCAACTTGAACTTCGTCACCAATCTCGAGGCTTAATTCACCGTTATCATCGAAAAATTCACTCTTGGCAATGACACCTTCGGATTTTAAACCGGCGTGTACAGTTACCCAGTCTTTATCAATGTCCATCACAACACCAGTTATGATAGCGCCATTGACCATTTCGACGGTTTTTAGACTTTCTTCAAATAGTTCTGCAAAGCTTTCGCTCATGGAGGTGTACCTGTAGGCGTGTGAGTCAATAATCTATTAAGCATTAGCTTATAAGCCATTACTTCTTGATGTAGTTTCTTAAACTATTGACTCTTAAACCGCATTACCAGCTATGCGGGCTATTAATTTCAGGCTAACGCAGTGCATTTCTGGCTCGACACCGCGTAACCCAGTTTATTGCTGTGGCTGAATACCATTTCTGATGGCAATTTCGAGCCCTGAGTGCAATACCTCGTCAATGGTCATCTGGGAGCTATCCAAGACCACAGCGTTATCAGCTGGAACCAAAGGAGAGACTGTGCGGTTCATATCCCGCTCATCCCGTTTTTGGACCTGTTCAACGAGGGCGGCAAGGCTAACACTTTCCCCTTTATCTATCAACTGCTTATAGCGCCTTTCAGCGCGCTCCTCCGGGCTGGCGGTGAGAAAAATTTTGGCATCTGCATCAGGAAAGACGACGGTCCCCATATCTCGACCATCGGCCACCAAACCCGGTGCTACTGCAAAAGCTCTTTGACGTTGTAATAACGCCGCCCGAACCTCTGGGTACCCTGCTACCAAAGAAGCATCAGAACCCACACTCTCATTACGGATTAGCAACGAAACATCCTCCCCTTCCAACAACACCTTTGACGGCGTGCCGTCTTTATTCATATTAAATGAAATGTCCATATGACCCGCCAAAACCGCCAGAGACTCAATATTGTCCAATGCCACCCTATGTCGCTTGGCCGCAAGGGCCAGCAAGCGATACAGTGCACCACTATCAAGATAATGAAACCCCAACTTGGTCGCCAATAACTGACAAATCGTGCCCTTACCTGAACCACTGGGACCATCAATAGTAATGATGGGGATTTGCTTTTCAGTCATCGTACTTCCTCGGTTATCTTCAACCCTGCCTGATTGGCCAAAGCCACAAAACCCGGAAATGATGTCACCACATTATTACAATTTCTAATCAGAATATCGTCCTTAGCTCTAAGTGCTGCCACAGCAAATGACATGGCAATTCGGTGATCATCAACACTGTCCACCTCCCCCCCACCGATAGCCCCGCCGTTAATAATAATTCCATCTGTCGTTGGCGTTGCATCCACACCCAGTATTTTCAACCCATCCGCCATAGCCTGAATACGATCACTTTCCTTCACTCTCAACTCTTCCGCGCCGGTGAGAATAGTCTGTCCCTCGGCACAAGCAGCCGCCACAAATAGTGCAGGAAACTCATCAATCGCCAACGGCACTTGATCTTCAGGTATTTCAATACCGTGAAGAGGTGCATAACGCACCCGAATATCTGCCACCGGCTCACCACCCACCTCGGCCTGATTGGAGAGCTGAATATCAGCCCCCATCATTTGCAGAATATTGATCACCCCAAATCTTGTTGGATTTATACCAACGTGAGGCAAAAGAAGATCTGATCCTGGAGCAATGGCTGCTGCCACCATATAGAAGGTTGCGGAGGATATATCAGCAGGGACATCAATAGCCATGGCTGCAAGCTCTCCACCGCCGTTGAGTTCAGCCAAAGCGCCCTTACGATTGACCTGGCAACCAAACCCGGTGAGCATCCTTTCGGTATGGTCGCGGGTTGGCGCGGGCTCGGTAGTCCGGGTTGTTCCATCAGCATACAGTCCGGCCAACAACACACAAGATTTCACCTGCGCACTGGCCATGGGTAATTCATAATCAATGCCATTAAGAGACTGTCCACCCTTAATACGCAACGGTGGACGACCACCCTCTTCCGTCTCAATCACTGCACCCATTTGACGCAATGGTTCTGCCACACGCGCCATTGGGCGTTTTGACAAGGATTCATCGCCGGTTAATTCCACATCAAAGGACTGAGCAGCCAGCAATCCTGACAGCAGCCTCATGGAGGTTCCCGAATTACCCAAGTAGAGTGGGCCCACTGGGGCTTTTAGCCCATTAAGACCCACTCCGTGTATCACCACACGGCCATCACTCGGTCCTTCAATCACTACACCCATATCCCGAAATGCCTGCAGAGTGGCAAGACTGTCTTCGCCCTCCAGAAAACCCGTTACCTCTGTGACACCCTGAGCAATTGAGCCAAGCATAATAGAACGGTGAGAAATGGATTTATCCCCTGGGATGCGAATCTGACCGGAAACACTGCCTCCTGGCGCTACTCTATAATCAATAGTTTGTATCATGGGCTCTAGATAAGCCTTATTTTCAAGCATTTTAGAAAAATGATTTCGAGCTTCTCTCGCTCTCGTAAAGACACCTAACAAGTAATCGCTATCGCCACTTGTTATGGCCTGCTTTAGAAGATCAAGGTGCTCGGTAAGATCCTCTAAGACAGACAGGACTGCCTGATCATTAGCCATCACAATATCGTGCCACATAACCGGATCACTGGCAGCGATACGAGTAAAGTCTCTGAAGCCACCCGCTGCGTAACGGAAAATCTCTCTATTTTCGCGCATATTGGAGAGTGTATCGACCAGAGAATATGCCAGCATGTGGGGTAAATGACTGGTCGCAGCCAACACTTCATCATGCTCTGACACTGACATTTCACTCACCACAGCACCAGCACCTGACCAAAGGCGTTTTACTCGCTGCAGGTGATCACCACCCGTTTCCGGTAGTGGTGTCAAAATCACTCGATGATCATCAAATAGCTCGGAGTTAACCGCATCAACACCACTTTTTTCAGACCCGGCAATGGGGTGCCCGGGAACAAACTGGGAGGGGATTTCGCCATAGACTTCTTTAAGCGCCGTCACTACGCTGCCCTTAACACTGGCAACATCCGTAATAGTCACAGCCTGAGATAGAAGTGGTTGTAATTGGCGAACAATCACTGGAACGGTGAGTGTAGGCACACCGATGACCACAAGATCGCCGTCGTCCAATTCGCCAGCCACAGTTTCAATAGAATCTACAACCCGATCCACGACACCCGCTTTCATGGCCTTAACCAGAGTCTCGGGGCTACGGGAGCAACCTATCACCTCCTGACAGAGGCCTCGATCCCGAGCAGCTTTGGCCAGACTGCTACCGATCAAACCAAGACCGATAACGACTAAACGATTGATTCCTTCAGGCATCAGGTGGCCTCTTGTTCAAATAGCAACTGTTCAAGCACATCTAAAAACCGCTGATTCTCATCAGGCAAACCAATAGAAACGCGAAAATAACCAGGCATACCGTACACACCAATGGGCCGCACGATCACACCAGATTGCAACAATGCCTGATACAGTGCTTGGATATCACCAGGTATGTGTACCGAAATAAAGTTGCCCACAGAGGGTATAAAATCAAGCTTCATTTGGTTAAATCCAGAGACAAGCTGCTCATAACCCCTACGGTTAATGTCTACACTACGATTCAAGTAATCCTGATCATCCAAAACGGCAACGGCTGCAGCCAATGCCATGCTGTTAATGTTAAATGGCTGCCGCACTCGGTTAATAATATCTGCCACATCGGGGTGGGAAATAGCGTACCCCACCCGCAACGAAGCCAAACCATAAGCCTTGGAAAATGTTCGGGTAACCACCAAATTTGGGTATTGATTCAATAAGCTCAATGCCGAACCATATTCAGGCATATCAACATATTCAAAGTACGCCTCATCAACCACCACTAACACATGTTCTGGCACCTGTTTCATCAGCGATTCAATCGCGTCAAGAGCCACCCAGGTACCGGTGGGGTTGTTTGGGTTGGCAATAAACATTAACCGTGTATTTTCATCAACCGCCGCCGCCATAGCATTCAAGTCGTGCCCCCAGTTTAGGGCTGGCACTACAACCGCTTCGGCATTCTGAGCAGTGATGGCTAACTGATAAATAACAAAGGCATGCTCGGAAAAAATAGCATTGTGCTCCGAACCAAGGAATCCCCTAGCCATCAATTCGAGCACATCATTCGAACCATTGCCCAACGTTAGCTGGTCAGTACTGATCGAGAGCTTCTCTGCCAGTTTCTGTTTCAGATAAAAGCCATTTCCGTCGGGATATCTGGCACCATCGACTAATGATGCTTCAATCGCAGCTCTAGCCATAGAGCTGAGACCTAATGGATTCTCGTTACTTGCCAACTTAATGGCACCGAAAATACCTAGCTCTCGTTCAAGCTCTTCAACCGGCTTGCCACCTTGGTAGGGCTGTAGGCGTTGCACACCGGGTAGCGCCAGACTTTTGAAATCCACGGTCATAAATAGTAGCCAAACATTGGGGGGTTACAATACAGCTTTCGGATAGGATCCGAGCACTCTCAATTCAGCAACAATTTGCCCGACCTCAGCCAGTACTGCCGCCACTCCAGGGTCATCCCTGTGTCCCTCAAAATCGACAAAGAAAACATAGGTCCACTTACCGGTACGTGAAGGCCGGGTTTCGACTCGGGTCAAATCTACGCCCTCTCGATGAAAAGGCTCCAAAAGATTGTGCAATGCACCGGGTTCATTTCGAGCCGCAACAATAATCGAGGTTTTATCATCGCCACTAGGGGCCACATTCTCCCGCCCAATAATTAAGAATCGAGTGGAGTTATCGGGCCGATCTTCTATTTTTTCTGACAGTTTTTCGAGACCATACAGCTCAGCAGCCATATCCCCTGCAATAGCTGCCGCATTCCACTCACTCTTTATACGCCTGGCGGCTTCAGCATTACTGCTTACAGCGACTCGCTCAGCCTTGGGGTAATGAGCATCCAACCATTTCCTGCACTGAGCAAGAGACTGAGCGTGGGAATACACACGAGTAATCTGAGACTTATCAGTAGCCGGCCCCGCCAATAAGTGATGGTGGATGCGAAGCTCCACTTCACCACAAATATTTAGCGTGGAGTCCAAGAAAGTATCCAGCGTGTGATTGATCACGCCTTCCGTTGAGTTTTCGACAGGCACGACGCCATAATTTACCGCACCAGCATCCACCTCTCGAAATACTTCATCAATGGCGCTCATTGAGACAGTAACGGCTGAATGCCCAAAGTGCTTTAAGGCTGCTTCCTGCGTAAAGGTGCCTTCAGGCCCAAGGAACGCCACTTTAACTGGCTGCTCTAATGCCAGACAGGCTGACATAATTTCACGGAATAGCCGCGCCATCTCCTCATTATCCAGTGGACCCTGATTCTTCTCCATAATGCTACGAAGTACTTGGGCTTCCCGTTCAGGCCGGAAATAGACGACATCACCATCAGCTTGCTTCACCTCAGCCACTTGCTGGGCACACTTAGCACGCTCACTAATCAAAGTCAGGATCTGATGGTCAATGTCGTCGATCTGATCTCTTAGCTGGCCCAACATTTTCTGACCCAGTTTTTTATTATTTGCCATGATTTCTGCCTGTCAGTCTTCCGACGTAACGTCTACCACATCGCCATCAGCCGAATCGCTATTCCCTGAGTCGCCATCAATTAAATCAATGTCAACTGGCTCCGGTTCTTCAATACGAGCTAATCCAACCATGGTCTCGCCCTCTTTTAGGCGAATCACGCGAACTCCCTGAGTATTACGGCCCAGCTGAGAGATTTCATCACTGCGGGTACGTACCATTGTTCCCTGATCAGAAATCAACATGATTTCATCACCTTCGAACAGTTGCACGGCGCCAACAAGTGGGCCATTCCGTTCACTGGCCTGAATGGCAATCATGCCCTTACCGCCACGCCCTTTTGTGGGGAATTCAGTCAGCGCCGTTCGTTTGCCATAACCATTATTGGATACCGTCAGTACACGGCCTTCTGCTTCCGGAATGACCATTGAGAGTACTTTTTGCCCCTCAGGCAGTCGCATACCGCGAACCCCTTTCGACACACGGCCCATAGCCCGAACATCTGACTCGGCAAATCGCACAGCCTTGCCTTCGCTACTAAACAACATGACATCACTATTGCCATCAGTAATCGCACTACCTACAAGGCAATCGCCTTCCACCAAATCAACCGCACGCAGCCCAACACTACGAGGTCGGGAATACTGCTCCAGGGAGGTTTTCTTCACCGTGCCATTGGCGGTCGCCATGATGACAAACTTGTCTTCACTGTACTCATCCACAGGCAAAATACTGCTAATGCGCTCACCCTCACCGAGCGGCAACAAGTTCACCATCGGTCTCCCGCGAGAATTGCGACCAGCCACAGGAATTTGATAGACCTTTAACCAGTACACTTTACCCAAGTTGGTAAAGCAGAGAATGGTACTGTGGGTACTGGCAATCAGCAGATGCTCAACAAAATCTTCATCCTTAACGGCAGTAGCAGACTTACCCATACCACCACGACGCTGAGCTTGGTAATCACTCAACGGCTGCGTTTTCGCATAACCTCCGTGAGAAATCGTCACTACGCGATCTTCTTCGGTAATCAAATCTTCAATCGTCAGATCATGTTGTGATTCCACAATTTCACTGCGTCGATCATCACCAAACTCTTCACTTACAGCTTGTAGCTCTTCACGAATCAGCTGCATCAGCACATTGGCATCACCGAGAATTCGCAGGTATTCAATAATTTCCTCTAGCTTTTCCTGATATTCAGCAAGCAGCTTATCGTGCTCCATACCAGTAAGGCGGTGTAAACGTAATTCGAGAATAGCCTGTGCCTGTACCGGCGATAAATAGTATTGCCCGTCACGCATACCAAAACCGGGTTCCAAATCTTCAGGGCGGCTGGCATCACTACCCGCGCGCTCCAAAAGTTGAGCTGCATTACTGGCATCCCAACCTCTCGCGATCAAACTTTCTTTTGCTTCAGCAGGAGAAGGCGACGATTTAATTAGCTCAATAATCTTATCAATATTGGCAATGGCAACGGCCAAACCTTCCAGAATATGTCCTCGCTCACGGGCCTTTCGGAGCAGATAAACAGTACGACGTGTCACCACCTCACGGCGATGGCGAACAAAGGCTTCCAGCATTTCTTTCAGATTAAGGGTTCGCGGCTGTCCATCCACCAACGCGACAACATTGATGCCAAATACGTTTTGCAGTTGGGTTTGGGCATAGAGGTTGTTAAGGATAACTTCACCCACTTCACCTCTTTTCAGTTCAATAACCACGCGCAGGCCATCTTTATCCGACTCATCACGGAGCTCTGAGATGCCTTCAATTTTCTTTTCTTTCACTAACTCAGCGATGCGCTCAATCAACCGAGCTTTATTCAGCTGATAAGGCAGCTCAGTAATAATAATAGTTTCACGACTGGTCTTTTCATTCACTTCCACAGTCGCTCTGGCTCGCACATAGATGCGTCCACGCCCAGTACGATAGGCCTGAATAATTCCCGCTCTGCCATTAATAATGGCGGCAGTAGGGAAATCTGGGCCAGGAATGTATTCCATCAACTCATCAATTGAGATATCGGCATTTTCAATCAGGGCTAGACAGCCGTTGACCACCTCTTTCAAGTTGTGAGGAGGAATATTGGTCGCCATACCCACAGCAATACCAGAAGAGCCATTAACCAGAAGATTTGGCACCCTAGTAGGCATTACCTCAGGAATCAGCTCATTGCCATCGTAGTTTTCCACATAATCAACGGTTTCCTTATCCAGGTCCGCCAATAATGAATGGGAAATCTTGGCCATCCGAATTTCGGTGTAACGCATGGCGGCTGCGGAATCACCGTCCACAGAACCAAAGTTACCCTGTCCATCCACCAACATGTAGCGAAGAGAGAATGGCTGAGCCATTCGAACGATGGTGTCATACACAGCGGAATCACCGTGGGGGTGATATTTACCAATCACATCACCGACCACACGTGCAGATTTTTTATAGGATTTATTCCAGTCGTTATTAAGCACACTCATCGCGAATAGCACACGACGATGTACCGGCTTAAGGCCATCTCTGACATCTGGCAGTGCCCGCCCGACAATAACGCTCATGGCGTAGTCGAGATAGGACTGACGTAATTCGTCTTCGATATTAACGGGTAGGATTTCTTTGGCTAACTCACCCATACTACTGCTTATCCTTCTTATGCCCATCAACGGTCAAGCCGCTAAATCAAGCGCGGGATCATACCACAAAATGTCCCATCTTCGTCCCCGTATGTCTTTGTTTAATGATCTTTTTTGTGAGGGTATACTGCCCGTCTTATTTGTCGCCCAAGGAATAACCCTGCAATGGCAGCCATATCTGTCGACCTACTCATTTCCGCTCGATGGACTATCCCCGTAATCCCAAAGGGCGCGGTGTTTGAGGACTGCTCTGTCGTAATCGACCAGGGCAATATTGTGGCGATTCTCCCCACCAACGAGGCGACCAGAAAATATATAGCCTTGGAGCATACTGAGCTACCCAATCATGTGCTTATTCCCGGGCTGATCAACACTCACAGCCATGCAGCCATGACCCTCCTCCGAGGTTATGCCG
>CAJXWQ010000031.1 GCA_913062605.1 uncultured Cellvibrionales bacterium
GTTGGCGGCCTGCCGATCAAAAACATCCTCAGCCCACCGATGGGGTTGCGGCCAACCCACTGTTTCACTATCAAGAAGAAATAAGGTGAAATCTGCTGTCGCGTCAGACACAGAGTTTTCCAATTGGCTTAGATTCTGCGTACACAAATCAGCATAGCTTGAGTCACTAAACCAGGCATCAACAACCAGACCTGTCAGACAAAAACGGCGGAAGTGAAGGGCTGAACAATCAAGAGCTCTCGCGTCAGACAGAAGTCGATAGCCCAAGGCACCAAGATCCTGTGCAGAAGATTTCAACATATAACTGATGAGCTATTTAATCAGGGTCACGCATAACCGGCCAGCCAACATCTTCATCCACATCATGGATCGGATCAGACAGTATCAGCTCTGCCATGTCGTCAAAGGACTCAAGACCCGGAACCATAGAACCCTGACTCAACGCCATCATGGCACTGGCGGTGTCGGCCGGTATGGCTGCCTGTTCCCTCTGTACCGGACGTATAAGGGCTTCCTGTACCAGGCTCGACACAAACAACTGCACTGCCTCTGCAGCATTTCGCTGGGCCGGAACCAGAAAATCTACAATCTCTTGTGGGATATGCCCCGAGATAATGTCCCGCCAAAGATCGGCAGCAACATTGACCAGACTAAAATATTTACCGTTGGCAAGGTTTAACACCACAATTTCGGCACCGAAGTCCTCAGCGACAACATCAGGTGCCGATATTTCGTAACTCGTATTTGAAGACATAAAAAAAGGCCTAAGAAAAACCACTACAGCATTAAATCATCAATACCATCAGAATCAACTAAAAAACAGGGCAAAAATAAGCCTTCCGGTAAACTCTACTTTGACTGTTGGCGGCAGAAGTGCCGGAAATAGGCAACTCGAGGCTTTACCGGACTGTAGAACGAATATAAGAAAGAAAAACTGGTGGCTTCCCCTGCCAGCCACACCTCGGCACATGATATAACCACTACCGTTGCTCCCTTCCGGGCCTGGCGGGGTTCGCAGAAAATCATTGCGAGGGGACCAACAGGGGTCACCATAAAAAGATTGGCCTGATGCACTAGGCCTTAAGGCTGCGCATTATGGTTGGTTCGTCTCTGCATTTCAACTGCAATCCGGACTGGTACTTAGCGACATCCTTGCCTACCATAGAGCGCTAATAAATGGCGTTGTTAAAAGCATGTTCTGGACTAAAAACTGCAGCTTCATCTTACTGATCACTACTCTGTTACTCACTACTCTACTGCTGAGTGGATGCAGTGGTGGTGAAAGTAACGTCACCACAGGCAATCGAGATGGCATTCTCCATTGGGGTAATGGCACCGACCCTCAGGAACTAGACCCCCATATTGTCACTGGTGTTCCGGAACACCATATTCTTACAGCCCTGCTCGAAGGGCTGGTACTCAAGGACCCCGCAACACTTGAGCCAATACCCGGTGTGGCTGAGAGCTGGGTTATAAGCGACGATGGTAAAACCTATACCTTCCAGCTGCGCCACAACGCACAATGGTCCAACGGCGACCCTGTCACCGCCCACGACTTTGCCTGGTCATGGTGGCGCGCACTACAACCCGCACTGGGTAATCAGTACGCCTACATGTTCTTTCCGGTTAAAAATGCTGAGGCTTATCTGAAGCAGGAAATCGAGAACTTTTCCCAAGTGGGGGTCAAGGTACTCGATGACTATACCCTTCAGGTTGAATTGACCAATCCCACACCCTACTTCTTACAACTATTAGATCACTACAGTATGTTTCCAGTCCATCGAGCCACCATTGAGAAATTTGGTGCCCCAGATGAACGCGGCAGCTTATGGACCCGTCCTGGCAACTTTGTAGGCAACGGTCCTTTTCTGCTCACCGAGTGGCAATTGTTCAAAAAGGTAGAAGTAACAAAGAACCCCTATTACTGGGATGCAGCCTCCGTAAAACTGAACGGTATTCGCTTTCATCCTACAGAAAATGTCACCACTGAAGAGCGGATGTTTCGCTCTGATCAATTGCACCACACCGCCAGTATTCCCATCGACAAAGTGGCAACCTACCAGAAGCAAAAGCCAGGCTTACTTCACTCCCACCCCTATTTAGGTAACTACTTTTACCGAATTAACACCAAACTGCCACACCTCAGTGATAAACGAGTGCGCCAGGCACTGGCCATGAGTATTAACGGCAAACAGATTGTGGAACAAGTGACCAAGGGGGGAGAAGTCCCCGCCTATACCTTTACCCCACCCGACACCCTTGGCTACACCGCTAATGCTGGGTTTTCATTTAACCCAGAGAAAGCCCGCCAACTACTAGCTGAAGCAGGCTACCCAAATGGTGAGGGCTTCCCGGTCACCGAATTGCTTTACAACACGTCCGAAGGTCACCGCAAGATAGCCGTCGCGATACAGCAGATGTGGAACCAGTACCTGGGGGTTGATATCACGCTCAACAATCAGGACTGGAAGGTATACCTGAATTCAGTGGATAACGGTGACTACACCATTGCCAGAGCAGGTTGGATTGGTGACTATGTTGATCCAAACACATTTCTGGATATGTGGATCACTGATGGCGGTAACAACCGTACCGGCTGGTCCAACCCTCGCTACGATGAACTGATATTAAAGCTGGCACCCAAGGCCAGCAACAGAGAGGCTCGCTATAAACTGATGCGTGAAGCTGAAGCCCTATTACTGGAAGATATGCCCGTAATCCCTATCTATATCTACAACAGTAAGAGCCTGGTACACCCCAGCTTAAAGGGGTTGGAGCCTAACATTCTCGACTACACTCTCTACAAGAAACTCTCACTAGAACAGGCCCCCACAAACTCCGACGAGGCCAGCCACTAATGTTTCGGTTTATTCTCAGTCGGCTACTTCAGGCAATTCCCGTTTTACTGGTCGTTATTACCGCCACCTTTTTTCTGGTGCGCGCTGCTCCCGGCGGCCCTTTTAGTGCCGAAAAGGCCGTACCACCTGAAATTATTAAAGCGCTGGAGGCCAGATACCACTTGGATCAACCCATGTGGCAGCAATACTTTGGTTACCTGAATGATTTAGTGCACGGTGAATTTGGCCCCTCTTTCCGGTACCCCGGCCGCACCGTCAATGAGCTGATTGCCGGTGGCCTGCCCATTACGGCTGAACTGGCACTTTACGCCATGCTGGTGGCCATTATTATCGGTGTCTGTGCCGGTGTTTTTGCCGCATTAAAGCCCAACACACCACAGGACTACATTCCCATGTCAGCTGCCATGCTGGGAATCTGTATGCCCTCTTTTTTGATGGGGCCCTTGTTAGTCCTGGTATTTGGGATTTGGTTTGAGTGGGTTCCCGTGTCTGGCTGGGGAGACTTACCCGGTGATAAAATATTACCTGCCATCACCCTCGGTTCCGGCTACGCTGCTTTTCTTGCTCGGCTCAGTCGTGGCGGCATGCTGGAAGTCATGTCACAGGACTATATTCGTACCGCTCGCGCCAAGGGTCTACCGGAATGGGTGGTGGTGCTGAAACACGGACTGCGAGGTGGGCTGATTCCTGTTATCGCCTTCCTCGGCCCTGCCTTTGCGGGTCTATTAAGTGGTTCCTTTGTAGTGGAAACAATCTTTCAGATACCGGGCTTGGGTCGCTTCTATGTCCAAGCGGCCTTTAATCGGGACTACACCATGATCCTGGGAACCACGGTATTCTTTGCCACCTTGATCGTTTTATTTAACCTGTTATCCGATATCATCGCCGTTTGGATTAACCCCAAACTGCGGCACCAGCTACGGGAGGGTAGCTAGTGTTTAAAGCTAAGCAGCCTGAACCTGTACTGACAGATCCTCTCGTTCAAGCGGTGAAAGGTACCTCCCTCTGGCAGGATGCCTGGATTCGCTTACGCAAAAATACATTCGCGTTATGTGGTCTCGGCGTTATCCTCTTTCTTTGTATCATCGCTCTGCTGACTCCTTTTATCGCGCCCTACGGTTATGAACAACAAAACCTGTTACTGGGTGCGGCGCCGCCCTCTGCTGAACATTGGCTGGGCACCGACATATTTGGGCGGGATATGCTGACCCGCATTATGTATGGTAGTCGCGTCTCGCTGATGGTGGGTTTTATTGCCACCGGTGTAGCTCTGTTAATCGGTGTGCTCTGGGGAACCATTGCGGGCTATGCCGGAGGGCGGGTGGACGCTGTCATGATGCGTCTGGTAGATATTCTCTACGCCCTGCCCTTTATGATTTTTATCGTGTTGTTGATGGTGGTCTTTGGCCGCAATATTCTGCTGCTATTTCTCGCCATTGGTGCCGTTGAATGGTTAACCATGGCCCGTATTGTTCGCGGTCAGGTATTGTCTTTGCGGCGTCAAGAATTTGTGGAAGCCGCAGTTTCTCTTGGGCTATCTCGCTGGACGATTATCCGTCGTCATTTGATTCCCAACACCTTGGGACCAGTGATTGTCTATACCACGCTCACCATTCCCAGTGTGATGCTATTGGAAGCATTCCTCAGCTTCCTCGGGTTGGGTATCCAACCACCACAGAGTTCTTGGGGGCTGCTGATATCCTACGGTGTAGAGACCATGGAAGAATATCCCTGGTTGTTATTATTCCCCGGTCTGACTCTATCCATCACGCTGTTTGCTTTGAACTTTCTTGGTGACGGACTACGAGATGCCCTTGACCCACGAGCCTCTAAAAACTGAGTGAAAATATATTAATGTAAATTATATGAATAATATTATAACTTACTGATTATAAATGATATGCCATTACTAGAAGTTGACAACTTGACCACCCACTTCCACACCCGAGAGGGCGTGGTAAAAGCTGTGGACGGCATTAGTTTCAGTGTCGACCGAGGTGAAACTCTCGCCATTGTGGGTGAGTCAGGGTCCGGTAAATCTGTTGCTTGTTACAGCCTACTTAAATTAATTCCGCAACCACCGGGTAAAATCGTCGCAGGCAGAGCCCTGTTCGAGGGCAGAGATTTACTCCAGACCGACAATAAAACCCTGCAACAAATTCGTGGTAACGACATTGCCATTATCTTTCAAGACCCGATGACTTGCCTTAACCCCTACCTGACCGTGGGCGAACAATTAATAGAACCGCTGATCTATCACCGCAACATTTCTCGAAAAGAAGCAACCCAACGAGCTATTGAGATATTGGGTGAAGTGGGCATTGTTGAACCGGAAAAACGTATCAATAGCTACCCCCATGAATTTTCCGGAGGAATGCGCCAACGGGTCATGATCGGCATGGCCTTGATTGCCGAGCCCAAGCTGTTGATCTGTGACGAACCCACCACGGCACTGGATGTCACTATCCAGGCCCAAATTCTAGGCTTGGTGAAAGCACTACAATTGAAACGAAATATCGCGGTGATCTTTATCAGCCACGATCTCGCCGTCGTGGCTGGTGTTGCCGATAAAGTAGCCGTCATGAAAGACGGACTAATTGTTGAACAAGGGCCAGTAGATGACATCTTCTACAACACCCAGCACGACTACACCAAAAAGCTACTGGCCTCTATTCCCGAAGGCGCCAAGCCTGAAACCTCCAACCCCGATGCCTCCAACATTGAGAACACGCCACTGCTCGCTATCAACGGCCTAAAGACTCACTTTCACGACTATAGTGGCGGCTGGCTCAAACGAAATCAAAAAGTCATCAAAGCCGTGGATGATGTCTCACTGAAGATTCAACAGGGGGAAATTTTGGGGCTAGTGGGTGAATCTGGCTCAGGTAAGTCCACGCTGGGGCGCTCTATTCTGCAACTGGTGCCAGTGACCAGTGGCAGTGTGATTTTTGATGGTACTGATCTAACCAGCTTATCACCTGCTCAGATGAAACCCATGCGACGCCGCATGCAAATGATCTTTCAGGACCCTTACGCCTCCCTCAATCCACGTATGACGGTATTTGATACTCTCGCAGAGCCACTGCTCTATCATGGCCTTGCCACCCGAAAAACGGTCACTGAACAGGTATTAGCCCTGATGGATGACGTAGGTCTCGCCCGTTCTGCTATTCGCAAATATCCCCATGAGTTCTCTGGCGGTCAGCGGCAACGAATTGCCGTGGGTCGTGCTGTTTCTACCAAACCAGAACTGGTGATTGCCGATGAGCCCGTATCAGCCCTAGATGTGACCATTCAGGCACAAATTCTTGATCTGATTCTGACACTGATAGATAAACACAACCTGACCATGCTGTTTATCTCACATGATCTCTCAGTAGTACGCTATATCGCAGACCGAATAGCGGTGATGCATCATGGAAAACTAGTGGAAACCGGCAGCACTGAGTCGTTGTTTGCAGCACCACAACATGAATACACCAAAAAGTTGCTGGCGGCGATTCCGGTGGCTGATCCTGCAAGGGAAAGAGAACGGCAGGCTGCGTTGATAGAACCTATTATTAATAGCTAATCACGACACGTTTAATAACGAAGCTATTAACGACTGATTAACCTGACCCGAAATGAACGCCCTTTCAATTTCCCCTGACCTAATTTTTGGAGTGCAAGCTTATAGACATCGCGGCTCACCGCCACATAAGACCAGTTATCAGCAATATTGATCTTCCCTACCGCCGCTCCTGGAATACCATCTTCACCGGTTAGTGCGCCCAGAATATCCCCAGCACGGACTTTTTGTTTTTTCCCGCCATCAATTTGCAATGTTTCCATTTCAGAGTAGAACACGGGCTTATCCAGTAGATTGATAGGGGGAAGCGGTTCACTGACAATCATCCGGTCTAAATACTCTTCTAGCATAACGACCTTATAATGCTCCTTATCCGAGTAAAAAGAGCATGCAATACCTTTGCTTCCCGCTCGCCCCGTACGACCTATACGATGAATATGTACCTCTGTATCTCGAGCAAGCTGGTAGTTAATCACAGCGTCCAGTGCTTCAATATCTAAACCACGGGCCGCTACATCGGTGGCCACAAGAACTGAAACACTTTTATTGGAAAACCGCACCAGCGCTTGGTCACGATCCCTTTGCTCCAAGTCACCGTGTAACGCCTGCGCACTAAAACCATAGCCAACGAGGGCATCGGCCACTTCCTGAGTTTCCCGCTTGGTATTGCAAAATACCACAGAGGATTCAGGCCGATACTTCATTAGCAGCAAACGAAGGGCCGTCAGTCGCTGCTTATCATCAGCCACCTTGAAGAAATGCTGCTGAATCGTGCTTGTATCATGAGTGGATTCCACCTGAACCATCACGGGTGAAGCCATGATACGCTTGGCAATAGACTGGATTTGATCCGGGAAGGTGGCACTAAACAGCATTGTTTGCCGCTTAGACGGAATGTATTCGACAATAGCATCCAGTGATGGCTGAAACCCCATATCCAGCATACGGTCAGCTTCATCCAGCACTAGCGTACTCAAATTATTTAGTTTCAGTGTCCCTTTGCGCAAATGCTCTTCTATGCGCCCGGGTGTTCCCACCACAATGTGAGCACCGTGTTCCAACGATCCAACCTGAGGGCCAAACGGCATACCACCACATAGGGTTAGCACCTTGATGTTATGAATCGTTCGAGCCAGCCTACGAATCTCTTTAGCCACCTGGTCAGCCAGCTCACGGGTAGGACACAGCACCAGCGATTGCACCCGGAATTGCTTTACCTTGAGCTTTTCCAGCAAGCCAAGAGCAAAGGCTGCAGTTTTACCCGATCCGGTTTTTCCCTGAGCAATAACATCCTTTCCCGACAAGATATGGGGCAGACTCTGCGCCTGAATGGGTGTCATCTCTTTATAACCGAGAGAAGATAGGTTTTTCAGTAGGTCCGGGTGCAGTTTTTGGGATGAAAACTCAGTTTGACTCAAAATAACGATCCTGTGATAGCTCTACGATACCCCAGCTGTGGTGTCTGGAAATTACCGGCAGCTTAACAGGCTGATCTGCTAAGGGCGACCAATGGCATCTACTCTGATGTAGACAGAAAACATAATTAGCCCTGGAGCTACGCCCCACAACCTATCCATACCCTTTAGAGACAAGCGGCCATTTAAAAATAAGTGATCCTGATCATTTGTGGGAAGAACCTGCTCAGGTATCGTCCACTTCCTTTATTTTCTCACGTTTACAGGAGCAAACTATGAGCAGTTGTTGTGGCGCTTGCGGCGGCCAAGATACTGAGCCGAAGAAAGATCAGAAACAGGAACAACCCAAAGAAGAACTGAAGCAGGAATTATCTAAAGAACTGCCTGAAGAGCAGGAACAGAAGCAAGAGAAGTAATGCCTCAACTCTTTGCGGTGAGGTGGTACGGTAATCTTCATACCCCTATGAGTCAGAAGCTCACCTCATCGCAACCGTCACTCTTCAATTGGAACCATAACAGAGCAGCGAGTCTATTCTCTGTCTATGACGTCGAATCTCCCACTCAAGTATTTCTCACAGACCCAAGTATTGCCTAGAAGAGACACCATCTCTTTTCCATAAAAACAGGTGTTTATAACAATCAACCAGAAAGTCGAACGCTGTATGCGCCGTTCAGAAAGTGGCGCCTGTCGTGCTGAAGCCCTATGAATGGATGCTTAGGAACGTTACCACAAGAAAAGTACGGGGAAATTAGAGAGGTGGAAAAAATTCATCCCAGTGGGGTAACCGCACTGGGATGATTTTTTACATCAGGTAAAAGAATATCGTGAAGATTATTCTTCTTGGTCGAGAAGCCACATTGTGTGCTCTACACTACCTGGCTCGATACCCTCAGGAATTTCGCGCAGCTTAGGATTTTCTACCGCTGTTTCCACGTCCCTGTTCATAACAGTTTCACCCTGCTCATTAACGTATTCGCCTGGTTTTAGGTTCTTTGAGAGAAAAAATGATGGGGCAGGAGCAGTAGAAACGTCACCACTAGTACCTTCTCCAAATTTCTCGGTATCAAATTTGCTCTTAACTCTCTCTGCGGAAAGTTCAGCTTCAGTCTTTACAGCTTCCACGACTTCAGTTGCTTGTGCTTCTACTGCCTCTACTACTTCAGCAGCAGTCTCTTGAACAGCCTCCTGAGTGGTTGCCGCTGCATCAGTTGCATGGCCAGCATCTTCAGTAGTAGCTGCTTTATCAGCTTCGCCACATGCGGCTAGGCCCAGTACCAATGCAGATACTCCAAACAGTTTAATAAGGTTCATTGTTGATTCCCTCAAGGTAATTAATCTAGATAATTTTCGACTCTACGGTCAAGGGTACGCAGTCTAATGGCCCTTTTCTTAAAAATCTAGAGGTTTTATGCGCCTTTTACGGCTATTTCGTAGATAACCACGGAAAAATTAAGGAGTTTTAGAGAAATGATAACGATTCTTACTAAGAAGCCTGAAAAACCTATCAAAATGCAATAAAAACGCACCTATACATAAGAAGGGAACAATAGCTAATTCACTGATCAGAGGGGAACACTTGACCAAAATGAGCCACCCTAACAGGGATCATGCCCAGAGGAAGCCAATTTACTGACACAGCGTTGGCAAATACAAGTTTTTCGTGCTTGATCTACAGGGATATTCAACACAGGAATTCTCAACAATAGCGCCTCCGAGAATGTTTCTGAGCGACACCAACAGCCAGACCTATCATTTACTCCGCAATAATTAGGCTGATCACACAATGGGCACTTCTGCGGGTCAATAGTGCCGGTATTGTCAGAAACCATAACTACCCCTTACCAGATGAATAAAACAATGCTTACTTACTCCACCTCATACACATTATCTGTACCATCGTCGTAGTCGAAAGCACCCATAAATGTCATGTAATTATCTTTATCTACACCTGAAATCTTGGGGCTGTATTCATACTCAAATAATAAAACAACCCACGTCACATCTTCCAGCTTCTTCTTCCTCGCCTTACTCATCAACACATCGATATACGAAGAAGAGAACGAACACTCACCAACCGCCTTTTTAATAGGGACGGTACCTTCATGAGCACCATTGGTTTCCATGTTCTCAGGGTTAAAAAATTGGAGGTTAAAGTTCTTGGACCAGGTATTGGTTGCCCGCGTATTGTTACGACTGAATGTCTCGTCAAAATACTCATCGGGAACATCTTGATAAGGATGCTGGGAGGCCCATACCGATACCTTGCTCTTCTTTGAGAAATTATGCCCCTTTACATCTTTAGGTCTTTTAACATCATTCCCTTTTGTGTTCATTCTTACCTCTGCTTACCACTCATTAATACATCGTCCATATTATAGAACCTCTGCATAGCCTACCCGCTATATAGCGGCACTATTACCTATACAAAACTACCTATACAAAATTGTCTATACAAACCAAACACCATTGGTAAGTTGGCAATCTATCGTATCCAGCAGCATATGAATAACCAATCCAATACCGATATAACGTAGCTTTGGAATCGTGCAAAAGACCACATATATGGCTATTGGAATAAACTCATGCAATGGATGAAAACCAATGCTACAACGACTTGAGTCATAGATAGGGCTTGCCAGAAGGTGATCAACATCCACCAACATGGTGGCCATCATCACCCAATAGACCACCTTCCAATTTTTACGAAAGAAAATGCCAGATACGATAGCAGGAGCAAGGAAGTGCAAAAAAATATGAATGGTCGATACCCGTTACTGACATCTACAACGTGTCAATCTGCCGATAATTTAGTGGTTGGCTGTTCGGACCTACTTGAACTACGCAGGCTGTAAGCCAAAATAAAATAACCCAAAACCCCAGAAGCCAGTGATCCCAAAATGATGCCTAAACGCTCATCAAATAATAAGTTCACACCGGTTTCTTCGAAAGCCAGTGAACCGACAAAAAGACTCATGGTAAAGCCAATACCACAAAGCGCAGAAACACCATACAACGTCAACCAGGAAATATCTCTTGGAAGCGCTGTAAACTTAAGTTTTACCGCAAGTAAACACAGCCCAAAAATACCGATTTGTTTACCAAAAAACAAACCTAGAGAAATACCTATTGGAACACTGTGAAGAACCTGTTCTACCCCAACACCCTTGAGGCTAATTCCGGCATTTGCAAATGCAAAAACCGGAAGTACAAAGAAAGCCACAATGGGGTGTAAATCATGCTCCATAGTTCTTAATGGTGAGATCTCAGGATACTGTTTGGAACGGATCGGTATAAACATCGCCAGAACCACTCCGGCAAGAGTAGCGTGCACCCCAGACTTTAATGTTGCCACCCACATGATAGTGCCCACCAGAATATAAGGGCTACTGGAAATAACATTGCGTCTATTCAAACACGCCAGCGCCAGAATGCTGCAAGCAACAACAATCATCGCTGCAAATGAGATCTCAGCGGTATAAAAAATGGCGATGATAACTATTGCACCAATATCATCAAATATTGCCAGGGAAGTAAGAAATATTTTTATTGAAATGGGTACACGAGAACCTAGCAAGGTTAAAACACCCAGCGCAAAGGCTATATCAGTAGCAGCTGGTATTGCCCAGCCTTGCATCGCAACGGGGTCATGGCTATTAAAATAAATATAAATCATAGCAGGAACTAACATTCCGCCAACTGCCCCAATCCCGGGCAAAATGATATTACGCTTATCCGAAAGCTCACCTTCAATAAGCTCTCTTTTCAACTCAAGGCCAATTAAAAAGAAAAAAATTGCCATTAGCCCATCATTGATCCATAGCAATAATGGCTTGGCTATCTCTAAAGCACCAATACGAATGGCAACAGGAACAGAGAGTAAAAGCTCGTACACCGACTGTAAGGGGGTATTTGCACAGATAAGCGCAAGCAATGCCGAGGACATCAATAATATGCCGCCTGCTGACTCAAGCTTTAAAAACAATGCAACAGATGATGCAGTTTGGTTTTTCACAAATTTAGTCGCTATCTAGCTGTTAAGATCATAAGCAATATCTATCACCATTTCTTTTAAGCGATATGTTCAGTATATTTTTAACTGCACTTTTAACTATCACGATTCACACTATACCTGTGTAAATAAAAAAGGCCGGGGATCGATTCCTTCTAATACTAGAAGATATCAACCCCCGGCCCCATCATTCTATGGTCGATTTAACACAAACGTTAAACCTTTTATTTAGAAGCCCCTATCGGTGCGTTCCAAATACCAGTTTCTTTTAACGCTAAGCTCGCCTCAACCTCGTTCGCCTTAAGGCCACTAACAATGGCGCTATGATTCTTCACGAATAAACTGCAACTACCGCCGACAACTATTATAGTTTTATATACCAGACTTAAGTTTTCGAGCACCAGACAATGAATCAGTGGTTAATCAGCGTAGAAGAACTTCATCAACTGAAAGGCAGCAATATTGTTATTTTTGACTGCCGGTTCTCATTAGCCTATCACAACATGGGGAAAACCCTCTATCAGCAAGGTCATATTCCCGGGGCCCATCATGTAGATATGGAAAAAGACCTTTCCGGTCCAAAAGGGTTACATGGTGGTCGCCACCCTCTTCCTGAAATCGAGGTGTTTTCAACCCGGATGAGGCGGTGTGGAGTCAACCACAATACGTTAGTTGTGGCCTACGATAATAATCGCTTGGCTGGTGCAGCACGTTTGTGGTGGCTACTGGGGTTCTTTGGACACCATCGAGTAAAAATACTGAATGGTGGGCTATCTGCCTGGCAAGCAGCCGGGTTTTCCGTAACAGATGATGACCCTGCATCGAGTGAGGGTGATTTTGAAGCAATGGAAAACCTCTCGCTGGTGGTAGACCACCACTGGGTGAGAAAACACCTAACCAATCGACATATTACGTTAATTGATTCACGGGAAGCCCCTCGTTATCTGGGCCGTGAAGAGCCTATTGATCCTGCCATGGGGCATATTCCCGGAGCAGTCAATGCCCCATGGCAGCAGGTGACCAACGAGGCTGGGTTTGCCAGGCCTCAGGAGCAACAACAGAAAATCTGGCAGGCTCTACCTATAGCCGATAACCCCGTGGTGTATTGTGGTTCCGGTATTACTGCATGCGTTAATTTGCTGTCGTTATCATTAGCTGGCATGGATAATACCCGGCTTTATGCGGGTAGCTGGAGTGACTGGTGCAGCTACCCCACGAACCCCATAGAACCCCCCAGAACGGAACAACCTAGAACGGAACCATCCAGAACGGGACCTTCAGCAGCTGAGTCAACGCAAGTAGAACCGCCCTCGTCGTTATGATTTTTCTTATATTATTTATTGGTGGGGGTATTGCTTGGTTCATCAGTACAGTAGCCGCTGGTGGTGCTACCATGCTGATGATTCCTGTACTAAGCCTGATGCTCGGGCCACAGGTCGTAGCGCCAGCAATCAGCCTGGGCGCTTTTCTGGCCAGCCCGTCCAGAGCCTGGTTATTCAGAACCCATATCAATTGGCAAGTCAGTCGCTGGCTTATTCCGGGCAGTCTTGCGGGTGCCGTACTTGGTGCCTGGGCTTTTACTCAAATTTCAGCCCAGTGGATACAAGTTCTACTTGGTCTGTTTCTAATATCAACGGTATTTCAATATCAGTTTGGAAAGTCAAAACGTTCTTTTGTTATGAAGCGTCGCTGGTTTTTCCCGCTGGGCCTGTCGGTGTCTTTTATATCCGGTGTTGTGGGTGGTACAGGGCCAGTACACAATCCATTTATGCTCAATTACGGGTTGGAGAAAGAACAGCTGGTGGCTACCAAGGCCATCAATTCATTGGTCATGCAGCTAACCAAGTTGATCGCCTATACAGGATTTGGCGCCATGACACTGGAGATCGGTACCTACGGACTAGTCATAGGTATTGGCGGCGCCATCGGCGCATGGTTTGCCAGCAACCACTTGAAGAATATCAACCCTGGCCGCTTCAGGCTTTACACCCTTATTTTGATGCCTATTTGTGGTGTGCTGCTATTGAGTAAAGCCTTTAGTTAGGTACGACTACATCGCTGCCGAAAAATATCTATTGAAGCTAGTCTCTGGCCCCTTCAATCATCTTTGTCTATACATATAGAGTGTCTCTTGATGTTAAACACTGACGAAGTCTTCAGTGCGGTACACGGTGACTAGCAAGCTTTAAACAGAGGTGGGGCTATGAAAGAAGATATGGATAAAGTTGTTGCATTACTCAATAAGATTATGGAAGCGGAGATGGCAGGCGTGGTTCGTTACAACCATTATGCTTTGATGGTATTTGGTTTTGGGCGAATACCGATTGTTAGTTGGTTGCGCTCCGAAGCAGACAGCAGCCTACTTCATGCGCAGGAAGCTGGTGAGTTGATTACGTCTCTTGGCGGCCATCCGTCGCTGGGTATTGGTCCGTTGCTGGAAACTCACCAACATGACATTGGGGACATTCTAAGGGAATCTCTGGAACACGAAGCTCATGCAAAGGCTCTTTACTACGAGCTGCTTGAGGAGGTTAAGGACAGCTCTGTGATGCTGGAAGATTACGCCCGTCAGAAAATTTCCGAAGAGGAAATGCATGAAGGCGAAGTGAATAAAATGTTGCGTCGACCCGGTGAGGTTGCGGCCTATAAGCCATAGGTTTTAAAACACCATAGATTTTGAAATGCCCTAGGCTTTAAAACACCAAGCATTTTAAAACACTAAGAGCATTAAAACGCCAAGACCAATGGCATTAAAACGCCAAGAAAAGTACCGGATTTACTTGAGCAGCCCTGACTACTTTCTTTCCAGGCTTGCGGCCAATGGCAAGGCCATGGAGGGGTAGTCAGTGATCACGCTGTCGATCTTCAAACGATTCAAATTTTTAATCACACTGGCGTCATTGACTGTCCAAACAGACACATGCAGTCCCTTCCGTCGAGCGTGTCCGATATTAATTAAATTGCTCACACTCCAGCTAATGGCCAGCAAACAACAATCAAACCGGTCAAGGACGGGGAATGGGTTGGGCGTAATCGAGATATAGCCTCTGGGAATATGAGGTGCAATGGTCTTCAACTGCTGAAGTACCGTCAGGCTCGATGAAGTAATAACAACCTTTTCAACAGAAGACTGGGTGGGAAACCGCTCCGCCAATAACTCAGCGGTACGATTCATCTGAGCAGTTGAACCAGTTTTGACTTCTAGCTGGTACCCCTTGATTTCAGGTGTTGCCTCCAGCATGGAGTCCAGTGTCACAATGCCAGTATCGCGTTTATTGGGCCAAGGGGGGCCATCGCGGCGCGCATCCATTTTTTTCAGTTCTGCCACCGTATAAGTATTCACCTTACCCTTGTGCTCGGTGGTTCGATCAACCGTGTCATCGTGGAGCATCACCAGCTGATCATCTTTCGATAACCGCATATCCAGCTCAAGATAACGCACCCCACGCTCTATGGCGTGCTTGCAGCCGGCAATCGTATTTTCTGGCGCCTCACCTCCCGCACCCCGGTGGCCGTAAACCAGCATCTCCTCTTTCCTTTGAGGTAATCCAAGCATCTACGCAGCTCCCCCGTTTTGTGTATGATGACTATTACCGCACAGGCACTAATAGCTTGTCATCCGGTTTATGTCACTGAATTTGTGTCACCGAATACAGTCTCAAGTATAACCATCGAGACAAGTCATAACGCAAAGCAGGTTATAACAGGGCCCATCAAACTGAGAATATGCAGAAACTATCAAACCGCTATTTTGTGATGCGTCATGGGCAAAGCGAAGCCAATATCGCAGGAATTATTGCCAGTGACCCCAATATAGGCTGTACGGCCTACGGACTCACCGAAACCGGCAAAACACAGGTTGCTGAATCCATAGCATCCTCATCGAATATAACCGCCAACACCCATATTTTGAGTTCTGACTTTCTGCGCGCCAGAGAAACGGCTGAAATAGTCCATAAAGCCATCAAGGGAAAATACCCCTTACATTTCACAGAAAAACTTCGGGAGCGCTTCTTTGGTGAGCTTAATGGTCAGAGTGATGACCACTATCAAGAAGTATGGACTTTGGACCGGGATAACCCCGACCACCATGAATTTGGGGTAGAAAGTGCCAATGAAGTAGTCGCCCGAACGGCAGAACTGATTGGGGTACTGGAAAAGCAATTCTCTAATGAAACGTTTCTACTCATCGCCCACGGTGATGTATTACAACTACTACAAAGCTGGTTTCAGGGCGTACCTTCCAGTGAACACCGACAGCTGCCCCACTTGAATACCGCTGAAATACGCAGCCTTAATACTGCTGAAAGCCCGGATTGAAAACCCTGAGTAAAACCCTGAATAAAACGCACCAGTGGATGTTATTTAGATTCAACTTTACTCCGGACAGCTAATCCCTGTTCCTCCTAACCCACAGTAACCCCCGGGGTTTTTCGCCAAATACTGCTGATGATAATCCTCGGCATAGTAAAACTCTTTGTTAAGGGCAATTTCTGTCGTAATGGGTTGGTAGCCATCGAGTGAAAGCACATCCTGATAGCTGTCTCGGCTCTGCGTCGCAAAACTCAACTGTGCCGAATCCTGACAATAAATAGCAGAACGATATTGCGTACCCTGATCATTTCCCTGACGCATCCCCTGAGTGGGATCGTGAGCCTCCCAAAATATCCTTAAGAGTTGCTGAAAACTCAGTTTTGATGGGTCATAAACCACTAACACCACCTCTGTGTGTCCCGTCTGACCAGAGCAAACCTCTTCATAGGTAGGGTTTTCCGTGTAACCGCCGGCATAACCCACCGCCGTGGTGTACACGCCCTCCTGAGCCCAGAAACACCTCTCAGCGCCCCAAAAGCAACCCAGCGCCACTACCACCTGTGCCATGTGTTCTGGGAATGGCGGCACTATCTGATGGCCATTCACATAATGTGGGTTGTTCACCGGCATTTGATCCGGGCGACCGGGGAGCGCCTCATTTGGGCTGACCATTTGGCTTTTATCTCGTTGTCCGAACATATCTCACCCCTTCTATAAACATCCAGCATAAAGTGTCTTGCTTCTACTCTTTAGCCCTCATACTCTATGGTTGATCAAATTCTGAAGGCAAGGTTCCATGATTGAACTCTACACTGCAGCGACGCCCAACGGTCACAAAATCAGTATTGCACTGGAGGAAATGGGACTTCCCTATCAGATTCATCATTTGAAGCTGAGCAAAAACGAACAAAAGGAACCTGCCTACCTTGAGCTGAACCCCAACGGCAGAATTCCCACCATTATTGACCGCGATAACGACGATTTTGTGGTGTTCGAATCTGGCGCTATATTGATGTATCTGGCAGAAAAAACCGGCCAACTGCTACCTGCCGACCCCAAAGAACGCTCCCGTGCCATTCAATGGCTGATGTTTCAAATGGGTGGCATTGGCCCCATGATGGGACAAGCCAACGTCTGGTTTCGCTACTGGGATGAAACCTACCAACCCGCCATCGACCGCTACCAACACGAAACCAAACGCCTATTTGGTGTATTGGATGGGCACCTCAAAGGCCGTGAATATCTCACCGACGAACTCAGTATTGCCGATATCGCCAACTGGGCCTGGGTCAGAATATATGAATGGTCCGGGGTAGAAATCGACAGCTTCCCACATTTATCCGCCTGGCTAGACCGACTGGACCAACGCCCCGCCTTTCAAAAAGGCATTAATACGCCACCCTCTGAATATGAGCAGGAAGCAAAGGCAGAAAATTTTGTGAAGGGTGCGAGGAATATGTTGTTGAAGTGAGTCTTTGTTTTATTAAAAGGGGCTCGTAAAACATTGTTAGTTTACCACGCAACAACTGATCAAAAAATATTCGTTACGACCCCTTTAATCAACGCCCGCATTTGCGACTGGTTTGAAGCGCAGCGGAAAACCAGTCCGACCACATGCGCTTGTTAGGCGCATATCCACTGCGTCCAACAAACGCTAATTCAAACAACATTTTTTATACTTAACGCCGCTACCACATGGGCATATTTCATTGCGACCTATTTTTCTTCCTTTAACCACAGTGCCAATATTTATCTTTCGCTGGGGCTTTGGGGCATCAGTCAGAATTTCGTCAAATTCATCCGACTGCTCCCATTCATAGAGCAGTTTCAGGCCAAATTTTAGCTTCTTGGTCTCTGGATCTATGCATATGCCAAACCACTCCTTAGCCTTTTGGCTATACTTTCTTATCTCAACATGGCGCTTTAATTTAGGCCCTGCAACTTCCATTGGGTCTGAATTACAGTGGACTGTTAGTCCAGTGGAGCCCATGCCTATAGCAATCGTCAGATCGTGGCACTTATGGTCATTCAGCGCCAACTTTGCTATGTGATCAATTCCCGTATTTAGCTGATTTACTGTATCTTCACTCAGAAGCAGTAGCATAAACCCGAGATCGATTGTCCCTGGATCTTCCTGCTTTTCAATTTGTGATATCAATCTGCCAACAGAAGTATCAGTAAATTTGGTTAGAATCCCTTCTGGTGTTTTCTCCCCTGGAACTTCACAGCGCCTCACTAACATAGCCAAATCTAGGTCGGCACAAATGTCATCACCTAGGTGCATCATCGTATACTCATTATCAACCCAAAGATTTTTCTTTAGGTGATAAGAAAGAATGGTCAGCTCGCGAGTAGATAGAATCTTGTCACTATAGTCAGCTCTTCTATTTACGTAACTTAAGAAGTGGAGCGGAGACTCTAGCATTTCCGTTGCTACGTCCAAAAAGAACACATCCATTACAAAAGGAGGCTTAATTACTTCTGTATCCTTGAAATTTAAAAACTGCCTAGCTTGAAAAGATAGCGCTGGATAGTGATCTGAAACCACACAAAAGGGATAGATTTCACTGAAATTTCTTTCGATCTCTAATTCATTACCTCTATCATCAATTAGCTTGTAATTTAAATCAGTTATTAAAGTGGCACAGGAGTAGGCTTGATCGTAAGCATCTTGAACCGCTTTTTTGAAGTCATCCCTTAAGCTAAGATCGTTACCTTTCCTAGAAGCAATAGTTAATTTCTTTGATTTAGCCTGCAGTATTATCACTCTATTTGCATAAACTATTAGAACATCGATTTCACCTGCTGTATTTTTTTTTGAATCGATTATCTCTACATTTAGAAAGACATTCTTTTCACCGAAAACATGCATTAGTCGTTGTGCTGAAAATGATTCAGTGAAATCCCCTCTGTTTTTCATGGCAGTGCTTCGGTACTTTTTATCTTCGTAAAACCAAAAAAATGGTGTTTCGTACAAAGCCTCAACTAGGCTGTAATTTTGTAAGAGAAGATATTCAGTATCGGTAAACTTTATTATTGGATAAGCATTCTTAGGATTAAAATCATCGAGGGAAGTGAAATCACTCATGCCAATAGGCGAAACAAATGATTCTATAACCTTAGTCACTATATCCAATTCAATGCAGGCTTCAGTTGAAACTTCTTCGGCCGTAAACTTGTACGCATCCAGTGCAGTCCAGCTGCTTGGGTCAGAGATGTCTAGGCTAGGAATAAATTCATTTATTTTCCTATTTTGCAATTCTTGTATTGCTGCAATGGTTAATATGGAATTTTCAGCTGAAAATCCCTTATTGCAACTTAACCAGTCACTATCACTGCGATACTTTAATGAAGATAAATCCCTGTACTGGAAATGATAAGCAGATTCGCCGCCATAAAAAATTGCTTCTCTTAGAGCAGCTCCGTTTTTAAACGGATTGAAGTTTGGATTAGACGCCTGCTCCGGATCAAACATTTCCTTCATATCAGGCATCATTGATTGGTGTATTTCTTTTAGCAATACCTCAGTTTTGTCTATATTTCTTTGAACGGTTTCAGGTGTTTGCATCTCTGCACTTAGGTTACCCTTACACGCCAAGCCAATAAGAGTTGATATTTCCGTTCTAACTAGCTTCTCCATACCAAATTGCTCTAGAACATCTTCCGCAGTAATTACATCGCCGTAGCGAATTGTATTGTCCCTAAAACAAAAATAAGCAATAGCATGCAGATAGCCTGGAGAAGCACATAATTCTGATAATTCAGAAAACACTTCAACTTCTGTTCTATTGCTTTGGTCCACTTCTAATGACTCCCTTAGCCTCAACTACCTTGCGCGCCTAACAGCTAATTATAAAGACTCGGGCGCTATATCACTTTGGCACCCTACCTCAGGATGGCGGACAGGTATTCCGCCATTATTGATAGATAAAATAGTGTGTTGAGAGGGTTTTAATCTTTCTTTGGCTGACATATAGCGACTGTCCTACTTTTTATTTTAAATTCCATTTCGCCTTATCATAGTCATGTTTAAAGGTGTTATAAAGACCATGGCCGCTGATCTAGGGAATAGACGGCGGAGGGATGTGCCAAAACTTTATTTTAATCTCCTAATAGCATTCTTTAACACCTTC
>CAJXWQ010000032.1 GCA_913062605.1 uncultured Cellvibrionales bacterium
GATTAGGGCAATAACCCGGAGGCAGGCATTGAAAGATGGCATTATGCTCACTATCAATTGGCAGCAATATAGCACCAGCCTCACGAACAGCATCCATAAACAAGCTGCCCGCCATCACCAATGCTTCCTTGTTTGCCAACAGGAGTTTCTTGCCTGCACGAGCCGCTTCTAACGTTGGCAACAACCCTGCAGCACCAACAATGGCCGCCATCACTGTATCGACATCAGGAGCAGTGGCTATCTGGCACAATCCCTCCACACCATATAAAACACAGATATCGGAATGACCCTCTATCAATAATTCCTGCAACTGCTGAGCACTGCTCTGATCAGCAACCACAGCATAACGTGGCTTAAATTTCTTACACTGTTCGGCAAGCTCTACCACGCGGGAATGTCCGCTGAGAGCATAAATCTGAAAACGGTCTGGGTGACGCGCCACCACATCTAATGTGCTGACACCGATGGACCCGGTAGCGCCAAGTATTGTTAATTTCTGCATAGACTCAGAACTGAATACCACTATAGATAAACATCAATGTGAACACGGGTAGTGCAGCCGTCAGGCTATCCACCCGATCCAGCACGCCGCCATGACCAGGCAAGATGCTACCACTGTCCTTAATACCACGATGGCGTTTAACCATACTCTCTAACAAATCACCGAGCACTGAAGCTAGTACGGTTATCATGATCATCATAGCCAACAGCGCCCAGGTACGACTATCAAGTTTCAATATTGCACCAAGCAGTATGACAACGACTACATTGACAACAACACCGCCCAACAAACCTTCCCAAGTCTTTTTCGGGCTAACACTTGATGCCAGCTTGTGTTTGCCAAAATAGCGGCCTGAGAAGTAAGCCCCAATATCAGCAAGAGCTACAACCATGACCACCAGTAAAATCACCCACTCACCCTGAGCCGAATGAATCAAGATCACTAATGCTGACCAAGTGGGCACCAATACGAAAAAGCCCATGACACCTCGCACCCAGCAGCTCCCCCATAATATGGCACTACTGGGATAACCCTGCACCCAAAGTAATGCGATAGCCCACCAAGGCACCATCGTCATCAATAAACTACGCCCAGGGTCTAACTCGATTGAACCTTCTGTCGACAACCCCAAAACGTAAGCAGCAACTACCAGAAGAACTGCCAATACTGCTGTGTAGACTAGCCTCAACGGAATACCAGAAATACTCGATAAATCTGACCACTCCCAAGCCGCATAGATAACCACCACGGCCACGGCCAATGAAAATAAATAGGGACTCAGTGAGAACAAAGCCAAGAGAAATACCACAGCAATAACAATTGCTGTGGCAATGCGTTGTTTAAGCACTTTCTTTCTCCGCCCCGACTACCTGCGCATCCCGCATGCCAAATCGGCGCTGGCGTCGTTGATACTCACGAATCGCCCCATCAAAAGCTGCACCATCAAAATCGGGCCAGTAACAATCGGCAAAGTAGAATTCAGTGTAAGCCATCTGCCACAACAAAAAGTTGCTAACCCGCTGCTCCCCTGCGGTTCGGATACAAAGATCCGGTGCTGGAAGATCAGACAAACTTATCTGCTGCTGCATCAATTCTTCCGTAATATCCTCTGGGCGTAAACGACCACTCTGAACCTGGCGTGAAAGTTCACGAGCACTTTCAGTAATATCCCAGCGACCACCATAATCAAGGGCAAGCACCAATGTCTGCTCGCCCTTCTCGGTGGCTGCCTCAGTATCAGCGATCAGCTTTTTTAATCGGTTACTAAAATGATCTCTTCGACCAATAACACGAAGCCTGACACCCCGCTCCTTTAACTGTTTAACTTCTTTTTTCAGGTAGCTGGCCAGCAGCGACATCAATGCCCTGACTTCAACCTCAGGGCGCTTCCAGTTTTCACTACTAAAGGCAAACAGTGTGAGTACGTCAATATCGTGCTTCTGACAGGCATCAAGAACATCCCTGACTCGTTCTGCGCCAACTTCATGACCTGCAGCACCAGACAACCCACGCTGGGTAGCCCAACGGTTGTTGCCGTCCATGATAATCGCCACATGACGCAAGGGGTGCGTTTGAGAGGGCCGGATTAGCGGTGTGCTCATTGTCAGGGTAACAGTCCCAAGAGGATCAATCAGATTTCCATAAGGTCGACTTCTTTAGCAGAAAGCGCCTTATCGACCTGTTGAACGTACTTATCAGTAATTTTCTGCACCTCATCCTGAGCGCGATGTTCCTCATCCTCACTAATCTCTTTGTCTTTCTGTAACTCCTTAATATCCGACAACACATCTCGGCGAATATTACGAACAGATACCCGAGCAGATTCAGCCTCTGCTCGCGCTTTTTTGATAAAACCTTTGCGAGTTTCCTCAGTCAACTGAGGCATAGGGATGCGAATCAGTTCTCCCGTCGTAGAAGGGTTAAGCCCTAGATCCGACTTGAGAATCGCTTTCTCAACTTCAGGTACCAAACTTTTTTCCCAGACGGAGATGGATAGAGTTCGCGCATCCAGAACAGATACATTACCTACTTGACCTAACGGTGTATCAACGCCGTAATAAGAAACCATCAGTCCATCCAGCAGGCTAGGGTGAGCCCGGCCAGTCCGAATTTTATTAAATGCATTTCCCAGCGCCTCGACACTCTTGGTCATCCGCACTTCAGCATCTTTCTTCAGCTCATTAATCATTGCGACTTTCCTCGATCAACGTTCCCTCATCACCACCGACAACAATATTCAACAGTGCACCTGGTTTGGACATACGGAACACCCTCAGCGGCATCTCTTGCTCACGGCAGAGACAAATGGCTGTTAAATCCATGACACCGAGTTTTTTCTCTAACGCCTCGTCGTAGGTTAGATGAGAGTACATAGTAGCATTTGGATCTATCAGGGGGTCGGCAGAGTATACACCGTCCACTTTTGTGGCTTTCAATACAATCTCGGCATCGATTTCAATGCCTCGCAGGCAAGCCGCAGAATCGGTAGTAAAGAAAGGGTTGCCCGTTCCTGCCGCAAAAATGACCACATCCCCACTATCGAGATAGCGCATCGCGGTACGGCGATCATAATGCTCAACGACACCACTCATGGGAATCGCTGACATAACACGGGCAGAAATATTGTTACGGTCCAGAGCATCACGCATGGCCAGACCATTCATCATCGTTGCCAGCATACCCATGTGGTCGCCAGTCACTCGCTCCATACCTACAGCGTGAAGTGCTGCACCACGAAACAGGTTGCCACCACCAATCACCAACCCAACCTGGACACCGATACCTATCAGCTGCCCGATTTCAAGCGCCATGCGATCTAAAACCTTTGGGTCTATCCCAAATCCCTCTTTCCCCATCAACTCTTCACCACTCAGTTTGAGCAGTATACGCTTGTACTTCTTATCTCTGGCAGCAGGCATACTCTTCCTCCAGGATGGCAGGTTATCTCGGCATATATAATGGTATATAGAGAACAACGAGGGCCGAGGCCCCTGTCTTCAAATCAGCTGGCTGCGCCAACCTGGGCTGCTACTTCCGCGGCAAAATCAACTTCCTCTTTCTCAATCCCTTCACCCACTTCAAAGCGAGCAAAAGATTGAACTTCGGCACCGGCATCTTTAACTAGCTTGCCAATTTTGGTATCAGGGTCTTTAACAAAAGGCTGATTAACCAGGCTGGACTCAGACAAAAATTTGTTGATACGACCGGAAATCATCTTCTCGATAATTTCTTCCGGCTTACCACTTTCACGGGCCTGGGCAACAAAAATTTCTTTCTCTCTCGCGACAACTTCTTCCGGCATGTCTTCAGGTTTAACTACTTGCGGGTTCACTGCAGCCACATGCATAGCAACATCCTTCGCAACTTCACCCTCAGCACCGCTCAGTGCAACCAACACGCTAATACGGCTGTTGCTGTGGACATAGGCACCAACGACTGGTGCTTCAACCAACGCCACACGACGAACATTAACGTTCTCACCAACCTTCTGTACCAGTGCTTGACGGGTTTCTTCCACATCAGCAGCCAGTGCCGCAGCATCTGTTTGTTTTTCTGCAAATGCTTTTTCCAATACAGCGTTAACAAAGGTCAGAAAGCCTTCATCACGGGTCACAAAATCAGTCTCACTATTGACTTCAATCATCACGCCATAGCTATTGTCGTCAGCTACTTTAGCGGCAACAACACCTTCAGCAGCAGTACGCCCGGCTTTCTTAGCCGCTTTCATACCACTTGACTTACGCAGCTCATCAATTGCCTTTTCAATATCACCACCGGCCGCAGCCAGCGCTTTCTTACATTCCATCATGCCCAAGCCTGTACGCTCGCGCAGCTCCTTCACCATAGATGCAGTAATTGCTGCCATCTGTCGATTCCTCTCAGTCTTTCTTTTGAGTTGATAAAAAGGGGGCATAGCCCCCTTTTGTATTACAGCAGCACTAGCAAAAAAATTGCCGGTGCTTATTCAGCTGCAGCTTCTGCTTCAGGCTTGCCGCCTTCTTTAGTCGTCTTGTCAGTACTACTCTCTTCAGTAGCTGTCACTTCAACAAATTCGTCTTTGTTGGTGACATTGTTTGCCTCTGCCTTTCCTTCAAGAAGCGCATCGGCGATAGCCGTGGTATACAGCTTGATGGCACGAATGGCGTCATCGTTACCCGGGATCACATAGTCAATACCATCAGGGTTGCTATTGGTATCCACAACACCGATGACGGGGATACCCAGCTTGTTAGCTTCTTGAATAGCGATACGCTCATGATCCACATCGATCACAAACAAAATATCTGGCAGGCCGCCCATATCCTTAATGCCACCGATGGAGCGCTCAAGCTTTTCCATCAAACGGGTTCTCATCAAGGCTTCTTTTTTAGTCAGCTTATCGAAAGTTCCGTCTTGGCTCTGCGTTTGCAGCTCACGATAACGACGGATAGACGCTCGAATTGTTTTGTAGTTTGTCAGCATGCCGCCCAACCAGCGGTGACTAACATAAGGCATACCTGCACGCTCTGCCTGCTCAGCAATCACTTGCTGGGCGGCACGCTTAGTACCAACCATAAGTACCTTGTTGCCATTGACGGCAACTTGACGAACAATTTCGAGTGCTTCATTGAACGCAGGAACAGTGTTTTCCAGGTTCAGGATGTGAATTTTGTTTCGTGCCCCGAAAATGAATTTTTCCATTTTGGGGTTCCAGAAGCGGGTCTGATGGCCGAAGTGGACACCAGCCTGCAACATGTCACGCATGCTTACAGATGTCATAATGATTCCTTTATTTAGGGTTAAGCCTCCACATATCCCACCAGTCAACCCGCTAAAGCGAGCACCCAGACAAGCGTGTCGATATGTGTGCGACGTTAGATTTCAATTTAGCTCCGGGTACATGACTCCAGAACGGTGCGCTTTATACCATAAATCAACCATTTATTGAAGGGTCAGCGGTATGAACTCCCCAAGAATATGCCGTAGCATGTTTCTATCCGTTACAATTCACTTTTATCCATTACAATAGCCCAATTTTACAAAACCCTTCTCGCTGAACTCTCTGGAACAAACTATGGCTGTAGACCTGAAAACTGCCGATGAACTAAAAAAAATGCGCGTAGCTGGCAGGCTGGCGGCGGAAGTTCTAGAAATGATCGAACCTTATGTCGTCGCTGGTATCACTACTGAAGAGCTTAACCAAATCTGCCACGACTATATGGTCGATATACAAAAGGTCATTCCCGCCCCCCTGAATTACCATGGCTTCCCAAAATCTATCTGTACATCAGTGAATCAAGTGATCTGCCATGGCATCCCATCGGAAAAAAAGGTATTGAAAAATGGCGATATTGTTAATTTAGATATTACCGTTATTAAGGACGGGTATTTTGGTGATACCAGCAAGATGTTCGGTATAGGTGACGTACCGTACCATGCACAAAGATTAATGGAGACTACCCGAATTGCACTTTCCAAGGCGATTGAGATCATCAAGCCTGGTACCCGCCTGGGTGATATCGGTCACGTCATTCAGCAATATGCTGAAAGCAACCACTATAGTGTGGTAAGAGAATACTGCGGCCATGGTATCGGCACCGAATTTCATACAGACCCACAAATACTGCACTTTGGCCGCCCAGATACAGGCATGGTGCTCAAGGAGGGCATGACCTTCACGATTGAGCCTATGCTAAATGCTGGCAAACCTCACACCAAGTTAAAAAAAGATGGGTGGACCGTAGAGACTCGTGACGGAAGGTTGTCAGCTCAATGGGAGCATACTCTTGCAGTCACCGCTGATGGCGTCGAAGTTCTCACCGCCCGTAATGAAGAAAACTTTTAAGGGCTGCTGAAGTAATGACCTCACCAGTAACCGATACCCAAAAACCACTACTTTTCTTTGATGAGCGCCGATTCCTTGAGGATTTGAACACCAAAAACCCTATTGAGGTTTTCAAAAATGCCATTGAGGCGGCCAATGCGCATCTCAATGCCCGATTCCATGAAGGGGAACAAACCAGCACACTAATTTTTGAGCGTGCCTCCTTTATGGATCTCATTCTTCGTCATGCATGGGATCGATTTGAATGGAGTACAAATATCAGCCTGCTGGCCGTCGGCGGCTATGGTCGAGGTGAACTTCACCCACAATCAGATATTGATTTAATGCTGCTGATTCGCCGCGGCAGCCCCACTCGCTACCAGAAAAGTATCGAAGGGTTTCTCACTTTCCTGTGGGATATTCAACTAAAAATTGGCCAGAGTGTTCGCTCTCTCTCACAGTGTGTTGATGAGGCCAGAATTGACATTACTGTAGCAACTAACCTGATGGAAACACGCACCATCTCAGGTGATGAAAAGCTACGTCTATCGATGCTGAAAAAAACTGGTCCGCGAAAAGTTTGGCCCTCGAAGAATTTCTTCCGTGCAAAGTGGGACGAACAAATCGAGCGCCACCAAAAACATGGCAACACAGAGTACAACCTTGAACCAAATATCAAGGAAGCCCCAGGTGGCCTGCGCGATATTCAGATGATCAACTGGGTGGCTAAACGCCATTTTAAAGTAGAGTCCCTCGAAGAACTGGTAGGCAAGGAATTTTTAACACTAGACGAATACCTGCAGCTCAAGCGGGGCGAGGCATTTCTGTGGCGAGTTCGCTACGAACTACACCTCATCGCAGGGCGTCCAGAAGAGCGACTACAATTCGACCACCAACGCAAGATTGCCACCCTGCTGGGTTATCACGACAGCGATGAGCGCTTGGGTGTTGAGCAGTTTATGCAGCACTACTATCAAGTCGTATTGTCCATGCGTGAACTAAATGATGTGATGCTCCAATACCTTGACGAAGTTATCCTCCACAAAGATAAAGCGGGAAAAATTGAGAAACTGAACGAGCACTTTCAGGTACGTAACCAACATATCGAAACTGTCGGCGAGTATGTGTTCGCAAAATATCCCTCTGCCCTGCTTGAGGTTTTTTGCTTACTGGGAGAAAACGAAGATATTATCGGTATACGTGCCGCCACCATCCGCCAGATTCGCCAACACCGTAAACTTATTGATGACAACTTTCGTAAAGAGCCTCTAAACAAGCAGCTATTTTTACGACTACTCCGCTGTCCTTACAAATTAAGCACACAACTACAAAGAATGACCCGCTACGGCATACTTGGGCGCTATTTACCTGAGTTTGGGGGGATCATTGGGCAGACACAACATGACCTGTTCCACCGCTATCCAGTAGATGCACACACTCTGCAATTGATAAAAAACATGCGTAACCTTAATCGCCCTGAGGTCGCCAAAGAATTCCCGGTTTCTTCACATATCTACAAAAAACTATTCAAACCGGAATTAGCATTTATTGCAGGCCTATATCATGACGTGGGTAAAGGGCGGGGCGGCGACCACTCTGTTCTGGGTGCCGTCGATGCTGCCAACTTCTGCATCAGACACGGTCTTCCCGCTGAGGAAGTTAAACTCATCTCCTGGCTGGTGGAAAACCACTTACTCATGTCCAGCACCTCCCAGCGCTCAGACATTTCCGACCCTGACGTCATCCACAAGTTTGCCAAATTGATCGGCAACCTACGTCAGCTAGACTATTTATTTGTGCTAACAGTAGCAGACATCACCGCCACCAATCCCACGCTCTGGAATAACTGGAAAGGCTCGCTGATGCGGCAACTCTATGCAGAAACCCGAAGCGCATTGCAGCGTGGCCTGGAAAACCCTGTGGACCGAAATGGTTGGGTAAAAAACAATAAACTCGATGCCATCAGCAAGTTGGCGGAAAGAGGCATTAATGAGACTCAAACTAAAGTCATCTGGGGCAACCTTGATGATGAGTTTTTTCTCCGGGAACATGCCGACGATATTGCCACTTATACCGCCGCCATAGCGGCACGTGGAGACGACCCCGAGCCAGTCATACTCATAAAAGATGCCGGTGTGGAAATTCCTGTTGCCACACAAATATTTATCCACACTAATGGTCTTGATAACGTATTTCCCATTACTGCGGCCACGCTGGATCAACTACAACTCACCATTCAAGATGCAAGTCTACACAGCGACACTCAAGGCAATACCTTTGATACGTTTTATGTGCTCGATGAAAATAACGAACCCTTTGGCCACAATACCGGCATGCTTGACCGTATCCAGAGCACCTTGTCTGATGCTCTGAAAAATCCGGGGCAGTCTACCTTTAAGATACAACGACGCACGCCGAGGCACCTAAAACATTTCACCCTGCGCACTATCGCCTGCCTCAGTAACGATATCGAAAAAAGTGCCACCATACTGGAGGTGATTACCCCAGACAGGCCAGGCCTGCTGGCACATTTGGGACGTATCTTTATGCGCTTTGAGTTGCGTTTACTCAGTGCAAAAATCTCCACTCTAGGCGAACGTGTCGAGGATGTGTTCCACTTGGTAGACATGGACTATCAACCATTGAGTGACCCCGATTTATGTGAGCAACTGAGAGATGCCATATGCAGCGAGCTGAATGTTCGCAACAAGGAAGATATTGAAGGTGCTCCGTTACAAAAAATGAAGCTGTGGCAATAATTTTATGGCAATACAGGCCATCCATCAGCGTCAGTTAACTTAGACTGAACAAAATTAGACGCACAACAAAACAACAATGACTACTAACGAACTGAAAAGCCTTAATGAATACGGACCTCGACAAACTAAAGCCTTACCCCTTTGAAAACCTCAACGCACTCAAGGCGGGCATCACACCGCCCTCTGAACTGGCACATATCGCCCTCTCCATTGGAGAACCAAAGCACCTGGCACCTGAGTTTGTTAAACAAGCCCTAGTTTCTGCTCTGGACAAACTGGCCGCCTACCCCCTCACCAAGGGTGCCCCGGAACTCAGACAGACCATTGCCAGCTGGCTAACCAAACGTTTTCAGCTACAGCCAGTAGATCCTGAATCTCAGGTACTACCGGTTAATGGTACCCGCGAAGCTCTGTTTGCCTTTGCCCAGACCGTGGTTGATCGCACCATAGCTTCAAACTCAGTACCACTAGTGTTAAGCCCTAATCCGTTTTATCAAATTTACGAGGGGGCCGCCCTACTAGCAGGTGCTGAACCAGCGTTTCTAAACTGTACCGACACCAATAACTTTGCACCAGATTTTGATTCAGTCTCACCAGAGACCTGGGAGCAGTGCCAACTGATCTACATTTGCACCCCCGGAAACCCCACTGGCGCAGTGCTAGATATTCCGACCTTACAAAAACTCATTGCCCTAGCGGACCAATACGACTTTGTGATTGCCAGTGATGAATGCTACTCAGAAATTTATGGCGATGAAAACAATCCACCTCCCGGTCTACTCCAAGCCTGTGCTGACATGGACCGTCATGACTACCATCGCTGCATAGTCTTCCACAGCCTGTCCAAACGCTCCAACTTACCCGGATTGCGCTCGGGGTTTGTGGCCGGTGATGCCGAGATACTTCAATCTTTCTTACGCTATCGCACCTACCATGGCTGCGCTATGTCCGTCCCCACTCAGCAGGCCAGCATCGTGGCTTGGAACGATGAAAGTCACGTGAGGGAAAACCGAAATAAATATCGCCAAAAATTCCAGGTATTCCAACAGGTACTTGGAGATATCCTGCCTCTACATTTACCCGATGCCAGTTTTTACCTGTGGGCTGATACCCGCCCTGCCAAGAAAGGCACTGACGAAGACTTTGCGCGAGAATTGTTTGCTCAACAAAATATAACCGTACTACCCGGTCGCTATCTAGCCCGGATGGCTGATGGTATTAACCCTGGTGAAGACCGTGTCAGAATGGCTCTGGTCGCTTCAGTGGATGAATGCAGAGATGCCGCAGAACGCATCAAAAAGTTCATCACAACATAGCCCGACGAGAGATCAACCAACAATCTCATGCTTAAAAAACAACGTGTCGACTTTATTCTCAACAGGCTCAATGAACTCTATCCCGCGCCACCTATTCCCCTGGCGCACAAGGATCCCTATACCTTACTAATTGCAGTACTACTCTCGGCCCAATGTACGGATGAGCGTGTCAATCAAGTTACTCCGGCTCTATTTAATGCTGCGGACAATCCTTTTGATATGTGTACTGTACCGGTGGATGCGATCTACAACATCATCCGCCCCTGTGGTCTGGCTCCCCAGAAATCAAAAGCCATTTCAACGTTATCGCAAATCCTCATCGATCAGCACCAAGGAATCGTACCGGAAGACATGGCCGCCCTTGAACAACTGCCCGGCGTAGGCCACAAGACTGCTAGTGTGGTCATGTCACAGGCATTTGGTCAGCCCGCCTTCCCTGTGGACACCCATATTCATCGCCTGGCACAACGCTGGGGCCTCACCAATGGCAAAAATGTCGTACAAACAGAAAAAGACCTAAAAAGGCTATTCCCCAAGTCAAGCTGGAACGCCCTACACCTACAAATTATCTACTATGGCCGGGAGTTCTGCTCAGCAAGAGGCTGCGATGGAGGCGTTTGTGATATCTGCACCACCTGTTACCCAAACCGAAAAAAACCTTTCAAAACAAAAAAAGCTTAATCGACAATCAACAGATGCGTTCTCTCGTGAATGAACGACACAATTTTGCTATTCTACGCCGCTCTTTGATGGCAAAGCTTTCAGCGCCACAGATACGGTTAAGCTATTGACCAACTTATGTACCACTAACTTATGGCAGACGCATTATCGTGATTAGGCTTTACGGCATTAAGAATTGTGACACTGTAAAAAAAGCACGTAAGTGGCTGGATGAACAAGCCATTTCCTACCAGTTTCATGATTTACGTACCGATGGGCTGACCAGTGAGATGATCGAGCCGTGGATCAAGTCTGTGGGCTGGGAAACAGTTCTGAATAAACGCGGTACAACCTGGCGAAAACTTGCCCCTGACACTCAACAGCAAGTGACTGAGAAAACCGTGACTGAATTATTACTGGAACACCCGGCAATGATTAAACGGCCTGTACTGGATATCGATGGAAATATCACGATTGGCTTCAAAGCACATAACTACACGATGATTTTTGACCTGTAATTTTTATTCTCTGGAGATAGATTGAACAATGACCGCACTCTATAGTTTTGGCTTAGGTATAGGCACCCAAAATAGCGAAGGGAAATGGCTAGAGGTTTTTTACCCTGAACCCCTACTCAACCCCAGCGACAACATCCTGAGCGCGCTGAAATCAGCTATTGGCTACGATAGTGGCAATCAAGCCATCACCTTGGATAAAAACACCTTGGGAGAGCTGGCAAATGCTCTAAATAAGGCGGGTGAAACCGCAATAGCAGCCATTGCTGAGCAATTCAAGCAAAGTAAAAGGCCTGTTGTTGTCACTATTTTGAGTAGCGATGACGCACCTGCAACTGTTCCCGAGGGCTACCTAAAATTACACCTGCTATCCCACCGACTCGTCAAACCTAACCACACCAACTTGAGCGGACTGTTTGGCGTATTGCTCAATGTGGCCTGGACCAGCGAAGGCGCTATTGATATTGCCGAGCTAGCCGACAGACAAATACAAGCTCGTTTGGAAAACCGTAACCTGTCAGTGAACAGTGTCGATAAATTCCCTAAAATGGTGGACTACGTTGTCCCTGCTGGCGTTCGTATTGCAGACACATCCAGAGTTCGCCTGGGCGCCTACATTGGTGAAGGCACCACCATCATGCATGAAGGCTTCGTCAACTTTAATGCGGGCACAGAAAGCACCAGCATGGTTGAAGGGCGTATTTCGCAGGGCGTCTTTGTGAAGTCAGGCTCTGACCTCGGTGGCGGCAGCTCCACCATGGGCACCCTATCAGGTGGCGGAAATATTATTATCACCATCGGCAACCAGTGTCTGTTGGGGGCCAACTCAGGACTGGGTATTCCACTGGGTGATCGCTGTACCGTAGAAGCCGGCCTCTATATTACATCTGGCACTAAAGTAACGCTGCTCGACGATCACAACCAAGTTGTTGGTCAAACAAAAGCGCGTGAATTAGCCGGTAAAGATGACTTACTCTTTAGAAGAAATTCTACAACGGGCACAGTGGAATGCCTGACTAATAAATCAGCTGTAGAATTGAATGAGGCTCTGCACACATCAAATTAATGATGAGCCTCAAGCGTTAGTGTTACCTTAAAGCCCTGGCATTTGCCGGGGCTTTTTTCTTCTGGAGGTAGGAACGTAAAAAGTAGAGACTTAAAAGACTGACACTTAAAAAATAACTATCAAGGGTATGCTTTTAATCAATTTACACGAAATACAACTTTCCACTATGGTTAATCTGTAAATTATGACGCTTTATATTAAAGGGATAACTATATGAACCATATCGAGTACGGGCCACTAGCCGGCATAATAGGCGTATGGAAGGGAAATAGCGGTACAGATGTTTCGCCAGAACCCAGCGTTGGCACAGAGAAAACCCCCTACACAGAAACACTGACCTGCGAAGCCATTGGGGATGTCATCAATGCAAAAAAACAACATCTCTGGGTTGTCCGCTATCACCAAGTGGTTCGCCGAAAATCTGATGATGAGGTTTTTCACGACCAAGTGGGGTATTGGATTTGGGATGCAGACCGGCAACAGGTCATACAATCTCTAACCATTCCACGAGCAGTTTGTGTCTTGGCTGGCGGAACAGCATCCACAGAATTAGACGGCACCACCCACATTGATGTCACCGCAAAAGCAGGCGACCCTCACTGGGGCATTGTTCAGTCTCCCTTTATGGACAGCAATGCAAAAACCACAGCCTACCGCCACCAATTAACAGTAAAAGATGACTTGCTTACTTATTCACAGTCCACACTTTTGGATATCTATGGCAAATCATTTGACCACACCGATGGCAACACACTGTTGCGATCTGATCATTCCTAACAGCAAGGCATGTAGCTAACACTTTGATACCCCGCTAAACTTACGTTCTCAACTTAAGCGCCCTTAACTTAAGGGCATTTTTATAATCCCTATGGCTTCAATACTTATGGCTTCAATACGATGACACCAACGCTAGAACTCACCTGTGAGCTTATTCGCCGCCATTCTGTGACACCTGACGACGCCGGTTGCCAGCAGTTGATGATTGAACGGCTAGAAGCCATTGGTTTTCATGTAGCCAAACTCCCCTTCGGTGACGTGGAAAATTTCTGGGCCGTACGAGGGGACAACGGCCCTACCCTTTGCTTTGCCGGGCACACCGATGTGGTTCCTACTGGCCCAGAGAACGATTGGCAACACCCACCCTTTGAGCCCACCATCGAAGGTGATCTATTGTTTGGACGTGGTACGGCAGATATGAAAGGGTCACTGGCAGCAATGATCACTGCTGTGGAAAATTTTATTGCAAAAAGCCCCAACCATCATGGAAAAATCGCCTTCCTGATTACCAGTGATGAAGAAGGTATTGCCGCCAACGGCACAGTGAAAGTGGTCGAGTGGCTAGTGGCACAAAATGCCATTCCAGAATGGTGCCTGGTGGGAGAACCATCAAGCACTTCACAAATAGGTGATGTCGTCAAAAATGGCCGTCGCGGGTCACTTGGTGGCGAGCTCACTGTCAACGGTGTGCAAGGGCACGTAGCCTACCCCCACTTGGCAGATAACCCTATCCATAAAGTTGCCCCGGCATTAGCAGAACTTTCAACTGAAAACTGGGATGAGGGAAATCAATTCTTTCCTGCTACCAGCTTTCAAATTTCCAACGTAAATAGCGGCACCGGGGCGACCAATGTTATTCCCGGCGAAGCAAAGATTTTGTTCAACTTCCGCTTCTCGACAGAGGTCACTGCTGATCAGTTAAAATCTCGCACTGAAGAAATCCTGAAGAGACATGGCCTCAACTATGAGCTCAACTGGAATCTTAGCGGTCTACCTTTCCTAACCCCGGAAGGTGCCTTGGTTGAGGCTACAGTTTCAAGTATTTGTGATATTACCGGGCTAGAGACTGAGCTATCTACTGCCGGCGGCACCTCTGATGGCCGATTTATTGCCCCCCACGGTAGCCAGGTCGTAGAGCTTGGGCCGGTCAATGCCACTATCCATAAAGTTGACGAATGTGTCCTAATCGAAGATTTAGAAACGCTTAGCGCCATATATCAAAGAATACTGGAAAGGCTGTTGATAAATAATACTTGACCATTTTATTCCATTAAAAATCAGACATAGCCATCAACCATCTCGATTGTTGCCCAACAGAAGTCCTTCTAAAATGGCCGCAATCATTAAATATGCCGAGGGCTCATTTGATTGGTGGATGGTCACCGAGTCCCAAAGTAGCCTTTTTACAAGGTACTACACTCTGTCGGGGTTCCCCAGGAATTACACTTTTTTAGCCCGCGTGGTTATTCTATTATTCACTACCATCGCTATATCAACACCCACTATCGGTGGGGTACACATGTTAATAACTAAGGAAGCTTCTGTACTGAATAAACATCAAACCGTGTAGATTTTCCCTTCAAACTGTAACTGGGCTTACTCTCGGCCAAAAAAGGTGCGTGTGCCGGACGCTTCACAACCACTCGGTAGCGTGCTCTTTCGAAAGCCAATGGTAGAAGTTCTGATGCGTCTGAATCCACACCGACTAACTGGTGAAATAGCTGCATTTCTTTTTTCACCTTGCTAGATTTTCCTCTCGGCGGAAACATGGGATCAAGATAGACCACATCTGGACGATGTTCTTCTAATAATTGCTCCAGATAATCCTTGCCGTCTAAACCAAGCACAGATATCCGAGCCAGCACTTCCTCCAGCTCAGGGTCAGCAACTGCCGCCTGCTGAGCTCTGGTCAATCCATCCTGAAGTAGCGCCAAAACCACAGGATGCCTTTCAATCATCTGAACAGTCGCACCAAGTGTACTCAGCACAAAACCATCACGACCAAGGCCTGCCGTTAAATCCAGAACCAGTGGCTTAAACCCCTTGTGACTAAGGCCAACAGCTTTAGCAATATCCTGCCCTTTCCCACCGCCGTATAAACGACGATGCCTTACAGCCCCTTCTGTAAAGTCACAGCGTACCGGGCCGGGCACCTTGATACCTAATTGCTGCAGAGACAATCCGGTGTGATCGACCACGAGTACAAAACCACGCCTTAGGCCTGAAACATCGTCAGAAGATATGGTCGGTAAATTGAGCACAACAGAAAGAAGTTCGGCCCGAGATTCACACCCGGGCCGACCAAGAAGCACTACGTTATCTATGTCATTACTGCGTGGGCACAAGTTCCAGCTCCACTCGACGATTGGCTTGGCGTCCCGACGCTGTGTCGTTGCTTGCAATGGAATAACGTGATCCATACCCTGTCGCCCATATACGACCACTCATAATCCCATAGCTAATGAGCAGCTGGCTGACACTACCTGCCCGGCGCTCACTGAGCGTCTGATTGTATTCAGAGCTACCTGTAGAGTCAGTATGACCTGCAACCCGGACATTGGTCTTGTCGAACTCTTTCAATACGATAGCCACTGATTCAAGCGTACTGTAAAACTCTGGACGAACCTCGTACCGATCAACACCAAACGTAATATTACCCGGCATCACTAAGCGAATATTATCGCCCTCACGCACCACTCGAACACCTGTACCTTCTAGCTTGGCCCTTAAAGCAGCCTCCTGGCGGTCCATATAAAAGCCAATGCCACCACCAACAGCAGCCCCGGATGCGGCACCAATGAGCGCGCCTTTTCCACGGTCTTCATCACTAGCGGTAGCCACACCAATAAGGGCTCCAGTAACAGCTCCAATCCCAGCACCTTTAGCGGTATTACTGACTTGCTGTTGTCCTGTATAAGGGTCCGTTGACATACACCCTGCCAACCCAAAAATAACTACTGCTATTAGGAACTTCTTCATGTCATATCCTCTTAATGAACACTTGAATAACGTTATGAGTGCTAACACCCTATAATAATATAAACGGCTTAATCCTTATTCTGGTGAAAGCTAAAATCTTTGCAAGCCGTTTTACCAAATTCAAAAAAATGGTTCACAGTCTTATGAAAAACCATCTACAAACTTTACTTATTCTCACCGCCTTTATGCTGACGGGCTGTGACGGTTATATCTTTACTCTGAACGAACACCCGGTATTTGATCCGCCTGTCCTATTTACTAACTATAATATGCCTGACCCTGCACTCAAATCCTGTATTGATCAGGCCATTTTTGATCGGCAGGTGACCAGTGCCGATCAGCTCACCCACCTCAACTGCTCAAATGGTGGTATTGCAGAGCTGACAGGACTGGAAATTTTTACCGGCCTTACACATATCAACCTGAACCAAAACAACCTGATTGAAATCAAGCCCCTACTTTTTCTCCCTCACTCCGCCGTGGTCAACCTCGAAAATAATGACCAACTCTTCTGTGCCGATGGTCAGTTGTTAGCCAAGCAGGTCAGCGATTCAATCAAACTACCTACTCACTGTGGAAAGTAAACGCTCCAGCATCTATTTGGTTGACATTTTATTTATTTATCTCGCCAAGAGTTACCCACAAAATCTGTGGATAACTTTGTGTGTATCTTTCATAAAACTCGATCAAGACCACTCTATTAGGCACCACAAACAAAATGGTTACTTTTTAACCACTACAGTAATATCCTTATAAATCAAAGTGTTACAAATGCCAGCTGGAAATATCAATGACTTACAGAGCATTTCGAATATTTCCATAAAGTTATTAGTGTAATTGTGGACAACCTAGCAAGATTAAAAACTAATTTTGGATAATCAGTCATCACTCGATTCTTTAGCGAACATCTCTGCTAGACCCCTAACAGCTTGAGATAAGAGCAATAAATGCCGTTACCCAGCCTGCAATTGGTGCCAGATAACACCCTGCTCCTGAGTTGCATAATGGATAGATGTCTGCTGGTGATTGATGTCCGACATGACTTTTTCAACAAGGGTTTCTCTCACAAGTTCGAGAGAATTGTTCTGCTGGCTAATATGACCAAGTACCAATTGCTGTAATTGCTTGAGCTCAACGTTATGTAGCAGATGAAGTGCTTGATGGTTATTCAGGTGCCCCCAGTCACCACCCACCCGATTTTTTAATACTGGAGGGTAAGGACCATTGGCTAACATCGTTGTATCGTGGTTGGCTTCCAACAACAAACCATCACAATAGCGATAGCTGTCCATTACATGGGGTGTAATACTGCCCAAATCTGTGAGGATACCTAGCGATATGCCAGCACCTCTCAGGACATACTGAACAGGTTCTCTCGCATCATGGGGAACAGGGACAGGCACAACCTCCAAACCACCCACCTTGAACTCAGCGTGACTGCTGATCAGCTTGAGATCAACTCCTGAGAGCTCCTTCAGTGTCTTGCAAGTACCGGCGGTCATCATCACCGTTAACTGATATTTTCTTGCCAGTGACAGAACGCCACGGATATGGTCAGAATGTTCATGAGTGACGAGAATAGCAGTGAAGTCTTCTGCTTCGAGCCCCAACCTGGCAAGACGTTTCTCGGTTTCCCTGACAGAAAAACCGCAGTCAATCAGAATAAGCGTATCACCACACGCCACAACGGTAGCGTTGCCCTTACTACCACTGCCCAATGAGGTAAAACGCATCAATCAGGACAAATTACCGCGTATCACTTTCAGTAACTTGGTGGCGTACAAACGATCCAAGCTACCATTCTGTCTATCGTTAATGTGCACCTCTACTACCTGTTCGTTCTGAATCAACCGAACCTGATATTGAAGGGCTGCCTGCTCTTCCTCATCACCTTCAAACAAAGAGGTAATAACCCCAACCAATGTATTGTCTTCATGCACGACGGGGCTATCATCAAACTCAACCATCACTGTTCCTGCTGATCGATTTTTATCCACGACCGAAAACCCACCAAGGGATAATGAATGAATAACCGAGGCCCAAGCGCGGTCGTAGTTAAGATCCATAGATATATAAGGAGCGTCTTCTTCAGGTATTACTACATCGACCCTGGATTCACCTCCTATATTCTGGGCAAGAAGAGACACACTACCACTGCTAATATCATTCACCAGAGCATCAGCCAACATCTGAGTAAACTCGTTATCTCTCGCTTCACTAACAGAGGTTTCCGGCCAATCGCCCGCTTTTGCCTCTTCACCTTGCGTTACTTGCATATGGACTAACCATATTTCTGTACTCTTAACCCCCACTCCCGGAGCGATGGTAAATCGAAAACGGTGGCTTTGATTCGCCTCATCCTTGAACTGCAACCAACCCGTTTCCAGCAGACCGCTTTGCGCATCTATGTTCTCTGTAGGAACACCACCGCGTGTCAAAACATTACGAACCCGCGGCCAGACTTCAGCGGGAGGTTTGTTGATAGCAATCCAGTGCTTATCACCAAATGTCTGAATGGCAACCGTTTCCTCGAACAAATTCTCTGACAATGGCTGCGGCCTGGGAGTATCAAATGTCTCTGGCATGTCACCTAGCTGGGCAATCTCAGGCACAGCATATAATTGCCCTACTGCTGTTTTATCCTTGTCATCAGGAATAACCATCGGAGGTATTTCTTCTGCATCCAGATAATCATTACTGTGGTTGCGAATCATATTCTGGCCACAGCCAGCAATAGACAACACCGCTGCAATCACAACCATTAATTTCGTCTTGGACATCATTTGTCGCACTCCGACTAATTTCTTTTTGCTACTTACTCAACAGGCCCGCTTGCTCTAAAGCTTCACGCACCTGCGCATGATAATGGGGAGTTAATTCAGTCAATGGTAGACGAATCGCTCTCTGCATTAACCCCATCTCAGCAACGGCCCATTTCACAGGAATGGGATTCGACTCAACAAACATGGCATCATGCACCGGATTAAGGCGGGCATTAATTTCTCGTGCCTTTTCAGACTCTCCATTCAATGCCAAACGGCACATTTCTGCCATCAACTGGGGGGCAACATTGGCTGTCACCGATATATCACCGTGGCCACCCATCAATATAAACTCCAATGCCGTACCGTCATCACCGGAGTAAATGGCAAAACTTTCAGGACAGATATCAATCAATTCACGAGCCCGCCCCAAATCACCTGTGGCATCTTTAATACCAATAATATTGGGGATTTCAGACAAGCGAGCGACGGTGTCGGGCAGCATATCACAGGCAGTTCGGCCCGGAACATTATAGAGAACCTGTGGAATATCCACGGCCTCAGCAATCACCTTATGGTGAAGGTAAAGCCCTTCTTGTGTTGGCTTATTGTAATAAGGG
>CAJXWQ010000033.1 GCA_913062605.1 uncultured Cellvibrionales bacterium
CGCTACTCCGGCGATATTGCTAAAGCGTTGGCTGCAGGTGCGCATTCGGTGATGATGGGTTCTATGTTTGCTGGGACTGAAGAGGCTCCGGGTGAAATTGAGTTGTACCAAGGGAGAACCTATAAGTCTTATCGTGGTATGGGTTCTATGGGTGCCATGTCACAAACCATGGGGTCCAGTGATCGTTATTTTCAGGATGCCAGTCAAGGTGCTGAAAAACTGGTTCCAGAGGGTGTTGAAGGGCGCGTACCTTATAAAGGGGCTGTATCCGCTATTATTCACCAGATGATGGGTGGTGTTTGTTCTTCCATGGGCTATACCGGTAGCACGGATATTGAAACCCTCCGAACCAAACCAAACTTTGTGAGGGTCACTTCAGCGGGTATGGGCGAGAGCCACGTTCACGATGTGTCTATTACTAAAGAGTCGCCCAATTACCCTCGTCGGTAATGTTCAGTGGTGGAGGCCAGAATATAAGTTGGCCATTAAATAGTTAACAGGGGCTGCAGATTGCAGCCCCTTTAGATTTCACCTTTTACACGACAAATGGTTCGTTATGACTACTGATATCCATTCACAAAAAATTCTTATTCTTGACTTCGGTTCCCAGTACACACAACTCATCGCTCGGCGGGTGAGGGAAGTGGGCGTCTACTCGGAAATAAGGGCCTTTGATATGTCCGAGGCAGAAATCCGTGAATATAACCCTAAGGGTATTATTTTGGCCGGTGGGCCAGAGTCTGTGACTGCAGGTGAGTCACCTAGAGCGCCACAGGTGGTCTTCGAATTAGGTGTGCCGGTATTGGGTATCTGTTACGGCATGCAAACAATGTCTGAGCAGCTGGGTGGGAAAGTAGAAGGCTCCAATTTACATGAGTTTGGTTATGCTCGGGTCAAAGTGCATGGAAATAGCCGGTTGTTGCACGATGTGGTGGATCATGTGGATCATGACAAAGGTGCGTTGCTCGATGTGTGGATGAGCCATGGCGATAAAGTCACCGTGATGCCCGATAACTTTGAGGTGATGGCCTCAACGGATTCTTGCCCTATTGCCGGTATGTTCTGTGCCGATAAAAATTTCTATGGTATTCAGTTTCACCCAGAGGTGACTCATACCCTACAGGGCGTACGTATTTTTGAGCACTTTGTGTTGGAGATTTGTAGTTGTGAGGCACTGTGGACACCAGCCCATATTATTGAGGATGCAATTGGCCGAGTACGAGATCAGGTTGGAGATAACAAAGTATTACTTGGTTTATCTGGCGGTGTTGACTCTTCAGTTGTAGCAGCACTGTTACATAAAGCCATCGGTGATCAGCTAACCTGTGTGTTCGTAGACAATGGCTTATTACGGAAAAATGAAGGTGATCAGGTCATGGACATGTTCGCCGAAAACATGGGGGTTAAGGTTATTCGTGCAGATGCTGAGGCCTTATTTCTAGATGCTCTAGAGGGTGAGAATGATCCAGAGTTAAAACGTAAGATTATTGGTAAAATATTTATTGATGTCTTCGATAAGGAAGCGACTGCGATACAAGATGTGAAATGGTTGGCTCAGGGGACTATCTATCCCGATGTGATTGAGTCTGCCGCTGCAAAAACGGGCAAGGCCCATGTCATTAAGTCTCACCATAACGTGGGCGGGTTGCCAGAAGAAATGAACATGGGGTTGGTAGAACCCCTACGTGAATTATTTAAAGATGAAGTGCGGAAAGTTGGCCTTGAGTTGGGGCTACCCTATGACATGGTTTACCGTCATCCATTTCCTGGTCCAGGACTAGGCGTAAGAATTTTAGGTGAAGTAAAGAAAGAATATGCCAATCTTCTGCGTGAGGCCGATGCTATTTTTATTGAGGAACTGCATAACTCGGGTTGGTATCACAAGACCAGTCAGGCTTTTGTGGTATTTCTCCCGGTAAAATCAGTGGGCGTGGTGGGTGATGCCCGTCGCTATGAATATGTCGTGGCATTACGAGCAGTAGAAACTATCGACTTTATGACGGCACGTTGGGCTCATTTGCCCTACGAATTACTGGAAAAAGTGTCTAATCGGATCATCAATGAAATCCCCGGTATTTCTCGTGTGGCCTACGATGTGTCCAGTAAGCCGCCCGCTACAATTGAATGGGAATAGGGTTTAACGTTATTTAGGTTTTCCGCTGCGGGTTTATTTTATGCAGTGTTATACGTTGGCGAACCCCTGTATAGATAGCTTTTCTGAGGAGCAAAAAATGAAATATTTATTGCTAGCCACGGCAGTTCTTGGACTCATTTACGTTGTGTTTATTGATAGCAAGAAAACCCCCAATAATGATGGCCGACCAGAGGTTATTTACCAGCGAGAAGTAGATAAAGTACAGGCTATCGAAGGTTTTCTACAAGAGACTGTTGACCAGCAGCGTGAAGAAATGGATAAGATTCAATAGATTTGACTATGTACTTATCAGGTGTTTTTCATGAGTTTTAAATTAGTTCTTGTTTAAAACATCCTTTCTCAAGTAATGAACGAGCTTCCCCAAGATGAAAGGTAAAGGTTATACCCCAATTGATAGGGAGTGGATGGCTAAGGCGTTACTCTTGGCTGATCAGGCTGGGGCCGCTGGTGAGGTCCCTGTCGGTGCTGTACTGGTTAAAGATGGTGTCGCGATTGGTGAAGGGTGGAATCAGCCTATCAGTACTTGTGACCCCACGGCGCACGCAGAAGTTATGGCATTACGCGATGCCGCCTCTCGACTAGAAAACTATCGACTGCCTGAGACAACACTCTACGTCACCATTGAACCTTGCACCATGTGTGTTGGCGCAATACTGCACGCGAGGGTGGGTCGAGTCATTTACGGTGCCCTGGAACCGAGAGCCGGTGCAGTGGAAAGCCAATTACGTTTAACTGACATGACGCACTACAATCATAAAGTTGAAGTGGTGGGTGGGGTTTTAGCTAAAGAGTGTGGCCAGTTAATCAGTGAATTTTTTCGTAAAAAGCGTTAATTAATTTTAAGTCTCAAGCCATTAAAACTAAGTAATTAAAGACAAGAAAATTTTAGCGCTAAAGTAAGAGCTACAATGAAAGAAGTGAATTGGGGTTCCAGTCACTGGAGTTAGGTAGCTCCAGGTTTTGTTCTCGTTCAAGACGACGCTGGGTTTCCAGTGAACTCCATTTTAAAATCGCTTGGTAATGAAGGATATTCTTAACATAGCCTACAGGCTCCTGGCCCCTGGCGTAGCCATGGCGAACCGTAGAAAAATATTTTTTCTGTTGTAATAAAGGGAGAGATTTTTTTACTTCCTCCCACAAATTGGGATTCCTTCTATCTCTATCCGTTAATACCCTTGCATCTTCTAGATGTCCCATACCCACGTTGTAGGCAGCCATAGCCAGTAATGTGCGGTCTGGACCAGTAATGCCTGCGGGCAGACGTGATTTTGTTTTCAGGAAGTACTTGGCACCGCCTTCCAAGCTTTGCTTGGGGTCGAGGCGATTGGATACACCCATTTCTTTAGCGGTGGGTAATGTCAGCATCATCAGCCCTCTCACCCCGGTGGGTGAGGTAGCTTTGGGGTTCCAGTGTGATTCTTGATAGGCGATGGCTGCCAATAGGTGCCAGTCAATAGCGTATTCTTTGGCAATGTCTTTAAGCATTTCTTCATATTTAGGCAATCGAGTATTGATTCGATGGAGGAAAAGTTGTGAGCCCGCTAAATTGAAACCACTGGTTTGATTTAGAGACTGTTTTTTTAGTGCCTCCAGTGTTCCACTTTTTTCAAAGTCTTTTAAAAATGCATTAGCGGCATCAATTAATGACTCATCACCATGAAAGGGAAATGCCCAGGCCACAGGCTGTGGTTCTGAGATATCAAATGCAGCTCGAGCCTTGGGGTAGATACTTCGGTCCACTAGGTAGGATGTTGAATCGACGACTGCATAGTCAGCTTCGCCTGAATGTACCATCGCCATGAGGTCAAGCATTTCTACGCCTTCCATTGTCTGCCATTGAAGGTCAGGGTATTCAAGTTTTAATTCGGAGAGTCGTTCACTGTGGGAGCTATTTTGAATCACGAGTAACTGACCTCCGTAGAGATCTTCTACAGTTTTAGGACGTTTGGAGCCATTTCGATAGATGAGTGTTTGTGTGACGTGATAGTAGGGCTGGGTAAAACGCAGCCTTTCCTGTCGTTCAGGGGTCATTGTCAGGCCAGCAGCAGCAAGATGACCCAATGGTCCACCCACGGCCAAAAGGACGCCACTGAGTGATGTCATCGGTGTTACTTTCAGCTTAACACCGAGTGAGTTGGCGAATGCTTTGGCTAAAAGATACTCAAAGCCATCTTCACCTTTGGCATTTTTAAAGTAAGTTGTAGAGCCCATTAGAGTCAGAATGCGTAGTTCATTGCTGTTGAGAACTTCTTCGAGTGTGGTTGGGGCGCGGCTGGTGGATAGGGTCAGGGCAAAGACAAAAAGCAATATACATAGGGCGATGCGCTTCGTCGTCTTTTTAAAATGAAAATAAAACCCACGCATACTATTGTCCAATCAAAAAGCCAGATTCAGGGAATCACTTAAAACGATCTTGATGATTGTTGTTCACATCAGTCGCCTTTCCAAAGAAATAAACGGGCTTATTCAGGATATCTAGATTAGAGACAGATGTAAGGGGGTTCAACCATTTTCTGACCTGCCTGATATTACAGTTGACCAGTGGCTAAATGAGTGTCTTCAGACCATGACGTGTTGTGATCAATTCCAGTACAATAACCGGCCTCCAATCTTGCCTGACGAGAGCTATTTCAAGATGCTGATTTTGCGTGGTGCCCCGGCGCTTTCTGAGTTTAGAAAACAAAAACTCTTTTCCTCCCTGAAGACTATCGAGCCATGTATAGAGGGGGTTTACGCTGAGTTTGTGCATTTTGTGGAAGCAGATGGTGATTTGTCAGATGTGGAGTCAACGACACTTAAGGCGCTACTGAGCTATGGGCCTCATACCAATGGGGCTCTTTCTAATGGGCCTCTGACAAGTAGTTCACTGGACAATATTGAAGTGCCTGAGGGTGAGATGCTTCTAGTGGTGCCTCGTCCGGGCACTATTTCTCCTTGGTCAAGCAAGGCCACTGACATTGCCCACAATGCAGGCTTGGCATCGGTACTTCGTTTGGAGCGAGGCATCGCCTATTACATACAAGGCACTATCATAAAAGAGCACCACCAGCAGGTCGAAGCGCTGTTGTATGACCGGATGGTGGAAGCTGTATTTACAGATGTTGCTGATGCTGAAAAATTATTTTCCCATCATGAACCTGAGCCGATGACCCATATAGATACACTTAAAAAGGGTAGGCCAGCACTGGAGAAAGCCAATATCACGCTGGGGTTGGCACTGGCTGATGACGAGATTGATTATTTGCTGGCCAGTTTCACCGAACTGGGTCGAAATCCAACCGATGTTGAGTTGATGATGTTTGCTCAGGCAAATTCCGAGCACTGTCGCCACAAAATCTTTAACGCTTCCTGGACACTCGATGGTAAAGATCAGGATATATCGCTGTTTGGGATGATTAGAAATACTCATGAGCAGGGGGGAGAAAATGTACTGTCTGCTTATGATGATAATGCGTCTGTGATTACAGGCAGTGAGGCTGGCCGTTTTTTTCCTGATCCAGTGAATAAGGTCTACGGTTACGCCCAAGAACCAATACACATTCTTATGAAGGTGGAGACCCACAACCACCCTACAGCCATAGCCCCATTTTCAGGCGCAGGTACAGGCTCTGGCGGTGAAATTCGTGATGAGGGCGCTGTCGGTAGAGGGTCTAAGCCAAAAGTGGGTCTGACAGGCTTCTCTGTTTCAAATTTGAATCTCCCGGAACTGACTCAGCCCTGGGAACAGAATTATGGCAAGCCAGATCGGATTGTGACGGCATTGGATATCATGGTCGAAGCGCCAGTGGGTGGTGCGGCATTTAATAATGAATTTGGTCGTCCCAATCTCTGTGGTTACTTCCGAACCTTTGAGCAGGATTTCGATGGTGAACGACGGGGTTATCATAAGCCCATTATGATTGCTGGCGGTTACGGCAATATTCGTGAAGAGCATATTGAACAACATGAGTTTGCCCCGGGTTGTCACCTGATTGTACTGGGCGGTCCTGCGATGTTGATTGGTTTGGGTGGCGGCGCGGCCTCCTCGATGGCCTCTGGGTCCAGTGCTGAAGACCTTGATTTTGCTTCAGTACAACGGCAAAACCCGGAAATGGAGCGCCGTTCTCAGGAAGTGATAGATCAGTGTTGGCAGCTGGGGAACGAGAATCCTCTTGCGTTCATTCATGATGTGGGTGCTGGCGGGCTATCCAATGCCTTTCCTGAGTTGGCTAAGGATGGCGGTTGTGGTGCGCACTTTGAATTGCGACAAGTGCCCAATGATGAGCCGGGAATGTCTCCCTTAGCCATTTGGTGTAATGAAGCACAAGAACGTTATGTGATGGCGGTAAAGCCCGAAGATTTAGCTCGGTTTGAGGCTATTTGTGAGCGTGAACGTTGCCCCTATGCCGTCGTGGGTAAGTCTATTGCTGAGAAACATCTGTTGCTCAATGACCGACACTTTGATGCCAAGCCTGTAGATTTACCGATGTCAGTACTTTTTGGTAAGCCACCTAAAATGCATCGTGAAGCGGAGGCTTACCGCCCTAAGACTCAGGCATTTGACTGGTCTGGTATCGTCTTAGATGAGGCGATTGGGCGGGTCATACAGCACCCGTCAGTGAGTAGCAAAAGCTTTCTTATCACCATTGGTGACCGCAGTATTACTGGAACAGTTGTGAGGGATCAGATGGTGGGTCCCTGGCAAGTGCCTGTTGCTGATTGTGCGGTGACTACCGTTGGTTATGATAGTTACGCTGGTGAATCGATGGCCATGGGTGAGCGCACGCCACTTGCTCTTTTGGATGGACCTGCATCCGGGCGAATGGCCATTGGTGAGGCAATAACCAATATCGCTGCGAGCAGTATTGGACAACTGTCAGACATTAAACTCTCAGCTAATTGGATGTGTGCTGCGGGTCATCCGGGTGAAGATGAAAAGCTCTTTCGAACGGTGGAAGCAGTAGGTATGGAGCTGTGCCCTCAATTGGGGATTACCATTCCTGTGGGTAAGGACTCGATGTCTATGCGTACAGCCTGGGAAAAGGATGGTGAGGATAAAGCTGTCACATCACCGTTGTCCCTGGTTATTACAGCTTTCTCACCTGTTCAGGATGTACGAAAAACACTGACACCACAGCTACGAACAGATAAGGGTAATACTGTACTTCTCTATATTGATCTTGGGGAAAATCAGAACCGGCTTGGCGGTTCTATTTTGGCTCAAGTCTATAACCAGATGGGCGATGTAACCCCTGATGTGGTTAGTGCGGATAAGCTAAAAGCATTTTTCGATATTATTCAGTCAGCTAATAGTGCTGGCGACATTATTGCCTACCATGATCGTTCCGATGGTGGCTTGTTCACCACTTTAGTGGAGATGTCCTTTGCTGGGCATGTGGGGCTTGATATTAGCCTGGACGAGCAGCCTGGCGATGCATTATCGCTACTCTTTAATGAAGAATTGGGTGCCGTTATCCAAGTGGCAACAGATAAAGCTGATGGGATTAAAACCCGGTTTTCTGCAGTTGGTATCCCTGTTAGCCCAGTAGCGACACTCAATAATTCTGAAAGTATAGAAATCCATCAAGATGGCGCTCGTCTCTATAGTCACAGCTGTGTTGAATTATTGCGCCGGTGGAGTGAAACCAGTTATCAAATTCAAGCTCAGCGAGATAATGCCCAATGTGCACGACAGGAATTTGATGGACTTTTTCTTGAGGATCCAGGCCTGAGTGTTGGTCTAACTTTTGATATAAATGACAATATTGCAGCACCTTATATTGCTCGAGGTATTCGCCCACGCATTGCGATTCTCCGTGAACAAGGCGTTAACGGTCAGGTCGAGATGGCGGCAGCATTTGATCGAGCGGGTTTTGACTCAGTCGATGTTCATATGAGTGATCTTCTCAGCGGTCGTATAGGTCTGGACGATTTTAAAGGACTTGTTGCTTGTGGCGGTTTTTCTTACGGCGATGTGCTGGGTGCCGGTGAGGGTTGGGCTAAGACTATTTTGTTTAATGCCAGGATTCGTGAGAAATTCCAGCAGTTTTTTCATCGCAACGATTCTTTTACCCTTGGGGTTTGTAATGGTTGCCAAATGCTATCTAACCTAAAACCCTTGATCCCAGGTGCTGAACACTGGCCACGTTTTGTGCGGAATTTATCTGAACAGTTTGAAGCGCGTTTCTCTCTTGTTCGTGTTGAGCCAAGCCCTTCGGTACTCTTGAATGGGATGGTTGGGTCATATATGCCGATTGCCGTAGCTCACGGTGAGGGTAGGGCTGAGTTCGTCAGTGATAGTGATGCTCAGGCGTTTAGTGCCTCAAGAGGGGTATCTCTTCGTTATCTGGATAATTTCCATGATGCAACAGAAGTTTATCCCGCTAATCCCAATGGCTCCCCGATGGGTATCACCGGTGTCACCAGTGCGGATGGGCGTGCAACAATTATGATGCCTCACCCTGAGCGGGTATTCCGTGCTGTCACCAACTCCTGGCATCCTGATGATTGGCAGGAAGATGGTGCGTGGATGCGGCTGTTCAGAAATGCCAGGTTATTTGTCGATTAATTATTCTTCGTCGATCAAAAAGCCCGGTATAACTACCGGGCTTTTTTTCACTGCTTTATTTCCCCCTCTTGATAATCATCAATTGGGTTTTTAGGTGTTTCACCTAGTCTTGATGATCTGTGACTACAAAACCTGACTACAGGTTGTGTAGTGAATCCAGCAATGCAATTCCACCATATCTGGTATTGAAAGGTATGTGGCTATAGAATTGAGGGCTCATTGATGGGAATGCTAAAAAAAGAAGACGCTATGCAGTTCCAGAAAATACACGGCCAGCTACTTAGAAAACACCATTTGTTTTCCGCATTGTCAGACTCAGACCTGGCGAAGTTGATGCGTGGAACTCGGGTTCTCAGTGTAGGAAAAGGTGAATTTCTTTTTCAGCAAAATGAAGAAGCCCGGCACTTTTATTTCGTTGTTTCTGGCTGTATGAAACTGTTTCGTACATTGCCAGATGGAACCGAAAAAATTATCGAGCTGGTACCGTCAAATCAGACATTTGCTGAAGCGCTTATGTTTAGTGCGCAGACGATGTATCCCGTCTCTGCCCAAGCGGTAGAGCCGGCTGAGTTGTTCAGCTTTTCGAATATAGATTATATGACGCTGCTGAAAAGCAGTCCTGACCTTAGCCTAGTTCTGTTAGGCGATCTCAGCCGACGGTTGCGGATGAGGCTCAATGAAATTGAGGTCTTGTCGCTGAAAAATTCTACTCACCGGGTAGTTCGTTATTTGATGACCCAAATAGTGGGGTCTGATTCTGAATACCCTCAGTTTGATCTCCCCGTGGCCAAGCGCCTTATTGCAGGCCAGTTGGCTATTCAGCCGGAAACATTTTCACGGATTGTTCACCGGCTGAAGGAAGAAGGGGTTATCGACATGAAAGGTAAAGAGGTGACAGTGCTTGATCGAAAAGCACTAGCTAACTATGAGTAACATTCTCCATCAATAATACTTTCTATTAATCAAACCGAATGCTGCAGACGTATTTTTAAGATAAATTCGTACCTTTTTAAGCAAACTTAATTGCCAGTAATTTCTTCCATAAAAAAACCTGTTATACGCAATTTTCACAAGAAATAGGTACAACAGGTTTTGTTAGGTCTTAGCCGATTTTTATTTCATCTCGGCGTAGTAAGCACCCAGATTATCAGCATCTTGATCAGATAACGCTTTTACCATGGAGGACATCATTGGGTCATTGCGTTGCCCGTCACGAAAAGCCTTAATTTGCTTCGAGAGGTAACCGGCCTTTTGACCTGCAAGGTTTGGCCACAAATCATTGCCACTGATGCCATTAGCACCATGGCAGCCAGCACAGGTCGCTGCTTTAGCCTTTCCTGCTGCTGCATCACCAGCAGCCATTACTTGTCCGCCTGCAGTGAGTAGCGTTACCGCCATCGCTACTTTTATAGTAGTTCCGATCAGTTTTTTCATATCAATACTCCAACCATGGGATAAAAAAGAATGTAAAACCTAAAAAGCCGGTCAATCAGCGAGATATTTTAACAGAAGGATAATGGATGGGGCGTAAAAAATGCTTGATTGTGATCAAGCACCGCCAGTTTGGGGATGCGTTGTTAATGGGTCTGATTTTTTAATCAATGCACTGATGACAATGAAAAGGAACAATACGCCACCTAAAACGGCGATTAACCCTCCGACACCCATAAAAGCCATACCAATGACTTCTTGAAGTCCTTCAAGACCTTGAGCTTGCCCTGCAGCCTTACGTTTAACACCGTGCCCTCCAGACCAGGCCAGCGCAGTAATATGCATCAGTTGACCAGCACCGTATAACCAGGGCATCCAATAGGCCAATTTTAAATGTTTGATGGGGCGGCCCAGGCGGGGCAGCAACAGAAAGACGACACCCATGACGGCCATGGTCACACCAACGATTGAACCATGGTAATGGGCAGGAATAATGGTGTTGGAGCCCATAATCATAAAGCCAAGAATCCCGCCACCAGCAAACAGTGTAATGGAGCTGATCAGTGCTGCTCGGAGTGGTTTTTGTTCATCACTTAATTTAGTAAATCGGAAGGTGCTTAGAAAGACTAATAAGCCAATGGGGATAGAGGCCAAGCCACCTTTTCTCATCAATTGAGTAAAGCCTAATATATGTTCACTGGACTCAATCTTGTAACTGTACAGCCAGGGAACCAATGCTATAGGTAGAACGACAAGTAAAAAGAGTAAAACACCAAGACGGGGGCTCATCCGCAAATCATTACCACAGGCAGCAGAAAGCATCACCCAGGCAACCAGGAGCAATACCGTGTTGACGAACTGGTGTATGTGGCCACCACCCCAGAATAACAGGTCGTAATAGAATTCTCCGCCTATGGTCTCAGGTATTCTGGCGTAAGAGACAGCAACACAGATGACAGCAATTAGAACGGATAGTGCTGCTAGATACAGGGCAAAACGTAGGGTCTCCGTTCCCTCAGAACTGTTTAAGCGTGGCGTATTGGTTACCATAAAGCCAATTGCCTGGATCACTAACCCCGCCGTCATAACCAAAAGTCCGTAAAAGAACCAGGGTTGCAAGATCACGGGTACATAGTTATTCATCAGTGGTTGGGTGGCACCAAGGAAAGGAGAGATACTGATAATGACGGTGCCAATTACTGCCAACCAGAAGGCCGCTTTACTCCAAAATGACTCACGGTGTATGCCAAATACCGCCCAGAGTATTCCGGCACCGGCCAGGAACCAGATCAGTACTGATAAATCTACATGAACGACTAGAGCTACCTTAAAAAAATTGCTTCCAGGCATCATTTCTTTAATGGCGGGGGTTCTCGACAAAGCCAACAATATGGCCAGAATGCCTGCTGCAATGAGAGAGTAAACACCCAGCCAGATCCAGCCAAGTGCCAGTTTTTTTGCTGCCGGATTAATAGCCTTAAGGTTGTATGTATCGCTATTCACTGTGGTGTCCTAGTTGGGCCTTATTCGGTTATTAACAGTTCGGTTATTAGCAGACAGGTTCTTAGTTGGATTAGAGCAGCGTTTTAATTTCTTTAACAATAGTTTCCGGTTTTACTGACCCAGAGTACATGGCCCTGACCTGTCCCTGCTGGTCTATCAGGTAGATATGATCATTGTGTAAAAACCCGTAGTCCAATTCTGAATCGAGTACTTCCTTCTGGTAGAGCACTTTGTAGAGGTCAGCGACTTCGGCTAATGCTTCTTTATTACCGCGCAAGCCGATAATTGAGGGGTGAAAATAGGGTAGGTAGTCACTTAATTTATCAATGGAATCCCGGGCTGGGTCAATGGTGACAAACAGGGGCTGAATGTCATTGCCCTGATCGCCAAGTGTTTCCAGTAATACCCTGATTTTGGCAAGTACTGTAGGACAAACATCCGGACAACTAGTAAAGCCAAAATTGAGTAAGACCACTTTGCCCTGAAAATCTGAAAGCTTAATTGAGCGTCCTTCTGTGCTCGGCAGGGAAAAATCCCCACCCAATGTCTCTATGATAGGCAGCTGTTGCTTGAGTGTTGATTTTAGATAATTAGAGCCCATAACGGCGCCAAGTATCAGGCCAATGGCGACAAGTAGTACGAGTAATCGATTCAAGTGAAAGTCCGGGTTGCTTGAGTGGTTGCCACACTGTCATTACTCAAGCAGCGGCTAACAAACAGTGATGCTGTAAACAGCGCAATTGCTCCACCTTGGTGAGCGGCGGCTAAAGTGACCGGTACGTGCAGCAGTAATGTTGAAATACCGAGTGTTACCTGAGTCAGTAATAGTGCTATTAGGCAGTGTGTTCCTGTGCGAAGTTTACCTGGAATACCACTTCTTAGAATTTTGAAAGAAAAGCCCAAAATCAAAGCAAATAACACATAGGCAAAGATACGATGGTTAAATTGAACTGTCGTGATATCTTCAAAAATAGCCAGCCATGCAGGGTCTGTGTTGAAAAGTCCCGGTGGTATAAACGAGTCTCCCATCAACGGGAATGTCGGATAGGCAAAACCTGCCCGAGTACCCGCCACTAAACCACCAGAGAGAATCATCAAAAATAAGAGTCCGCTCAGTGTATAGGCAAAGCGTTTGAAACCCTTCTCATTCGAAGAGGATGATGAGTTGACAGACAGCAAGCCAAAGGCAACCCAGAGAATGTAGGCGTAAATAATGACAGCCGCGCCAAGGTGGGCAGTAAGCCGGTATTGGCTAACTCTGGGGTTATCTACCAGGCCACTTTTTACCATATACCAGCCAAGTAGCCCCTGTAGGCCCCCCAGGACAAACATCACCATTAATTTGGGTGTTAAACCAGATTGAATACGTTTGGTGAAGTAGAAAAACAGGAAGGGCAGCAGGAATATGACACCGATTAAACGTCCAAGAACCCGGTGTAGATATTCGAACATAAATATCGACTTAAATTCACCAACACTCATGCCTTTATTAACTTTTTGGTACTCAGGGTATTGTTGATATTTTTCAAACGTAGTCTGCCACTCCATATCTGTAAGAGGAGGGATAATACCTATCAATGGTTTCCACTCAACCATAGATAACCCTGAGTGGGTTAGGCGGGTGACTCCTCCTAGTAAAATCATGGCAAAAATGACACCAGCACAGAGTATTAGCCAAAGGGCTATTTGTCGGTTATGGGGATGTTCATCGTATTGATGAGAAGTGTTGTGCATATTACTTAGCCTGAACGAGTTGATAGTTAAGGGCCATGACAGCCATCAAGAGAAGTGCAGCTATTAGGTTGTGTGCCATGATTACCATAATGGGTAGTGATAATAGTACGCCACTAGCTCCCAGCAGTAATTGGAGCAGGACCAATACAGCAAGGCAGATAGCCGTTTTTACTCGGTATCGTAGTGAGAACAGAGCTCCAATCAATAAAATTAGACCAGTGATAATGGCGCCAGCACGATGGATAAGGTGAATCACGATACTGCTGTCGTCAAAAAGGATACGGCCCTCGGTATCCAGTGTGAGCTGTCGAAAATACCAGAAGCTACCAGATCCATCTGATGTGTATTCTGCGGGGGGATTACAAGTCAGCAGTTCACTACAAGCCAGACCTGCATAATTGGCACTGACCCACGAGCCAAGGAGGATTTGAAGCATCAGTAGTAGCCAGCCTGACAGGATGAGTCTTTTAAGCCAGGATGGGGCCTCTGTACGGTTTTTACCGTTAAATTGAAGCCACATCCACCAAGACATCGCTAACAGGGCTAATCCCCCTGCCAAATTGACTACCGCAATGGCTGGCATAGTTTTCAGGTAGCTGGCAGGCCCAATGACAGAGAGCAGCAACAGTACTGCCAGTAACAAATAGGGCAGATAGCGGCTTACTCCCTGCATGGCTCCGGGTTTACGGCTCTGGTTAACCAGCAGTAATACGCCGATCACTAGCAACGTGGCAATGGTGCGATGCATCTGCTTGGCTACTTCTGTGGGTGCCAATGCTTTTTGGGCAATTTCAGCTTGATCACTGGGGGAGACATATTTTCCAATATCTCCATAACAGATGGGCCAGTTATCACAACCAAGCCCGGCTTCCATATGGCGAATGTAGGCGCTGAGACAGTTGATAATCAATGTCGCCACCAGCACTATCATGACATAGCGTGCTAGAAGTTTTTGATTGTGTTCGGGTGAGTGTTGCTGTTGCTCATTTCTCATCATTTATTGATCATAGACATGGTTAACGGTGTAATGGCAGAGTATATCTGTGAAATACACTTCTTGTTTGTAGCTTTTGTTTGGAGTTTGTTGTGGAAATTGTCCTTTTTACGCTGGTCGCTATTTCTCTCTACCTGTTTTCTGACTGGTTGTTGCGTCAGTTGGAGGCTCGACGGGGAGCACCCTTCAAAAGCCGTAGTATCATCTATTTCATTATCATTTTTGTTTTAACACTGGGTACCTTTGAGATGCTACAACGCTTTCTTCAGCACAGCTCCGGTGGGTGACGCCATTACTGGTCAAAACCAACATTGAACAAATGGCTCAAAATACTAATACAGAAAATCTTGAGGCAACGGTTCTTTATAAAAGAATAAAGCTGCCTTCATTTGCATCAAAATCAATCACAAGAACCTGAGCGGGAGACAACTGCAAGGTTTTCTCTAGTTGGTAAGGGTAGTTTTTCTGGTCTATGTGATCTTTCATCCGTACTTTGAGGTTAATTTCTCCCGAGTTTACTGGCAATCGGAAGTACACCGAAGATAGGCTATCCCCATGTATGCCTCGAGGTGCTAGCTCCTTGCTATAAATCATTTCATCATTAATCAGTAAATCCAACTGTAATGGTGAGCGTTCACGTGGACAGATTTTGCTAATACGCATATTGGGCGGTAACTGAGCCAGCTCTGCTTCACTGCGTTCTCGACATTCACCAAGAATTTTGCCTGCATGACGCAAGCTGAGCTTAATCATTGCCTGATTGTCAGGAAAGCGTTGGTATGTCGGCGAATTGGAGAAGTATCCAATAAATGCGAGAAACAGACTGTAACAAAGTGCTTGGCCAATCCAGAATTTCCAATTAATCAAAGCCAGCTCCCTCCGTTTCTTCCGCCTTATGAAAAGCCAGCTCGGCGCGATATTTAGTCAGAGCCGTGTGCAGTTTTTCTTCTTCCCTTGGACCCGCCCAGAATAGCTTCACTTTTTGCTTCCCGGCTTTGGTGCGAAGGTGTGGCAGCCGTTCACGATGAAAACGTTGTTCCGTCCATTCAGTACCTTTACGGAAGTAGCAGTCTTCACTACAGCAGCCACTGACCATCACTCCATCTACTTCCGGTTGTCGTGAAATGTAGTCGGCAAAGGAGGGGGGAAGTAGACCGGCGCAGGGTAGGGTGATAACCGCTGTTTGTTCATCTGCGACTGCATCTGTATCGAGCGCATGATCACAGCCAAATACCACCAAACGTTGATTGCCAGAGAGTGAGTCCAATTTTTTATGTGTTTCTTGTCGTAGATGCTCTATTGAGAAGTCGGGTATTTCAATACCGGAAATCAGTTCATCAACATGCCTGAACGGTGTTGCCGATGGACAAGAACCGGCACAGATGCCACAGGCCGTGCACAAGTCTGGATCAACCTGAGCCTGCATTTGTCCCTTTTTATATTCATGGTCAATCATGGTGATGGCTTCAAAAGGACAGTCCTGATAACACCAGCTACAGCCATTGCAGTTATCGGGGTTGACCTCAGCAGGGCGCATGGCTTTTTTCTTATCAGGGGATAGCCATGGGAGAACCGCTAGAAACCCGGAAAGCCCCACCAGTAATGCCCAGACTGCACCATAGCCCCAGCTGTCCAGGAGTGGGTAAACATTCATGTACACCCAGTCCAAGTCAATAGCTGTGACCGAGACCGACATGTCGGCCTTGTCCATGCTGACAGCAGGTTTGATCAGTGACAGTAGGATCAAACCGGCAAGAGTCCCGCGAGCAAGGCCTTTGGGAGGGCTAGTTTTTGCCAACTTAATCCGCTTGATATGAATAAACATACCCACTAGTAGAAATAGCGGAATGGCAATATGCATAAAGACCAGAAGTGAAAAAAAGCGGTCACTCAGGGTTTGGTTTGAAACAAAATTACGCGCCAGTGAATCACCGATAAACGGCAGCCAGCCAAACCACTCAGTGGTTATTTCAGAGATATATTGAGCAAGCTGATCCCAAACTAGCCAGTACCCACCAATTGCAGATGCAAATAACAGCCATAGTAACGGGACGCCACTGAACCAGGAAAACCAGCGTGCTCCACGGAAGCGCCCAAGACTAAATTCTCGTAGTAAATGAAGGGTAACCGTTATTGCCATGGCATCTGATGCATAGCGGTGCAAACTGCGCATAATGCCACCGGCAAACCATTGGTTATGGGTGACGGCCTCCATGGATTCAAAGGCACCACTGATGCTGGTATCAAAAAAGATAAACAGATAAAGACCGGTTACCGTTACTATCCAGAAAAAGTAAAAAGAGAGAGCTCCTAGCTGATACCAGGGATTCCAGCGCTCACCAAAAATTTGGTTAAAGGTACTTTCCAGAAACTGGAACAGGCTGAGCGTTAAACGCTCGAAAATTTTTATCACTACATTTTACCCATGAGTATTACTTGTTTCGCGCCACATTAGTGTAACGCCACTCTCTGAGAAAGAGAATTATCATCAATCCGCCGATGGTGAGTCCAATAAAGAGCCCGACAAAAATTGAGTAATCAAATTTATAAGAGTCGGAATAGGGGTCGTACACGGTGCAAAATAGACGAACCTTGTCAGTAATTTGTTGAAAAAGTGATTGATCTGCCTTTTCACCAAAAACCAGTTGCTTAAGTGGCTCCACAAGGTGTGGAGTTTCAAACTGGATTCCATAGACTTGGCGATTGACGACCCCATGTTCATCTAGCAGGGTGGTTTGAACCAGATGGTCAAAGCCATTGGGTGAGGGGAAAAACTGGAAGCCAAGCTGTTTAGAAAATTGGAGAATAGTTTCTTTATCAGTGGCTAGGAAATCCCAGTTGTCTTCATTGACTGACTGCTGTTTGGCGAAAATTCGCATGGCATCGGCTGTATCGTTATCTGAATCAAAACCGATAGTGACAACATTAAAGCTGTCTTCTCCGAGAACAGATTGTGCCTTACCCATCACCTTATCAAGATGTTTGGTCGTGGTAGGGCAGATATGGAAGCAAGAGGTGTAAATTAGGCTAATGACCAGCGGTTTACCCCGGTACTCGCTAAGCTTTTTTGGTTGCCCTTGGCTAGTGAAAAAATGATATTCATTTAGCTGATTACCTATAGCGGATTGACTAGTGTCCAGAGCAGTTTTTCGATCAAAGGCTGGCGCAGGT
>CAJXWQ010000034.1 GCA_913062605.1 uncultured Cellvibrionales bacterium
TACTATTGGTGTAATCGCTGCGGTGAACGAAGTGATCCTGTCCGGACAGATACAGTCTATTGCGCTGGCTCTCTTCATCTTGGTGATGATGTGTATCATTGTGTACAGGTCTAGTATTGCTGGTATGTTCTTTATGGTTCCAGTTGTACTGGCAAACCTTGTTACCTTTGCATTCATGTCTTGGCAAAATATTGGTATGAACATCAATACTGTACCGGTGGCCGCGCTGGGTATTGGTCTCGGTGTGGATTACGCTTTGTATATTTGTGACCGGATTGCAAATGAAGTGAAGGCAGGTAAAACGCCACTTGAGGCTATCTCTGCATCATTACACTGCGCTGGTCGTGGTGTACTTGTAACGGCATTTGTACTGATTGCTAGTGTTTGTGTATGGCTATTCTCATCCCTTCGCTTCCAAGCGGAAATGGGTATGTTGATTGGCCTTTGGTTGACAGTATCAGCGCTAAGTGCACTGTTCCTAATGCCAGCACTGGCTTATATCTGTAAGCCTAAGTTCATCTTTGGTGATGCTAAATAAATCACCATTTGTGATACGCCTTAAGTTGACAGCAGGTGCCATAAAATAGCATTGCACCTGCTGTAGCTAAGGTAAGTTCCAGGAATAAATGGAACGATAAAAAAGGCCCGTAAGGGCCTTTTTTTATGCCTATTTTCAAATTGGATAGATGATGTTTTTTCCGGCACAGCCATATGGACATATAGCTTCAACCATCTATCATAAATGGGACAGAGGGGCGTTGAGAGGCTCTCTGTTTATGAGTGCCTCATGAAGACGGTTGTTAAGATAGTTTAACTTTTGTCGCTGGATAGCATGGTATGTTGGTGAATATACTCAGATAGCTGCTGAGTGGAGCCATCAAATTCCTTGATTGATACATTGCCGTCAGATGTTAGTTTGTGAGTCAATTGCTTTCCGAGTTCGACGCCCCACTGATCATATGAATTGATGTTCCAAATACTTCCCTGAACAAATACTTTGTGTTCATAGAGTGCGACAAGAGCACCAAAGTTTTTGGGTGAAAGTTCGTTCACCAATAGGATATTTGATGGTTTGTTACCTGGGTAGAGCTTATGTGTTGGTGTACTTTTATCACCTCGACCAGTCATCAAAGCTGCGGCTTGAGCAAGCAGGTTGTTGAGTAAAAAGTTGTGGTGCTTTTCATTACTGAGCGGGTCATTTACAGCGGCTATGAAATCTATGGGGACTAGGTGTGAACCCTGATGAAGGAGCTGGAAAAAGGCATGTTGTCCATCGGTACCTGTTTGTCCCCATAAGATAGGTGCTGTCGTGTAGTTTACAGACTCGCCATTGAGTGACACTGATTTCCCATTACTTTCCATATCCAGTTGTTGTAGGTAGTCTGGAAGCAGCGTGAGCCTTTCACAATAGGGAATTACTGCAATAGTCTGTGTATTAAGAAAATTGCTATACCAGATACCTAACAAGGCTAAAATTACAGGCATATTTCTTTCGAAAGGTGTCGTCTTAAAATGGATATCCATTTCTCGTGCACCATCGAGCATAGCTTCGAAGTTTTTGTAGCCAATAGAAATGGCAATAGGTAGTCCTATACTTGACCATAAAGAATAGCGGCCACCCACCCATTCCTGAAATTCTAAGATCTGTGATGGATCTATACCAAAAGCTAGTGCATTTTCACGATTAGCCGTTATTCCAATCACGTGTGTGGATGATTGCGCTTGTGATAGTCCTAGATTCTCTTCTAACCAGTTTATAGCCGAATGGGCGTTAAGCATCGTCTCTTCAGTGGTAAAGGACTTACTGGCAATAATAATTAGGGTAGTCTCAGGGTTTAGGCTTTTGACTGTTGTGAGTATTTCTGCGCCATCGGCATTAGATACAAAGTGTATCTTGAGATCGGGGTGGGCGTATGCCTGAAGGGCCTGACAGGCCATTCTCGGGCCAAGTTCTGAGCCACCAACACCCAGGTGAATAACATCAGTTACTGCTTTTCCTGTGGAGCCTAGCCACTTACCCTGACGTATTTGATCGCTGATAGAGGAGACTTGGCTCAATGACTGTTTGACTTGCTCATGTACAGGCATTCCATTTAGGACGTAATTGTCCTCAGCTTTCCCCCTCAATGCCGGGTGCAATGCGGCCTTTTGCTCTGTCGTGTTAACAAGTTCTCCTGCAAATATGGCCTTGGTGTGATCACTTAACGCAGATTGATCTGCCAGTGCCAGCAGAGATGACATCACTTGATCATTGACCAGGTTTTTGGAGTAGTCTAAAAAGAGTTCGTCATGTTGAATAGAAAGCTGCTTGCTTCGAGCTGGGTTCTTATTGAATAACTCAAGAATACTTTGTTCTAGGATCGATTCTTTTAAATTCAGCAGCTCATGCCATGCGGGCAGGCTAGTAGGGGAGGGTCCGGAACTATTGAATGTCAATTATGTGAACTCCTAATCCGTTGCTGATTCAAGTATATGAAAGGTAGAGGAATCTTATCCAGGGCATACCACTGGCTACACATAATATTACCTGCAGAGTCATTCAGAAGGTTTAGTCTCGGCCCTTTCCAATACCCCTGATTTGGCGGTGCCATAGGGTATCAATAATTCTATGTTTATGCAGTATTTTGGTGCCTGCAGAGCTCTATGTAAGTGCCAGGCAGGTATCCAGCATACGGTTTGAAAACCCCCACTCGTTATCGTACCAGGAGAGGACTTTTACGAGGTTTCCTTGCACACGGGTATGAGAGGCATCAAAGATACTGGAGTAGGTCGTATGATTGAAATCTATGGAGACTAGGGGCTGTTCGGTATAGCCAAGAATACCCCTAAGGTTGTGCAATGCAGCCTCTTGCATGATGGTATTTATCTCTTCCACAGTTGTTTCACGTTTTGTCACGATGGTTAAATCAACCAGAGATACGTTGGCGGTAGGTACGCGCACAGCCATACCATCTAATTTACCTGCTAGTTCCGGGAGTACGAGCCCAATAGCCTTTGCGGCACCCGTTTGGGTGGGAATCATTGACTGAGTGGCAGAACGTGCTCTGTAGAGGTCGGAGTGATATACATCGGTCAAGTGCTGATCATTAGTATAGGCGTGTATTGTGGTCATAAAGCCTGACTCAATACCCACTGCATCATGTAATAGTTTAACGACAGGTGCCAGGCAGTTAGTGGTGCATGAGGCATTGGAGACAATTTTATGATCTGGTGCCAGCGTATGGTCATTAATACCAAAAACCACGGTGGCATCCATATTTTTTCCTGGGGCAGATACCAGGACTTTTTGAGCGCCTGCCTCAAGGTGTCCAGCAGCCTTGTCTCGTTCGGTAAATGCGCCGGTGCACTCAAAAACTACGTCAACCTTCAGTTTATGCCATGGAAGCTTGGTGGGGTCTGACTCCGAAAGTACCTTGATGTGATCATTGCCAATAATCAGCGACTGCTTATCGTGATTCACCACTTGGCCGAAGCGGCCATGAACACTGTCATATTGGGTTAGATGTGCGTTGATAGAGACATCACCCCGGTCATTAATTGCAACAATTTCAATTTTCTCTTTTAGCTCAGGTCGCTCATAAAAAGCCTTTAGAATGTTGCGGCCAATGCGGCCGTAACCGTTGATAGCTATACGTACCATCGTTTGTTACCTCTATGCCAAAGGCGGCTGGTTATAGTTCTAGGGTGTATTCACGCACTATACCTATATACTTATGGCTCTCTATGTTCCTGTCAATGTTGGTTGGGCCAAATCAATTGTCGGTATTATGGTTTTTCGGCTTGACTACATACGTTCACTTTCATATATTACGCGCCCTTACGCACTCGTAGCTCAGCTGGATAGAGTACTCGGCTACGAACCGAGCGGTCGAAGGTTCGAATCCTTCCGAGTGCGCCAAATAAGAAAACCCGGCCTTGTGCCGGGTTTTTTGTTTGTGGTATTTGGAGGCAGATAAGAATCTTCTCAGGTTCGACAAACTCGGACCACGAGTTTGGATCGAGCCGCATAGCGGCGAAGCCCATAGGGTTGTAAAAGTCTTAAGACTTTTACAAGTCAATCCTTCCGAGTGCGCCATTTTACTACTTGGTCGTATCCCAAAACCTCCGTATTCCGGGGGTTTTGTCGTTTTAGATCTGCCTAAGGATAGAAAAATCGCTGTTTATACTTGCGTGTCCTGTGGGGTATGATGATGCGCTGGTATTTTCTAAATCTTGGTTGTCTCATTTTGACTGCGAAGTATTCGCTTTAACACGGTGAGTTCTTACAACGAAGTTATAACAGACTAATAACACTCACTTTCTTGGTGGCGATCTTTCATATGAAAAAATATCTTGTAGTCTTATGGGTTTTTCTCGCGTTTAACGCAACAACCGTCATTGCAAAAGAAATTCATCAAAGAGAAACCTTCATAAAATACGGCGTTAGCTATGTAACGAGAACCAGTAAGCCAGTTAATGGCGTTGTCGTAAAATATTACACTCTAAATCGCCTGTTGGCTTTGAGGATTCACTATAAGGAAGGGAAAAAAGATGGTCTGGAAGAGTCTTTCTATAGAAATGGTCGTCTACACTTCAGGATCAATTATAAGAATGGGCAAGAGGATGGGCTCGCAGAGTATTTCCATACAAATGGCCAGCTGAAATCTCGAGCCACATACAAGGATGGGAAAGAAGAGGGGCTCAGTGAGCACTTCGATAAATCTGGGCAAAAAATTTAGAGTTTTTCAATTTGAATTGGCCATGTAAACCGATGGTCAAAGAAGCACAAAGACCACGATGTTTCCGAAGGGTTTTTGTGCCCAATTTTTTCCTGATCCACCTGCTTACCAGTTTATAAAATAGCTGTGTTTTTCTATCACCTATAAAGAATCTACCAGAGTCGCTATCAGTTGAGTCGGCTTTAATTTCGTTTGTTCTAATTAAAAACTAGACAAGTAATCAGGTTGAGGCGTATATTTGACCGCATGGTAATAAATTGGATGATACGTTGAATTCAACCAATCAACAAAAAAGTGTAGGTAGACCCCGAGAATTTGAAGAAGACCGGGTGCTTGACGCGGTCATGAACACGTTTTGGAATCAGGGTTATGAAGGTACTTCATTAAAAGATTTGTGTTCAGCAACAGGGCTGCATAAGGGAAGTTTGTATCAGGCTTTTGGTGACAAACACCAATTATTTTTGAAGTCACTAAAATATTATATGGAGCAATCATTTAAAGAGGTAGCAGCTAGTGCTTATTTACATGATTCTCCCATGGCCAATCTACGTTCTTTACTCAATGAAATAACCACCAAATGCATTGAAGGTGAAGGCTGTATGGTGGTTAATGCATTGGTTGAGATGGCTCCTCATGATCAGGAAGTTAAACAAATGATTGATCAGAGTTATGCCATGAAGCAGAGATTTCTAACTGATCTGATTGATAGAGCCCAACGTGATGGTGAAATCACCATTAAGCAAGAGCCAGATCGATTAGCCGCGGTGTTAATGGTGACGTTAGCAGGGCTTGCTGCCACCGTAAAAGGATTTTCCAATACTGACCATATTAGCTATGTGCTAGAAGACGTGTTGAGTTCTTGGGCATAACTGTTTGATATGACCCGATCGTATTGGGGTGAGGTTTATTATAGGTAGCGATTAGCTACATTTTTTTGACATATTTATGACCAATTGGTAATTAATAATCTGAGGTAATCTCATGGACCGCTATTTTGAAGCGATAGATCGATTCTCTGCAAAGCTGACAAGGGGCGTTATTCAATTTCGCTGGTTGGTGCTGATCGGCGTTGTCGTGATGACTTTTGGCGCTGGCGCTGGTATGTCGAAACTGGAGTTTGCCGCAAACTACAGAACATTCTTTTCTGATGAAAACCCGGAATTAGCAGCATTCGAGAATTTGCAGGCGACCTATACCAAAAATGACAATATCTTGTTTGTTATTGAGCCAGAGAATGAGGGTGATACGGCCTTTACCAACAACACATTGGCTGCCGTAGAAGCGCTGACATCGGAAGCTTGGAAGATTCCCTATGCAATTCGCGTAGATTCTGTCAGTAACTTTCAGTATACCAAGGCCATTGAAGATGACCTGATTGTTGAAGATCTGGTTATTGATGCAAAAGACCTGACACCAGCTGAATTGCTCTCTCGTAAGAAAATTTCGATAGATGAGCCGCTTCTGGTTAACCAGTTGGTAACACCTTCTGGTGGAGTTACCGCCATCAATGTGGTTTTGCAGTACCCGGAAAAAAGCCTGATGGAAGTGCCTGAAGCCGTCAACGCTGCGAGAGCACTACGTGATCGCATCGAAACGGACTTTAGTGGTATCAATATCTCATTGACCGGTGTTTCCATGCTCAACAATACTTTCTCTGAAGTAGGGCAAATGGATGCAGGAACACTGATGCCGCTGATGTTTCTGGTGATATTGGTAATGGCCTGGCTGATTCTCCGTTCATTTGCCGGTACGGTTTCAATTCTACTGGTCATTGCCTTCTCAACCATTGTAGGTATGGGAATAGCAGGATTCTTTGGTGTAAAACTTACACCAATTTCCATGAGTGCTACCACCGTTATTCTTACCTTGGCAGTAGCGGACTCTATTCATATTTTGATTTCCTTGCGAGGGCTGATGCGTGAAGGCCTCACAAAAGTTAAAGCGATCCCAGAAGCTGTGCGCCTGAACTTTATGCCCGTCACCATTACATCGGTGACAACTATTGTAGGTTTTCTTTCTCTGAATTTTTCTGACTCCCCACCATTTTGGCACCTCGGTAATATTACAGCGGTGGGTATCGGTGCTGCATGGTTGTTCTCCATCACATTGTTGCCGGCTTTGATGAGCTTATTGCCGGTTAAGGTGAAAGAGGCGCATGAAGCTGAATGGTCGCAAGCAATGATGACGCGGTTAGCCAACTTCGTTATTGCAAACTATCGCAAGTTATTGGTGGGTATTAGCGTTGTGGTTCTTGCTTTCATAGCCTTTATCCCAACAATTACCTTTAACGATCAATGGGTTGAGTATTTTGATGAGAGTGTAGAGTTCCGCACCGACTCGGATCAGGCACTGAAGCACTTTGGTCTATACCCCATTGAGTTCTCTGTACCTGCACTTAATTCTGGTGGGATTAGTGAACCTGAGTATCTGGATAACCTTGAAAAGTTTGCGGTATTCTTACGTTCTCAATCTGAGGTGATACATGTGTACTCCATCTCAGACATTATGAAGCGTCTGAACAAAAACATGCACGGCGATGATCAGAGTTTTTATCGTATTCCAGATAATCGTGAATTGTCGGCACAGTATCTATTGTTATACGAGCTGTCTTTGCCCTATGGGTTGGACTTGAATGACCGCATTAATGTAGATAAGTCTGCCACGCGTGTAACCGCTATGCTGCACAAAGCCACCACCAGTGAGACCAAAGCTTTTCTTGCCAGTTCACGTCAATGGATGGCTGAAAACTGGCCTGAATATATGCAGGCGCAGCCTACCAGTGCACAGGTTATGTTTACCTATATTACCGATCGTAATGTGCAGAATATGATTACAGGAACAATTGCTGCAATCTTTGCTATTGCCTTAATCATGATTGTGGCACTGCGTAGTTTCCGCTTGGGGATGTTGAGTATGATTCCCAATGGTTTGCCGTTACTGATGACATTTGGCGCCTGGGCATTACTTATAGGAGAAGTAGGGTTTTCTGTTGCTACTGTGGCTTCCATTTCACTGGGGATTATCGTGGATGATACGGTGCATTTTCTTTCTAAATATGTACGCGCCAGGAATGAGAAAGGCCTCTCTGCAGAGGACTCCATAAGATATGCTTATCGCAATGTAGGCATGGCTATTGTCGTCAATACAATTATTTTAGTTGTAGGTTTTCTGGTGCTAACAACTTCAGCCTTCAAGTTGAATGTTGATATGGGATTGATGACAATTATGTCGATTCTATTTGCTCTGTTGCTCGACTTTCTGTTTCTCCCAGCACTTTTACTGGTTATGGAAAAGGATAAGAGTTCTGTACCCACAGGTGATACTCAATCTGTGCCAGAGTCTTTATAAGGTGTGACCTATAAGGCTTGATATTGTCATAGGGAAATAAAAGGTGAATAAAATGAAACAACGAAATATTTTTAGTGCCACACTTTTATTTGTGGTGAGTATTGTCAGTTTTTCCCAGCTGCTTACTTCTTTCGCACTGGCGGCCATTGTTGAAGAGAAAAGTGTTGAAGAGAAAACACCTGAGGAAGTGAAAGGCTTTGAAATTGCCGCTAGATCTGATCGCTCAGATCGAGGTTTCGGTGATAGCGAAGCGAAAATGACTATGGTACTACGTAATGCTGCTGGTCAGGAATCGACTCGTAGCATGCGGTTTACAACCCTGGAAGTACCCGACGAATCGGTCGGTGATAAAAGTCTCATCTTGTTCTCTACACCCAGAGATATCGAGGGCACCGCATTGCTTTCCCATGCCAAAATGCTTGATCCGGATGACCAGTGGCTTTATTTGCCAGCGTTGAAGCGAGTGAAGCGAATTTCATCAAGAAACAAGTCCGGGCCCTTTGTGGGTTCAGAGTTTGCTTTTGAAGACTTTACCGCCAGTGAGCTCAACAAGTTTAATTACAAGTACTTGAGAGAGGAGGCTTGCGGTGAATTGCAATGTGATGTGGTTGAGCGTTTTCCTCGTTATGAAAATTCAGGTTATACCAAACAGATTTCATGGGTAGACACCACGGATTATCAAATCCGTAAAATCGAGTTCTATGATCGACGCGACAGTTTGCTTAAAGAGCTAAGGTTTGAGGACTATCGTAAATATGCTGATGCCTACTGGCGTTCCCATCGCTTAGTGATGAAAAATATGCAGACAAAGAAGAGTACAGATCTGGTCTACGGTGAATATAAATTTGGTGTTGGCTTAACCGATAACGATTTTGTTAAAGGACGGTTGTCCCGCCTGAGGTAGGCATAGTGAAAGACTTTTTTCGTCAATTTCTCCTTAGTTTGGTTGTGCTTTTGGTCGGCTGTGGCGTGGCTGTAGCCAGTGATTCCGAATGGGATTTATCCGGTAATACCGCATTGCAGCTAAGAGGGTTTTCTCAGAATGCACTCTGGCCAGAACAGAATAGCAGTGATGCCGAGGTCTCTGTATCTGGTGAATGGGAAGTGCGATGGCGCAGTGAAGAAGGTGATCAGCGGGCATCCTTTATTCCCTTCGCCCGCTGGGATGAAAATGATGACGAAAGAACCCATATGGATTTGCGTGAGGCTTACTGGGCTTATGAAGGGAGGGCCTTCGAAGGGTCGGCCTATGACGGTGTCGATTTCGAATTACTTGTGGGCGTTAATAAGGTCTTCTGGGGTGTAACCGAGTCCGTCCATCTAGTTGATATTATTAATCAGACAGACTTAGTGGAAGATATCGATCAGGAAGATAAGCTGGGTCAGCCGATGGTCAATCTCGCCTTACAACAGGATTGGGGGCTGCTGAACTTCTATTTGTTACCCTATTTTCGAGAGCGTACTTTCCCCGGCCAAGATGGCCGTTTTCGTGCTCCCTTACCTGTAGATTGGGATGATGCTGAATATGAGTCCGGTGCTGAGGAAAAGCATATGGATTTGGCCCTGCGATACAGCCATTACTTTGGCGATGTGGATGTGGGTGTCTACTATTTCCACGGTACCAATCGTGAACCACGATTAGAGGTTTCGCCCAATGGTCAACGATTAACTCCCTTCTACGATCAGATAGATCAACTGGGGGTTGATGTGCAATACACCAAAGATGCCTGGCTTTGGAAATTGGAAACCATTGTCAGAGACGGCTATGACGAGTCGTTTATGGCGGCAGTTGGTGGCTTTGAATATACGTTTTATCAAGTGTATGAAAGTAATGCTGACATTGGTTTTCTGATGGAGTATCAGTACGACGATAGATCTTCAAAGGAACCCATTACTATTGCCGATAACGACCTTTTTGTTGGCGGCAGATGGTCATTGAATGACACCCAGGACACAGCGCTGCTAGCAGGTGTCGTGGTAGATGATGAGACCTCTGAAACATTTTTTAATATCGAGGCCGAGAGACGTTTTGGTGATAGTGTCGTTGTGGAGTTGCGGGTTCGCGCTATAACCAATGCCGAGTCAGATGAACCCTTGTATTCGTTTAGTCGAGACGACTATATCCAGTTACAAATCAGCCGATTTTTTTAACCGCCACTTAAAAATCAAACATCGTTTCCTTTGTGTCTTTTTCTTTGCCCACTTTTTCCCTTGTGTTGAATCAGTTTTTAAACGGCTGAATGTTGCAGCATGACAGCAGAGCTGGGAGAATCCGCGCTGCTGTTTTTTGCAGCATCTTTTTTTATCAGTACCTTTATTTAGCAGTAGATGTTCACCCGCTTAAAAGCTTGAGGCTATGGTGTCGAAAATTGAAGTGTCCAAAATCGGTTTGTTCTTTGGTAGTGATGAGGGAAACACAGAATCTATCGCTCAGCGCATTGCTAAGCGATTGGGTGAAGATGTGGTGGATATTCATGATATAGGTGATGTCACACAGCTTGAGTTCCTCGATTACGACAAACTCATTCTCGGTATACCCACCTGGGACTTTGGTCAGATTCAGTCCGATTGGGAAGACTTCTGGGATGATGTGGAAGCCATCAATTTTGCGGGAAAAACCGTGGCTTTTGTCGGATTGGGAGACCAATTTGGCTATGGTGATTTTTTTCTGGATGCTATGGGTATGCTGCATGATGTGGTGATCAAAACCACAGATAAAATCATTGGCTATTGGCCCACAGAAGGCTATGACTACGATGCGTCAAAAGCAGAAATTACATTAGGGTCTGAAGTAGCAAGAAAGAAACTATTTATGGGGCTGGCGCTCGATGAAGACCAGCAGCCAGAACTCTCTTCAGGCCGCCTCAACCTCTGGTGTGCCCAAATCCATGCTGAGTTTGGGCTGGATACGCCTCTTATTGAACTGGATGACTAATAGGGGTGTGACTAAAACATCACGGCCTCAGCCACAAATACCGCTCTAATTGGTGCAGGATGGCCTTCAGCCGTCAGGGAGTCATCATTCGGGTCTAAAAAGTCCGGCAGTGAATCAAAATGCATCCACTCCGTTGATCGTTGTTCTTCAATACTGGTTTTAGAGATATCCACCACTCGGGGGTTTTTCAACCCACACTTCCTCATCCAGGAAAGTAGCGTCTCAACACTCGGTAGGAACCAGACATTACGCATCTTCGCATAACGCCCTTCCGGTACCAGCACGTCGCCCATTCCGTTTTCAATTAAGCCGCCCTCAATGACCAATGTTTCCAGAACCAGTTGACCACCGGGGAGAAGGCAGTCTTTCAGTTCTCGCAGGTGGTCCATGGGTGAGCGGCGATGATAGAGAACCCCCATCGAAAACACCGTATCAAAGGCTTTTAACTCGGGTGGTAACTGTTCAATGCCTACAGGAAGTACATCGACAGGGACTTCTTTTACATCGTGCTTAATGGCCGAGACGTAGTGTTTAATCGCATAGAATTGATGAACAAACTTATTGGAGGGATCAATACCAATCACTCGGTTGGCACCTTCTCCCAGCATCCGCCAGCAGTGATAACCATTGCCACAACCTACATCCAGAACTAACCGGTTTTTTAGTGGGGCCAAGTGAGGTATGACTCGATCCCACTTCCAGTCTGAGCGCCATTCAGTATCGATATGCAGACCAAATAAATCATAGGGGCCTTTCCGCCAGGGGTGCAGGCCCATTAGTGTTTCTCTTAATTGCTGGCGAGTACTGTCATCGCAATCACTCGCTTGTCCCACCGTTATGCCATCTTTCAAATCTATTTGAGAGGGCTCAATTTGTGGGAGATTTTCCAGCGCCAACTGCCAGTCGGGCAGATCACCCCAACGTTCAGCAGACATGGCCTGCTCAAGTTGTTCAGGGAGTACCGTTGCCCAAGCTTCTAGGGGGCCATCGGCAATGGCCGTTAGCAGGGAAGAGAAGTCGATAAGTGGTATTTTGGTTGAGTACATTTTCGTACGGTCTATTAGGGGTGGCTATTTGAGTACAGCTTATTTAAGTGCAATCAGTGAGGCAAAGTTAAAACACTGGAACCACACGTCAACACTGCTGAACCCGGCTTTACGGAGTCGGTTGCGGTGAGTTTCCAGTGTCTCTGGCATCAGCACATCATCCAGTGCCGATCGTTTCTGGCTGATTTCCAAATCACTGTAACCATTGGCTCGCTTAAAGTTGTGGTGCAGCTCAATCATCAATTCCTGGTGTTGCTGGTCATCAAAGGCCACTTTTTCAGAGAGTACCAGTACACCGCCGGGTAGCAAACCATCGGCGATACGTTGTAATAGTTCAGCCCGTTGTTCCCTGGGAATAAATTGTAAGGTGAAGTTCAGCACCACCATACTGGCATTGGTAATAGGGACATCCTGAACATTTCCACAGACCAGATTCACAGGAGTAAGCTCTGCAGGAGTGCGCCCCACAGAGCTGTTGTCATCATCTTTTTGTATAACAGCTCGGCACTGATTCAGCATATCTTTGCTGTTGTCTACGGCCACTATTTCACAGTTGCTCTCACCGTGACCCTCACCGCTACTTTTACCGATTTTGTGCGGAATATGATGACGCATGGCGATAGTGGATGCACCCAGAGAGCAGCCCAAGTCGTAGCAACGACTGTTGGGTTGCACATACCGTTCAGCTAACGTGCCAGTCATGGCGATGATGGTTTCGTAGCCGGGCACTGAACGCTTGATCATATCGGGAAACACTGAGGCCACAGCTTGGTCAAACCGGAAGCCGGCAATATCCAGTTGTGGCGTGGCGTAAATGTTGTCCCGGTCGTTATTCATTTGTAGTTTGATCGCAGGTTGAGTTTTTTCACTTAATACTCCGCTAGCAATACCCGAATGTCCTTGGGTATTGCACAGCTTGCCTGCTCTTTGTAGTCAAACCAGACCAGCACCGCCTCACCACGAGCGACCATTGCTCCCTGCTGCCAAGCCTCATGCACCACAGTAAATGATTTTGTACCAATCTTGGTGATACCCGTGTTGATTATCACTTCGCTGTCATAGTGTGTCTGATGAAAAATATCTATATTAAAATGACCTATTGTCACGGGCCAGTCATCAAGGGCCAAGCTTGGGTGTACCCGCTTATAAAGATCCTTCCGTGCGAAATTAAACCAAATGGGAAACACTGTGTGATTGATATGCCCAAGAGCATCGGTTTCTGAAAAACGGGGCTCAATTGTGGTTTTAAACATCAGTGAAATATTCCTGCGTAATTTCTTCAGTGTCCTATTTAGTGCCCTATAGAGTCACTGAGGTTAGCTTCAGCGACTCTGCCACCGTAGCATTATCCGGGTTAGTAATTACCACTGTACTGGCTTTATCTTCAATCAGATAGGTGACGGCAACCCGTTGTAAGTCTCCCAGCGTGACGGCCTTTACTTGGTTGCGGAATAGTTCTCGTACTTCTCGCGTACGACCATAAAGCTCGGCATGGAAAGTTTGCTTGGCCTCACCGGCGGGTGAGCCGGGTTTATCAATGGAGCTGACTACCCCGAGAATGGCTTGTTCTACCTGAGACCATTCATGGTTCTCATTCTGAAGCCAAGCCAGCGACTGGTCAAAATCGTTCAAGGTGCCTTCAATGCGGGGGTCACGGTATGAGAAGAATCGGAAGGCCGCAATATTGCCATCTTGCCCAGCTCCACCACCATAGGCGCCACCTTGCTCACGGATAGCGCGATGTAGGTAGCCATTGCGCAGGAACCCGCCCAACACAGTGAGGGCAGCCGCATCCGGGTGTGACATGGGGACTGTGGGATAGGATTTTGCGCAAAAATTAACCTGGGTACTGGTTTTCCACAATTCGGCGACCTGTTGATGTAGCTCAGGCTGGCCAAAGGCTGAAAACGCAGGGTTAGTTTCCCGGGTAAAACGTTGATGAATGGCCTGATGATAGTCAGCGAATTTCTCCGCTTCGCCCACCACCAAAAACTCACGGGGAGCGGTTAATATCAGCTGGTGTATCTCGGCCAATTGTTCTGCCAGGCTTTCCAGTTCGCCGTTATTGTCCAGGCTAGTATCCAACTGTTTGATTTGCCGAATACCTTCCAGGCCACCCCATTGATGGGAGAGCTTAGCCCCTGGGCTGGTACCACTGGAGGCCGCAGTCATCGCCAGACTGTGGCCGCTGCCAGTCACGCTCGCTTCACGGCTGGCACGGGTTTGAGCGATCAGTTCTCGAATACGAGGTAGCTCATCAAAACGCACCTGTTCCAGTGTTCCTTGCATCAGCTCGGTCATTGCCGATTGATTCCGAGCAAGGCCCTTGGCAGACAGTGTCAGGTGGCCAGAGAGCAATTGTTCGTTGTCCGGCATACCACGGGCACTGGCATAGGCACTGATACCGCCACAAATTTGAGACTGCCAAAGCTGTGTCGCTAAATAATTTTTTTGGCCGACACCTAGTTCCGTCAGGCAATTACCGTAAACGGGTAGCAGGTTTAGCTGCTGCTCGGTAAATGCGGGTAACGGCAGAATGATTTGCTGATATACCAGCCCATTGGTGCCTGCACCATAACTGGTCAGAGGAAGCGGGCTTTCACATTTTTCTGAGGCTGCCACATAAGCCATTTCCAGAGGAATATCCTCCAGTCCTACCTTGGGCAATACAGACTCATCATCTTTCTGTTGCTGGCGTTCGTTCAGTACCTGGGCTTTTTCAATGACTGCCTGTTTGCCGGCATCATCCAGGCCTTCCTTAATTGCCGCCAAACGCTCGGTTTCGGCCTCGTCTCTTTTGGCTGCAAGTTCCGTGTCTGGCGTCATGGTCAGCCGAACCCGGTGGGGGTTATTCAGTAGCAGGTTACGGGCCAGTTGTTTAATGTAGTTCGGATCCTGAATATTGGTGCGGAGTTTCTCCAATACGGGGTCCAGATTCAGTAATGCGATAGAGTCACCACGGTGAGTGGCACTGGTGAGGGCCGTTAAAATTAACTGTAAGCCATAGGGGTAACCGTCACCGCCAATTTCCCGCTGTTGCAGCTCTAATTGGTGTAGTGAGGCTTCTACTTGTTCTTGGGGGATACCGTTATCGGCCACATCTTGCAGCACCGCCAGTACCATTTGCTCAAGGTCTTCAGCACGATTCGCTTCACTGCCTTCAATACCGCAAACAAAGCACAGTTCTCGCTGGGAATCGTCGAGTCCACACAGCGGTGAGGGTGAGGTGCCCAAATCCGTGGTTTCCAGTGCCTTCTGTAATGGGGAAGCACTGTTATCCAGCAGAATGCTACACAGCAGGTGAGCTTCCATACTGGCTTCAAGATCAGTGGCCTTGCCGAGCAACCAGCTCAGTATGATGTGGGTCTTATTGTCCGTGCTGCCTTCCTCGTTAAAGGCATAAGCCTCTTCAATGGCGATGGGCTGCTGGTAGCGTTGTTCATCAGGGACTGAAATTTCCACATCCAGTGGTTCAAACCGCGCTAATGCCTGCTCTTCAAACGTGGCTTGTAGCTCTGCTGCTGGTGTATCCCCGTAGGTCATAAAAATGGCATTGGAGGGGTGGTAGTGCGTCTGATAAAACGCCTTTAGCTGCTTATGGGTCAGGTCGGGAATACACTCAGGGTCACCGCCACTGTTGTAGTGATAAGTGGTGGTGGGGTAGAGGTACTTACACAGGGTATGCCAAAGGGTGGAGGGCACCGAACTCATGGCGCCTTTCATCTCATTAAACACTACGCCCTTGTACACCAGCGGGGATTCCGCATTGTCAGGCTCGGCAAACTCTACCCGGTGGCCTTCCTGGGCAAAATCCAGTTCATCCAGCCGTGAGAAAAACACTGCATCCAGATACACATCCAGCAAATTGTTGAAGTCTTTTTTGTTCTGGCTGGCAAAGGGGTACGCCGTCCAGTCAGAGCTGGTAAAGGCATTCATGAAAGTGTTTAGCGACCGACGGATCATCATAAAGAAGGGGTCGCGCACCGGGTATTTCTCACTGCCGCACAGGGCTGTGTGTTCCAGAATATGGGCAACACCGGTGGAATCTTTAGGCACGGTTCTCAGTGCCACTAAAAACACATTTTCAGTATTGTCGGCCGTTATATGGACATGCTGTGCCCCGGTGTTGCGATGGCGGTATTCAGCCACTTCAATATTCAGGGATTCAATGCGCTCACTGCGCAGAAACTCAAAGGCAGGGTGTGCCTGTGGGTTCAGAGCATTCATATAAGACCTCAGTCATTGGGGAGTTTGGCAAAGGCGGTATTCTACCTGTGGAGATTGCCCT
>CAJXWQ010000035.1 GCA_913062605.1 uncultured Cellvibrionales bacterium
CAGCAAGACGGTAAAGCTGTCAGTTTTTAATAAACAGCCTGTCAGCTTTTAATACATAGCAACTTTTAATGCCTAGTAACTAATACCTAGCAACATGGCTAACTTAAGTACTAATAAATGAAATAGGAGTCTCCCATGCCCGGCTTACTACCCGACACCGACCCCAATGGCCTACTGGAATACTCTGTAGTATTTACAGATCGCTCCCTGAACCACATGTCTCAAACCTTTCAGGGCGTGATGAACGATATTTCGGCTACCCTTAAACAAGTTTACAACGCGGAAGCTGTTGCCGTAGTTCCCGGTGGCGGCACTTACGGTATGGAAGCTGTAGCACGACAATTTGCCAACAACAAAAAGTGCCTAGTGATCCGCAATGGTTGGTTTAGCTACCGTTGGAGCCAAATTCTGGAAATAGGCAACATCGCCTCTGAAACTATCGTCATGAAAGCTCAACCAGTGGATACCGAAGCTCAAGCTGCACTGGCACCAGCACCTATTGATAAAGTAGTTGCACAGATCAAATCTGAAAAACCAGACATGGTATTTGCACCCCATGTAGAAACCGCCTCTGGCATGCTCTTACCCAATGATTACCTCAAACAAGTCGCGGATGCGATACATTCCGTTGGTGGGCTGTTTGTGCTGGACTGTATTGCCTCTGGCACCTTATGGGTGGATATGCAGACATGCGGTGTGGACATTCTGATCAGCGCCCCACAGAAAGGCTGGAGTGCATCACCTTGTAGTGCATTGGTCATGTTGGGCGATAAGGCCCGTGAACTGATCGATTCCACCACCAGCACCAGTTTTGCCTGTGACCTGAAGAAATGGCTACAAATCATGGAAGCCTATGAAAATGGTGGCCACGCCTATCACGCCACTATGCCTACCGATGCCCTGTTGAAGTTCAGGGATACCATGAAAGAAACCGAAGCCTATGGTTTTGAGAAAGTCAGAGAAGAGCAACTTGAGTTGGGCCGGCAAGTACGCGAGCTACTCACCAGCCAAGGTTTCAAAAGTGTTGCCGCCGAAGGCTTTCAAGCCCCTGGTGTCGTCGTCAGTTACACCGATGATATGGAAATTCACAACGGTAAAAAGTTTCTGGAAGAAGGACTACAGATTGCCGCTGGTGTTCCGTTGCAGTGTGATGAACCTGAAGGCTTCCGAACCTTTAGAGTTGGCTTATTTGGTTTGGACAAGCTGCATAATATTGACCGAACTGTTAGCCACCTTGAGAAAGCATTGAGTAAAGTTTCTCCTTAAAAAGTTGTTCTGGGCTCTTCCCTATGAGTCCCTAAGAGAACCGGATGTCCCACTCAAAGTAGAGCAAGCTAATTCCACTTGCTCTACTTTTTCTAAAAGAACCACCCTCTCCTCACACCCCTTACTTTGCATACCTCATAAACTACTTCTTGTCCCACCATGTCCTGTTGTTGATAATGGTGGGCTTACCAATTTCGTACAGGGCTGCAGTGAATGGCATCACTACAAGAACAACTTCTCAAAGCTGGTATCGTCGACAAGAAAAAAGCCAAGCAAGTGGAGCAAGAGAAGCGCAAACAGACAAAGCAGTCCCACAAGGGGCATACACAAGTCAATGAAGCCAAAGTATTGGCAAAGAAAGCATTGGCTGAAAAAACTGCTAGAGACCGCGAAATTAACCGTCAACGTGAAGCTAAGGCTGAACTCAAAGCTATTGCTGCCCAAATCAGACAACTGATTGAAGTCAATCGCATCGACCGTCAGGGTGGTGAATCCGCTTACCAATTTACCGATGGAACAAAAATCAAAAAAATCTATGTCTCCCCCCGCCTGCATAATCAACTAAGCAAAGGGTTAATAGCTGTTGTACGCCTTAACGACCAATACGAACTGGTTCCAGCCGTCATCGCCGACAAGATCAGCCAACGTGATGAGAGTATCGTGCTCGTTCAAAACCAAGCGAGTAAAGATGAAATAGATGAGGACGATTACTACGCCGATTACAAAATCCCTGATGACTTGATGTGGTAACGAAAGACAAAAGAAAAAGGCCGAGGCACCTAATGAAAATAACTCACCGTTACCCCCACCCTCTTTAACGCCCGTGACAACGCTCGTGACAACGCCAAAATCATTGCCAATTCTCGGCAAAATCTAACGATGATCTTCGTGGTAATAATTTCTGAAGTTACCCTGTATATACAAGGCGATGTAGCGTGAGAGCTTTGGCTAGGCTGGACACAACGCGATCGAAACACTGCACAAAAGCGCTTTAGCGCGTTGAGAGCCAGTTTCTCAACTAATGTTGCTTATAATCTGCGAAAACATAAAGACAAGACCGATAACACTGAAACCCACATGGAGGTTCAGCATCTGTTTTAGTTCTGTCTCATAATCATATTCTTCATTTCTATCGTACATACAAACACCCATTACGTTGCTGCACATTGCAAAGAAGAGAGTACTCGGCATGACCAGAGGATTGGTCTCACTATAATGACTATTCGCTATATTTCTCGCTGGCCACAGACAAGGCGAGCCAACCCCTTGCCTACAAATTATAATCATCAGACTGCGATCGCGCTTACTAATGGAACAGTCTATTTATGACTAGACGCTTAACGCTTTTATTACCTTTTCTAAAATAAGTGGTAAATTAGTGGGATCAGATGAGACTTTTCTTCGGTCTTCCCATCTTTGCTGGCCTCAACCTTCTCCCGCACAGCGCCTCCACTTGATCCTTGAAATACTCACTCCCCAAAGCAAGTCCTTTGTTCGCCGCATCACGTATCTCTGAACGTTTAGAACATAAGTTTATTTGTATAAATCACCCTGCTTTCAGGTTCACTTCTACAAGCCTTAGCCAATGCAAAAACTATCAACTGAACCCTACGACTTACATCTGGTCAAACGGTCATCCCTGATAAATTGACCGGATGACATGAAATCTCATGCTTAAATATATTTCTCTGATACTGATGACGCTGGCATTCACTGGAAATGCTCTTGCTGCTACAGAAAAAGCTATTTTTGGTGGTGGTTGTTTCTGGTGCATGGAACCGCCCTACGACAAACTTGAGGGGGTTATTAGCACCACTTCGGGTTATACCGGAGGCCATCTAGAGAACCCCAGCTATCAAGATGTGTCCAGCGGAAGATCTGGGCATGTAGAAGTGGTTGAAGTTAGCTATGATCCGAAGAAAGTAAGCTACCAACAATTATTAGAGGTCTTTTGGGTCAATATAGACCCACTGAACTCCAGAGGCCAATTTTGTGACAATGGCAGTCAGTATCTTAGTGCGATTTTTTATCTGAATGAAAATCAACGTAGGGCTGCTGAAAATAGCCTAAAAATGCTCATGGAAAGTAACGTTATAACGGGGAAGATAGCCACCACTATTCGCCCTGCCGAGAAATTTTATCCTGCTGAGGAATACCACCAGAATTATTATAAGAAAAACCCCGTCAGCTACCACTATTACCGTTATGGTTGTAGTCGTGATAAAAGGCTCGAGGAACTCTGGCAGGGGGTAGAACTCCCTTTTTAGCCACCTCTTTAAACTGTGTCCTAACCACTACTTCAACATTTTTAAGTACCAACTTTCATTTTCCCAACAAGATAACCATTCATAACACCGCGCTAAATTGACCCACATCATGTGCCAGTGGCATGGCAAGCGTTAGGGTTTATCGCTCAGAACTGGAATTACAAAGTAACCAAGGTGTTTATGCAAGTTGTTCGAAAACCTGACGAAACATTTCAGGTTTACTCAGGGATCGAATCCGAATTTTTGAGTCCACTGGTCCGTTGCAGCCCGGATACACTTTTTAAGTGCGAGCCGGAAGCTTCCCCTGTTGCCCTCAACCTTCACTTTCCAGGAGGGCTTAGCTCAGACTACCCTCACTTACTCGTCCAGGAACTCAGCCTCTACTCACAAAAATTTGGGCAACGTCGAGTAGCTAAAACCTGGTTACGAGGAACACCGCTCAACTGCCTGAACGCAGCTGAAATCACTGAGATCGCCTTTCTGTCTGCGAGTAACTTTGAAATGGACGAAGATATCTATAGTGAGTATGGGTTCGAATGCTCTGTTACTGATATCAATGAAAGCAACTTGGCGCTGATGAAGGGGTTACGCTTCACCACGTTATTACTAAATATTGACGCAACCCTTACACCCAAGACTCAACATATTTGGCCCCTTCTGGATTTGATCACGCAATATAAATTCCAAGAACTACAGCTTCGATTGGATGTCAGTAACTCAGACGCAGCCACGTTGTACCACTGGCTGGAGAGCCTTGTTGTTGGCCACCCACAGTTCATCGAGCTACATGGGCTGAATGACATGAACGAGCCTATTATGCTTGATCAACTTGCTACGTTGATGTCAGCACGGGGCTACACCCTAATCGGCGGTTGTTACTTTGTGAGTGAGCATCATCCACTGTTGCAGCTTAAACACTCGGGGAAGTTGCAATACACCCCGTGGGGACTCTCTCACCCCAAAATTAAGGACTGGATCGGGCTTGGTATCGGTGCTCTTGGTAAAATTGGCGGTGGTTATTACCAAAATACAGATAAGGAATCTGTATACCAATCATACCTTTCCCAGACCAAATTGCCCGTTCACTCTAGCGGTAAATACCCCAACGATAATACTGCCCAAGTGTCAGCACTGATAGAACAACTTATCTGTCTTCATCAAATTCCGAATCCAAAAAACCACCCTCTTATTGGAGAAAACCCAAGAATTTATCAGGTATTCCAGCAAGCCTGTCATAAAGGCTGGATGATTGAGGAAGGGGGAAACCTCAGTATTAGTAGCCAAGGACTAAACCATTTTCACGAAATCACCCAAAATCTGCTGTCTAGTTAGAGTGAAAATATCACTCCGTAAGATGACCTAGATCAAGATCGCCGATATAATGCCCACCTTGATCAAGGTGAGATATGTCATCAATGGATGCCAAGTGCCCCCACAATACCGAGGTAAATTGCGGCGATTGCCGTATGAATGCCCTCTGCCTTCCGCTGGCACTACAATCTAAGGAAGTAGCACAGCTGGATGAAATTGTTCAGCGTGGCCGACCACTCCAGAAAGACCGCCATATCTACAATGCTGGCGAAGAATTCAAATCAGTTTTTGCCGTCCGTAGCGGCTCAGTAAAAAGCTATACCGTAAGTAATGACGGTCAGGAACAGGTCACTGGATTCCACCTTCCTGGTGAAATATTCGGTATGGATGGCATTGCCCACAACCACTACACCAACTCAGCCCTGGCGATGGAAACTGCCGCCGTCTGCGAAATCCCCTTTTCCAGGCTACAGGAGCTGAGTATTGCTATACCCTCATTACAACGCCACTTCTTCCAGCTAATGAGCAAAGAAATCACCAATGATCAGCACCTGATCACTTTGCTCAGTAAAAATAGTGCTGAAGAACGTGTAGCAACCCTACTACTCAGTATTTCCAATCGAAATCTTCGACGCCAGCTCTCGGGTTCTCGTTTCCGTCTACCCATGTCCCGGGCAGATATTGGTAACTATCTCGGTCTGACAGTAGAAACCGTTAGCCGGGTGTTTGGCCGCTTTCAGAAACAGGATCTGCTCAGGGTGGATAAAAAAGAAATTGAAGTCCTGGATTTTGACAAGTTGCGCGCTTTAGCCAACTAAAGCCCTATCTTAAGAAACATAAAGTATTAAGAGACAAAAAAGCCGGGCAAATGCCCGGCTTTTTTATGTTCTGACATCAGAGTGGATGATATTAGAACTTATAACCAATACCTATCATATAAACCAAAGGATCAACATCCACGTCGGCTTCAACAACTGTGCCACCATCAAATTTGAATTTTGCATCCGTTTGAAGATCGATATACCAAACGGAAGCATTCAGCAACCAGTGATCATCAATCGCATAATCAAAGCCAATCTGTGCAGCCCAGCCCCAGGAGTCATCCAGCTCAAGATCACCACCGGTCACACCTAATGTCGTTTCCAGCTCGCTATCCACATCTTCACTAAAGAATTTGGTGTAATTCACCCCAACACCTGCATAGGGTTGAAACTTTGAAGCAGAATCCATTGGGAAATACTGGATAGTTACAGTCGGAGGTAATTGTTTTGCCGAGCCGGCATCAGGCTTCCCTAGGTCTAGAGCACTCAAATCAGCTTTGAGGTCATGCTCAAAGGGTGTCGCTGCCAATAAGCCCACACCAATATGGTTAGTCAGCATATAGGTGAAGGTTAACCCCAACTGGGTATCATTATCTACTTCAGCTTCCGTTCCCGCTAAAGACGCCCCGTCTAACTCTAGTGCATCACTGTCATCGTCAGGAGCAACTGTTGCCGCACCCGCACGAACAATAAAATCCCCGGCTTCATATGCAGTAACGCTAGCGGCGCCTAATAACAGGCTGCCTGCTAATACAGTGCTAATTGCCAGCGATAAAGCTTTCTTCTTTTCCATTTACCTTCTCCAAAAAGGTTAGTACCAAAATCCACGTGAATTAAACCAATAGTGGTACTTCGACAACTTGATCTGGATTAAGCAAATGGCGGTAAATTGATCATCGTCAATTATTCTACGGTGATGATCACCGGTTCAGATAAAACTGGGGAGTTATGAGGCACATGGAGGTGATTCCCCAACAGTAATTGAAGACGATGTTTTCCCGGTGCCAGGTCAAGTGTCACTTCAGTTTGGCCTCCACCAAAATGACGGTGATGCTCATCACTGGGGATTGGACTATTAAAATCAGGTAGCTCCTCAACATCAATTAACAGGTGGTGGTGGCCTGTTTTTTTACGTTCAACCCCTGCGGGGGCAACACCCATTCCGGATAAACCGAAACGTACTGTGACAGGACTACTACTAGTCGAACCATCCGTTGGTGAAATAATATAGGCTCTAGGACCCTCTTCAGTAGGGGGGCCACCAGCAAGCAGTGATGACGTGAAGGACACCGCCGCTACGGCCAAGAACGTTGTTATTATTTTCATGCGCTACCTCTATTTTATTAATGATTCTTTGAAAGACTTTAAGCACAGCTAACCACCAAGCTGTTTCGTCACTGCATTATAGGTGATAGTTCAACCAATCCAATATCTTCCAGTAAGAACGGGTCGTCAAAATGACGAGAACCTAAAAATGCGATGGCATGGGTACCTGCCACTCGCATCGCACCAGGGCTAGGCACGCCCATAGGCCAAAATAGCCAACGTTCAGCCCGCACAGAAGACAACACCAATCCAGACGGTGCAAAGAGATACGGCTTTAGCTCGGCGTAGGGCCGCAACCGGGCCTGAATACCCTTCACCTCTTCGGATCCCGCCACCTCTTCAGTTCTGTCCCTGACAGCCAGAATATGATGAGTTCCAGACTCTAAGTAGAGTATCTTATCTTGATAATCTGTCAGGGGTTCTGCCACATAGACGGGCTCTCGATAGAAAGCATCCTCCGCCTTAACGGAAAACCCTCTTGCTGGGTAAAGACGATACCAGCACCCACAATTATGCATGCTGTCCCAGGCCAGGACCTTACCGCTCAAGGTCAGGTGTACCCGCCAGGTCAAACCATCCAGTTGGCCTGAAAATAGATCGAAAGCCCCATCCTTTGGCCGCTCAGAAAACCAAATACTGTAATTGAGCCTTAGGCTGACCTCACCGTTGAACCAGCCGTAATCAATCCAGCTATAGAAATCAGGGTTATCCGAAGAAAAACCATTATTTAAGGGAGTTCCCAATCGATCAAAGTCATGATTTGAAAGAGTGGCAACCGTGGGTGCATAACGGGACAACAGGTCACTACGAAGTTGGCTATTGAGTAACGGAACACCCAGTGAGTTGACCGGCAAGGGAAATATAGGGGTGCCCAACCCAGAGGATTTGTTCAATGAATAAAACTGGTAGTCTCCTTCAGGTGGTGCATCCAATGGTGGCCACCCCTGTTGCTTAAGGTTCTTCTGATCTCTCAGTATGCCGAACCTGAACAGCACGGCAGTTAAAGGGTAAAGACCCACCACACGCTGCCAATATCGGTAACTATCCGGCACCGCTGCCTCGTTGATCAACCGGGACTTCAACAGGGTCTTCATGGCAAAATTGCTCACCAGCTGACCACCACAGGTTAACAGTGTTCTTTCAGACGGTACTGACACTGTATCTGGTAACCCGCGCGCCTCTTGCTGCAATGTGTCAACAGCCTGAACATTTAGCATGTTGAGCCATTCTTTGTAATGGCCAGAATTATTCAATACTTGAGTAAAACTTGCCAAAAATCTCGTCGTGCGAAGAAAAGGGTACTCCTCCACCCTGGCAACACCCGCGTCCTGCAAGCGATGCTTTTTAATGGCATGTTCCAATTGCTGGTAGGTTTTTAGACAGGACGATAGTTGAGAATCAACCGGCTGATAACTAACGGATGTACAGGCTGTGAGCCCGAGAGAGATGGCAAAGAAAAGTATACGCACAACCGATGTTTTGATCTTCATCCAGAAGCGTCTCGCCCCTCAGGTGTTTAAATGGATTCAGGTTGTTGTTTTGGACCCCAGCTTTGGTTTTGATCCAGGTGTTTTTTGGACCATAGTGGGTGACATAAGCTCCCGAAGAGAAAGGAGTACCAACCAAAATGATTAATCAGTGATTATTGCTACTCCCCACCGCCCAGACACTCAGGAGAATCTGGCGCGCTAATAGCAGCGCCCCACTCTTCTGGAGTAAAGGTGTGTAAAGCTAAAGCATGGACCTCTCCAGTCAGTTCATCTGCTAGCAACCCATACACCATCTGATGACGTTGAACGGCTCGTTTCCCCTCAAATACCGAGGTGGCAATGACCAGTTTAAAATGCGTTTCAGAATTGGGGGGCACTGCGTGCATATGACTCTCATTGACCACGGATAAATAGGATGGCGCCAATGCAACCGTCAATTTATCTTCAATCTGTTTCTGAACTGTCTGTTTCTGGACCATCTGTTTCTTAACAACCATCTCTGACTCAACCTCCGACCAAACTAATCATCACACCCGCCGCCACCGCTGAACCGATAACACCAGCCACATTGGGACCCATGGCATGCATCAGCAAGAAGTTATGGGGATTGGACTCCATGCCTATCTTATTGGACACCCGAGCGGCCATGGGTACTGCTGAAACACCAGCAGAGCCAATTAAGGGGTTGATCGGGTGTTTACTAAATTTGTTCATCAGTTTAGCCATAAGCACCCCAGAAGCTGTGCCAATACAGAATGCCAACACCCCCAATACCAAAATGCCCAACGTCTCGGGATTGAGGAATTTTTCTGCACTCATTTTTGAACCAACACCCAACCCAAGAAAAATGGTTACGATATTAATCAGTGAATTCTGGGCTGTATCACTTAGCCGTGAAACGACTCCACACTCACGCATCAGGTTACCAAAACAAAACATACCCAACAGCGGTGCTGCACTCGGCAATAATAAAGCGACCAATAACAGCAGTGTCAGAGGGAAAAAAATCTTTTCAATTCTAGACACCGGCCTTAGCTGTTCCATTTTAATCTGGCGCTCATCCTCCGTGGTGAGCGCTTTCATAATGGGTGGCTGAATAATCGGCACCAATGCCATATAGGAGTAGGCCGCCACTGCAATGGCTCCCAGTAAATCAGGGGATAACAGACTGGCCACATAAATGGCGGTAGGGCCATCGGCACCGCCAATGATGCCAATGGAAGCAGCATCCTGAATACTGAAATCCAGAATACCCGCATAACTCAGGCCAATGGCACCCATCACTGTAGAAAAAATACCGAACTGTGCTGCCGCCCCGAGGAATAAGGTTTTTGGGTTGGCCAGCATGGGGCCAAAGTCAGTCATGGCCCCAACCCCCATAAAAATCAGTAGAGGAAAAATACCCGTCGCAATACCCATATGATAGATGTAGTACATCAAACCACCGGGGCTCTCGAGGCGACCAAGGGCATCATATATTGGTGCCGCATCAAAGCTGGCACCGGGAATATTGACCAGCAGCGTACCAAATCCAATGGGCACCAGTAATAACGGTTCAAATCCCTTGCGAATAGCAAGAAACAACAGAAAAAGCCCCACCAAGATCATCACACCCTGGCCCGGCTCCATTTGACTAAGACCTGAGTCGTGCCACAGGCCAAGCAATTTTTCCACGACGCTTTATCCTTGTGACTGAAATCAGGCGATAGTCAGCAGGCAATCACCCACTGAAACCGTATCACCTTCTTTTATATTAACCTCGCCCACCACACCCTCTTTGGGAGCACAGACAGCCGTTTCCATCTTCATGGCTTCTAGAATAATGACACTTTCACCCGATGCTACTTGTTGGCCTGGTTCAACTAATATTTTAATCACATTGCCGGCCAATGGTGCATTAACTGGATCAGCAGAGGAATCACCTTCACTGGTGCTCGGTATATCATCAACAGGGACAATACCCGTAATATCTCCACCATTAGAAACAGTCACGGTGTGGCTAACACCATCCACAGTCACGGTATAAACCTCTTCACCACCCTCTGTTTCAACTGCCTCTGCTCCTGTCTCGGTAGGAGCAGGTTCAAATGCATCAGGGTTACCTCTATTTTTCAGAAATCTCAAACCTGTTTGCGGGAACAAGGCATAGGTCAACACATCGTCAATTTTTCCTTCCCCGTCCGTCAGTTCAATACCCTGCTCATTGGCCAAGAATTCCAATTCGGTGCTCAGGTTATCCAGTTCAGGCTCTAGCAAGTCAGCTGGCCGGCAAGTAATTGGTTCATCGCCTTCCAGTATCTTGGACTGTAATTCCGAATTAACAGGGGCCGGTGTTGCACCGTACTCGCCTTTCAGCACACCCTTGGTTTCCTTGGTAACGCTCTTGTAACGTTCTCCCGTCAGTACATTCAGCACAGATTGGCTACCCACAATCTGAGAGGTTGGAGTGACCAGAGGAATAAATCCCAAGTCCTCACGCACTCGAGGAATTTCCTTAAGCACCTCATCGAACTTGTCTTCGGCACCCTGTTCGCGCAGTTGATTTTCCATATTCGTCAACATACCGCCCGGTACTTGTGCCACCAGAATACGAGAATCCGCACCTCGGAGAGAACCTTCAAAAATGGCGTACTTCTTACGCATTTCACGAAAATAAGCGGAAATTTCTTCCAGTAAGCTCATATCCAAACCGGTATTACGGCGAGTGTCCTCGAGGATTGCCACAATAGACTCAGTGGCCGAGTGACCAGAGGTCATCGACATCGATGAAATAGCAGTATCAACATTGTCTATACCCGCTTCCACACACTTCACAATTGTGGCTGTAGATAGCCCCGTCGTGGCATGGCAATGTAACTGTATGGGTATATCACATGCCTCTTTGAGCTTTGATACCAAGTGATATCCGACGTAGGGCTTAAGTAGGCCCGCCATATCCTTGATACAGATTGAGTCCGCGCCCAAATCTTCAATGGCTCGACCCATATCCACCCAGCGATCTATGGTGTGTTCTGGGCTGACGGTATATGACATGGTGCCCTGAGCATGTTTCCCCTGAGCTTTCACCGCTTTAAGGGATGTCTCAAGGTTCCGCAAATCATTCATCGCATCAAATATACGGAATACATCGACACCATTTATTGCCGCACGCTCAACAAACTTCTCAACCACATCATCTGCGTAGTGGCGATAACCAAGAATATTTTGAGCTCGAAACAGCATTTGTTGGGGTGTGTTGGGCATCGCTTTTTTTAACTCACGAATACGATCCCAGGGATCTTCTCCTAGGTAACGAATACAAGCGTCAAAGGTAGCACCACCCCAAGTCTCCAGTGACCAAAAACCAACCTGATCCAGTTTTTCAGCGATAGGCAACATATCATCTATTCGCATACGGGTAGCAAATAGCGACTGGTGAGCGTCCCGCAAGACAACATCCGTGATACCAAGAGGCTTGTACAAATCAGTCATATTTTTGCTCTTGTTTAATCAATTTCCCGCAGGTATCGAAAGACAAACGTCCACTCCCTATTTTCGACTGCGGTGCTGATCAATAGCGTTCTGAAGTATGGTCAATAACTTTTTATCCACCGCCCCCTTAGAGGGTAAAGAATTAATGGTAGAGACAGAATTGGGAGAAACAGGTGGGGGCTCTGGCGTTTCAGGAGACAAACGACGAATAGCTGCTGATGCTATAACGGTCACTGAGACCAATAATGTCAGAAAGAGAAAAACCGTACTCATGCCATAGATCATCAAATCCAGGCCCTGTTGTAGCAAAGGATCTGTCATATATCACCTATTGGTATATAAACCCTAGTATTAGTATGTAAACCCCAATACGTAAACCCTTATGTAACAAGGATTCTGGAGCATGCCTGTATAAAAAAGTACTAATTACCTGCAACCCCATAAAGATCTTCTCTTCAGATGACTATACTGGCTGCGCCAGCTTCCATCAATATATTCAAGGTAGCACTGACTTTTGACGAATGGGAGACTACAATCCCGCACTTGTTAGAAACTGATCATGCCATTGACTATTTATGAGTATTAAATCGCTGCTTGACCAACGTATGCTGTCTGCCATGGCAGCAACAAATATTCCTGAGGACTGCCCAGCCAATATCACTGTCAGCACTCGTGCTGGGTTTGGTGATTTTCAGGCCAATGGCGCCATGGCTGCGGCAAAACGGCTTAAAACCAATCCTCGTGAACTAGCTCAAAAAATTCTTGAGAATCTGGACTTAACCGGTATTGCCGATAACGTAGAAATCGCTGGCCCGGGTTTTATCAACATTCATCTGGCCCCTGAATTTCTGAGCGAACAATTACAACTGTTGAGTGTGGACAAGAAGCTTGGAGCCAACACCCCTGCCCCCCAAACGATAGTCGTAGATTACTCATCCCCCAATCTGGCCAAGGAAATGCACGTAGGCCACTTACGCAGCACGGTTATTGGTGATGCTGTCGCACGAACACTGGAATACCTTGGCCACAAGATTATCCGGCAAAATCATATGGGTGACTGGGGCACTCAATTTGGGATGCTAATTGCTGAGCTTGAAGAACAACTGGGTGAAAGTGAACAAGCTGAACTTGCACTGGGTGATCTTGAACTCTTTTACCAGCAGTCTAAAAAACACTTCGATGATGACCCAGACTTTGCCGACAAGGCACGTAACTACGTTGTCAAACTACAGTCAGATGATGCGCACTGCCGCAAGCTCTGGCAGCGGTTTATTGATATATCAGTAGCCCACAGCGAAGCCATCTATCGTGATCTTAATGTCACCCTTAAGCACGCCGATATCCGGCCAGAAAGTGCCTATAACGATGACCTAGCTGATGTCCTTAGTGATCTACAGCAACAAAAGCTTGCCGTAGAAGATCAAGGTGCCCAGGTGGTATTCCTCGAGGAACTCGCCGATAAGAAGGGTAACCCCAGCCCTGTTATTGTGCAAAAATCAGGAGGTGGCTACCTTTATGCAACCACTGATTTAGCCTCATTACGCTACCGAAGCGGCACTCTAAAGGCTGAGCGTATTCTGTACTTTATTGATGCCCGCCAATCACTGCATATGAAGCAGGTCTTTACCCTAGCCAAAAAAGCGGGGTTTGTTACAGACAATATTTCTCTGGAACACCACCCCTTTGGCACCATGATGGGTAAGGATGGCAAACCATTCAAAACCCGTAGTGGTGGCACCGTCAAACTGACCGACTTGCTTCAGGAAGCCGTTGAACGGGCCGGTACTCTAGTAAAAGAAAAAAATCCGGCATCAACTTCCGAAGAGATAGCTGAAATTGGCCGAAAGGTCGGCATCGGTGCGGTTAAATATGCAGATCTCAGTAAAACCCGAACTAATGATTACATCTTTGATTGGGATACCATGCTCAGTTTTGAAGGTAATACAGCCCCCTACCTCCAATACGCTTACACCAGGATACGCAGTATCTTTCGCAAGGCCGGTATTGAACACAGCGACATCGTCAAAAATATTAGTATTGGCGAACAGCAGGAAAAAGCCCTGGCACTCAAACTCCTCCAATTTGGCGAAGTAGTCCAACAAGTCGCCGATGATGCTTACCCTCATGTACTCTGCAATTACCTCTACGAACTGGCCAGTGCCTATATGGTCTTTTATGAGCACTGCCCTGTCCTAAAAGAAGGTATCGCTCCCGAAGTGCGAAATAGCCGATTAGCCATCTGCCAACTTACCTCACTCGTCATGGCTCAGGGCCTGGATTTGTTGGGCATAGACGTGATGGAACAGATGTAGAGGCGCTGACAAAGAATTCTTTGCTATAACAGAGGCTGTTCCACTACGCTCAGAATTCTTTGACAATATGTGTAACCGCGCTACCCTATATACATGGCAAGACAAGCAGCCAGTGCCCAAGAAGAATTCAGCTCAAACAGCTATTACTCAGGCACTGATTTTTGGATCAAACTAAAGCACTCAGCGAAGGCTGCGGGTTATGAGCTGGTCGAAAAAAGTCTGTGGCTCTACTACGCTGCCAGAAATCAGAAAACACCGCCTTGGGCAAAAGCCGTCGTTTACAGTGCCTTGGCCTATTTTATTCTCCCCACCGATGCTATACCTGATTTTATTCCCATCAGCGGCTACACAGATGATATGGCCGCTATCGCTACAGCAGTAACAACCATTGCAAACTATATTGATGAGGGTGTTAAAGCAAAAGCTAACCAAAAGCTGAGGCATTGGTTTGGCTAAAACTAAGTCCTTCCACCGGTTGCTCTGTTTTCTGATTTGAAAAATACTATTTATTATCCTGATCAATGACCTAGTTACCGTGTTATTTCCTCTTTTGTCTGGCTATCAGCCCGACCGAGCCAAAACTGTTTCGTAACTTTTTACCATCGCTTCGTCAAAGCAGCAAAAAATCACTCTTTCTATTGCTGAGTCTTCTGCGACCGCATTCATCACTTCCCGCACAGCAATAGCCACAGCCTTGTTCACAGGAAAAGCATACACACCACAGCTGATGGCTGGAAATGCAATACTGAGCACACCATGATCCTTAGCTAAGATCATCACATTGCGATAACAGGATGCAAGTAATTGCTCTTCATGGTGCATGCCACCGCACCAAATCGGCCCCACCGCATGAAAAATATATTTTGCGGGCAGATCAAATCCTTCCGTCGTCTTTACTTGACCGGTAGGACAACCACCCAACAAACTGCAGGCATAGTGCAACTGCTCATAGCCTGCGGCCTGGTGAATAGCACCGTCGACCCCGCCACCTCCGGCCAACTGGCTATTAGCGGCATTAACGATGGCATCCACTGACAACTGGGTAATATCTCCCAATACTACCTGTATTGAACACAAAGCTATGCCACCTCTCCCTTGATATGAACATCCCTTTGGGGGAATGGGATGGTAATACCTTCTCGATCAAAGGCTAATTTAAGGCCTTCCATCGTCCCAAAATACACATCCCAAAAGTGTTCCGAAGCACACCATGGACGAACTAAAATATTAACTGAACTGTCTGCATGAGCGCTCACAAAAATATCTGGGGCGGGGTTTTTCAGTACGTG
>CAJXWQ010000036.1 GCA_913062605.1 uncultured Cellvibrionales bacterium
GTAACGGCGTTCCATTTCACCGACACACCAGCGAAGCCCACTGGCAGCGTCTTTCATGTCTGTAATGACCGGCGTCAGCAGATGTGGGATACCTTCATACACTGACAGTTCGAGCATTTTCGGGTCGACGAGGATCAGCCGTACGTCCTCAGGCCCTGATTTATACAGTAGGCTCAGCAACATGACGTTAATGCCCACAGACTTGCCTGAACCCGTTGTGCCTGCCACCAGAAGGTGGGGCATTTTGGCTAAATCGGCTACCGTTGGGGTGCCTGAAATATCGTTACCTAGGGCTAGGGTTAACGGCGACTTTGCTTGTTCGTAGACTTCCGAAGACAAAACTTCACTAAGCCGTACCATTTCCCGGTGTTCATTGGGGATTTCAATACCCATCACTGACTTGCCGGGAATGACCTCCACTACCCTGACACTGACCAGGGCCAGTGACCGAGCCAAATCTTTGGCCAGGCCGGTAATTCGGCTTGCTTTAATACCAGCGGCCGGTTGAATTTCAAAACAGGTCACCACGGGTCCAGGAAGAACCTCTACTACTTCAGCGCTGATACCAAAATCCTGGAGTTTCAACTCCAGTAGTTTTGACATGGCTTCAAGGGCTTCTCTCGAATAGCCTTTATCTTTTGTTGTATCTGCCTTATCTAGCAAGTTGAGGGTTGGTAACCCTCCGGTCGCTGGCTCTTCAAATAGAGAGGTTTGTCGCTCTTTCTCTACACGAAGGCTTGGGGTGATCTTCTTAACCAGTGGTTGAATGCTAGGCGGTTTTCGCAATGCCTCTTTTTCTGCTTGTTTGGCTTTTATATCCTTACGGTGTTGTTTGGCACGTTCGGTTTTTTGTTCTTCCTCTCGGCGAATCTTACGGGCGGCTATATTATGTTGAATGAGCTCAAAGAACCGTAATGTAGCTCGACCAGAACCATCAATAAGAGCCAACCAGGAGAGGTCGGTAAACACGGTTAAGCCAAATAGAAAAATAGCCAGCAGAATAAGCGTGCTGCCTACATGATTAAAGGCAGATGCGGCGGCTACCGAAACAGAGGTGCCCAGAATACCACCTACACCAAAAGGTAGCTGGGTCTGTATATGGCCATAATGAAGGGATGCCAGAGAGGTTGCACAGACCATCACGAGCACAAGCCCGAGTACTCTCAGGGAAAACACAACACCATCGAAGCCACTGTGTTCTTCGCGGTGGATACGAAATATATTCCATGCCCGCAATGCCAATAAGACAGGAAACAGGTAGGACATATAGCCAAGTAGGGAGAAAAACACATCAGATAGCCAGGCACCCAGAGGCCCTGCAGCGTTATTTACTTGATCTATATTGCCGGTGTGAGACCAACCGGGGTCTTCAGGAGAGTGCGTAACGAAAGCAACAAGAAGATAGACGCAGATCGCAAGCCAGCCAATCAGGGCCCCTTCCCTAAGAATAAGTTTGCCGCGCGAAGGTTGTTGCGGCTCAGATTTCTTGCCTGTGGTTTTTTTTGGCTGTTTAGCTCTACTCAAGACGTCATCCAGGTTCGTCACTACTGACCGCTATTGTAATGGCCGCGGGTTGAAATGCCAGCAGCGTATATGCAGCTAGATACATAACCTAGTGTATCGGTAGCAGTATTCTTATATTTAGTCTGCGGGTATAAGTTTACTAAATTCACATGATAGGCAAATCCTACTTTGTCTCATTGCGGGCATTCATTATTATGGTTGCCAATATATACTCCTCGACAGAAAATTATTTAGCCTTGGAACCTGTAGTTATGTCAGACGTACAACATCACAAATTGATCATTCTTGGGTCTGGACCCGCCGGTTATACAGCCGCCGTTTATGCTGCGCGTGCTAACCTTAATCCGGTGATTATTACCGGAATCCAGCAAGGTGGTCAGCTGACCACCACCACCGATGTGGATAACTGGCCTGGTGATGCAGAAGGTGTTCAGGGGCCAGACTTAATGATGCGAATGCAGGCTCATGCTGAGCGCTTCGATACAGAAATTATCTTTGATCATATTGATAGCGTTGATCTAACCCAGCGCCCTTTTCAACTTAAAGGTAGTAACAGTTATAGCTGTGATGCCTTGGTTATATGTACCGGTGCATCTGCCCAGTATTTAGGGTTGCCTTCTGAAGAAGCCTATATGGGGCAAGGTGTCAGTGCTTGCGCGACCTGCGATGGTTTTTTCTATCGGGGCAAGAAAGTAGCGGTTATTGGCGGTGGTAATACTGCCGTTGAAGAAGCCCTTTATTTGTCCAATATTTGCAGTGAGGTGACTCTGGTTCACCGCCGTGACTCACTACGTTCGGAAAAAATTCTACAAGACAAAATTATGGAACGTGCCGAAAATGGCAATATAAATATCCTATGGAATTACACCCTTGATGAAGTGCTGGGTGACGATTCTGGTGTGACGGGGCTGGCTCTGAAGAGTACTCAGTCTGGCCCGGATCAAGAAATCGATGTCAGTGGCGTCTTCATTGCTATTGGTCACAAACCTAATACTGATATTTTTGCCGGTCAGCTGGAAATGAATAATGGCTATATCATTATTCAAGGTGGAAATGAGGGGAATGCGACGGCTGTCAGCGTTCCCGGTGTTTTTGCTGCAGGTGATGTAGCTGATCATGTGTATCGACAGGCAGTGACTTCAGCCGGGTCTGGCTGTATGGCGGCCCTTGATGCAGAAAAGTATCTCGACGAACTAGGTTAATTTATTTTGTGACGAATCTCGCCTTACTTGATTCAGAGCAGCCGGTTTTTCCTTGTCCAGACAAGGCGCTTGCTGATCCCGATGGTCTTTTGGCTGTTGGGGGTAATCTGGAGCCAAGTACCTTACTGTCGGCTTATCGACAGGGAATTTTCCCCTGGTATGAAGATGACCAACCTCTGCTTTGGTGGTCCCCTGACCCGAGGACGGTTATTTTTCCCGAAGATATAAAAGTTTCACGTTCTCTTCGAAAAGTATTGCGCCAAAAGGATTGGGATATTCGACTTGATACAGAATTTCTATCTGTGATCACCCAGTGTGCAGCACCACGCAAGAAGGGTCATGGTGAAACCTGGATCACCGATGAAATGAAGGCAGCATATGTCGAATTACATCAGCAAGGTTATGCACATTCGCTTGAGGTATGGCGCGATGAACAGTTGGTTGGCGGTTTATATGGTGTCCTAATTGGTGCTGTTTTTTGCGGAGAATCAATGTTTAGTTTGGAGCGAGATGCCTCAAAGGTAGCTCTTGTTCAGCTTGCTATGTTGATGAAGCAGCATGCATATGGGGGAGTGATTGATTGCCAAGTGAGTAATAACCATCTGTTATCGATGGGTGCAGTTGATATTCCTCGACACAAATTTTTGACTAAATTGGAGGAATTAGGCGATATATCTTGTAGATGGCCAGATAAATGGCAGTGTAAAATCCCTGAAAATTATGTCTAAGTATGTGGTAGAACAGGTATGGTAAACGTATAAATATGTCCCGTGATATAACGCCAGATGTTCAGGTTGTGCGGCTGTTTCTAACAGAGCCGCACCCTTGTAGCTATCTGAAAAGAAAGAAAGCCATAACAGCATTTGTCGACCCTGCAATCGACATGGATCCTCATTTGTACACACAACTGACGGGTTTAGGGTTTCGTCGTAGTGGACGTTATGTGTATACCCCGCGTTGTGAGGGCTGTAATGCCTGTGTTTCTGCAAGAATATTGGTTAATGAATTTAAGGCCAACCGTCAGCAACGGCGGTGTAATAAGCGGAATGCTGATTTAAGCGTTTGGGTACGCCGAGAGATTGACGAATCGGAACATTACCCACTTTATGAGAGTTACATAAAGAGGCGACACTCTGACGGTGATATGTACCCCCCCTCTCTTTCACAATTTAAGGACTTTATTAGTAATCTGTGGCGGGGCAGTAAAATTATAGAGATTCGACTTGATAATGTACTGATTGCTGCTGGTGTCATTGATATTCTAGATAATGGTTTATCAGCGATCTATGTATATTATTCACCAGATCACCCCAAAAGAAGTTTGGGAACCTATGCAATTTTAGCCCAAGTGATGTTGGCAAAACAGATGGGTTTACCCTACGTTTATCTGGGGTATTGGATAAAAGACAGTCCAAAAATGGCCTATAAGACAAGCTTCCAGCCCTTGGAACTTCTGATAGAGGGAGAATGGGTCAGGTCTGATTGACTTTGCCTCGTTTTCAGGCAGAATGCGCCACGTTCTAGAGAAATGAAGTGTAGGGAAAGTAAACGTTATGGCAAAAGAAGATCAAATTGAGATGGAAGGTGAAGTGGTTGATACACTTCCAAATACTACTTTCCGTGTAAAACTCGAAAATGGGCATGTTGTCACTGCACATATCTCTGGGAAAATGCGTAAAAATTACATCCGCATTTTGACGGGCGATAAAGTGAAAGTTGAATTAACACCTTATGATCTTTCAAAAGGCCGCATCACCTACCGTGCTCGGTAATCAGCTGAAATCCTTTTCAAGCTGCTTCTGTTTCTGTCTCAACTAATAGCTCCCCATCTGAGACAGAAACACTCACCACCCCACCGCTTGCCAAGTTACCAAACAATACCTCTTCAGCAAGTGGTTTCTTGATTTTCTCTTGAATCAAACGCTCCATAGGGCGAGCACCCATTTGTTCATCGTAACCGTGTTCTGCCAACCAATCCCTTGCATCATCATCTACATCAAGTACGACATGTTTTTCATCGAGCTGTTGCTGTAGTTGAGTTAAAAACTTATCAACGACAGTATGAATAACCTTACCTTCAAGAGACTTGAACTGAATGATGCCGTCCAGACGGTTTCTGAATTCAGGGGTAAACCCTTTCTTAATAGCTTCCATGCCATCAGTTTCATGATCTTGCGTAGTAAAGCCAATAGAGGAACGGCTCATTTCTTCTGAGCCCGCATTGGTAGTCATAATCAGAATAACGTTTCGGAAATCAGCCTTACGTCCATTGTTGTCGGTCAAGGTTCCGTGATCCATAACCTGAAGTAACAGGTTAAACACTTCAGGGTGCGCTTTCTCAATTTCATCAAGAAGAACCACAGAATGTGGACTTTTGGTCACGGCATCCGTTAATAAGCCGCCTTGGTCAAAACCAACATAGCCAGGGGGAGCACCAATGAGTCGGGAGACGGTGTGTCTCTCCATATATTCAGACATATCAAACCGTAGCAGTTCGATACCCATGATTTCTGCCAGTTGTTTTGATACCTCGGTTTTACCAACCCCTGTGGGGCCAGCAAACAGGAATGAGCCTATGGGTTTATCACCCTCTCGCAAGCCTGCTCGAGCCAGCTTGATTGATGTGGAGAGTACAGAAATAGCTTCATCCTGACCAAAAACAACCATTTTAAGTTTGTCAGATAGGCCTTTTAGCTGTTCCTTATCTGATGAAGACACACTCTTTTCTGGAATTCTGGCAATTTTTGCCACAATAGCTTCCACTTCAGGAACACCAATAATTTTTTTACGCTTCGCTATAGGCTGTAGCTGTTGGTAGGCGCCAGCCTCATCAATAACGTCAATAGCCTTGTCGGGCAGGAAGCGATCGTTGATATGGCGTGCCGAAAGTTCTGCAGCCGTTTTTAAAGCGGCTTTAGAGAAGCGCAGTTGGTGATGCTCCTCAAACCTTGATTTTAGTCCCTTCAGAATATCAATGGTCTCTTCAACCGTTGGTTCAGGTACATCAATTTTCTGGAAGCGACGAGATAACGCCCTGTCTTTCTCAAAAACTCCCCGGTACTCCTGATAGGTAGTAGATCCTATACAGCGGATTTTCCCTGAGGTTAGTAGAGGTTTGAGTAAGTTTGATGCATCCATTACCCCACCTGAGGCTGCACCAGCTCCAATAATGGTATGAATTTCATCAATGAACAGAATAGCGCGGTCTTGCTCACGGAGCTCCGCAAGGACACCCTTGAAGCGTTTTTCAAAATCACCTCGGTACTTGGTGCCAGCGAGTAAGTCTCCAAGGTCCAGTGCATATACCACTGAATCAAGTAGCACATCAGGTACCTTTTCTTCGATAATCATTTTGGCAAGACCCTCCGCAATGGCTGTCTTACCGACGCCAGCCTCACCAACTAATAAGGGGTTGTTTTTTCGGCGACGGGCCAAAACTTGAGAAACACGCTCAATTTCATGGCTTCGGCCTACCAGTGGGTCAATATAACCCTGTCTGGCCTCTTCATTTAGATTGGTTGTGAACTGCTCTAGCAAGCTTTGTCCGGGGGCCTCTGTCTCTGTGTGTACTTCATCATGGTGAGTATCGCTATCATGCTGTTCTGACTGATCAGCATATTTAGAAACACCATGGGATATGTAATTCACTACATCAATTCTGGCAACACTCTGTAGCCGAAGAAAATAGATGGCCTGACTTTCCTGTTCACTAAAGATAGCGACTAATACATTGGCGCCCTGCACTTCCTTACTTCCCGAAGACTGGACGTGAAAAACAGCACGCTGCAATACGCGCTGGAATCCGAGAGTTGGTTGAGTATCTTTATCTTCAAGCTCTTCTGGAATCAGGGGGGTGGTGGATTCAATAAATTCATTAAGGTCGCGCCTCAATACATTCAAATCAGCACCACAAGACTCAAGCACACTTATGGCTGATTCATTATCAAGCAGAGCCAGAAGTAAGTGCTCAACCGTCATGAACTCATGACGTTTGTCACTGGCACCTTTAAATGCATTATTTAGTGTTAGTTCAAGTTCTTTACTTAACATACAACCACCTTTAACCCTGGGTTACTGCTCATCATCATCGGCGGGCTCTATTTCGCAGAGCAACGGGTGTTCGTAGGCTCTGGCATACTGGTTTACTAGCGCCGCCTTTGTATCTGCAACATCGCGAGTATATACCCCGCAGACTGCTTTTCCTTCCGTATGTACCTTTAACATCACTCTCGTTGCCATTTCTCTGCCCATCGGGAAGAATATCTCCAATAGCTCTACCACAAACTCCATCGGCGTATAGTCGTCGTTAAAGATAAGCACCTTATACATCGGTGGCTTCTTGAGCTTTGGTTTCACCTCTTCGACAACGGCACTGCTATCATGTTGCCATGTTTGCTCGTCATCTTTATTGCCAAGACTAATATTTAATCTCATATCTACATATACACTAAAAATTTATGATCTCTCTTACCCCTCATTTTAATAGTATTAATACACTTATGTTCACTTTTTATGAGTTTTCTAGGCCTTGACTTGACGGCTGAATAGATATAGAAACTCAAGGTGGATGAAAGTTGTCTAAGTGCAATCGATGTTCATGGATGTAATAACTATCAGTATTAAGCTGGATCGTTTTTAATAATTAAACCATCTGGCAAGAGGTTTGTAATATGCATACAGGAACAGTTAAGTGGTTTAATAATGCCAAGGGATACGGGTTTATCCTGTCATCAGATGGCACCACTGATATATTTGCGCACTATTCAGCGATTACCATGGACGGCTACAAAACCTTGAAAGCGGGCCAAGAAGTTACTTATGACTTGGTCGAGGGTGAAAAAGGCCTACATGCTACCAATATTGCAACTGTTGGCTCCTCCGTTACCCAAAGCGATGATTTGTCACCCCCTCCTCTGGATGTCGAAAGTGATGCTATTAATGACCAGTGAGTCGTAAAAATCTCTGTCTATAGATTAATAGGCAGGTAGTTTTTCTGGTGGTAGCCGTCTTTTTCACAGCACCTGATTGCCAAGCTCAGTGTATTGAAGCTCTACGTATTGAAGTAAGGTTGCTCAATTCACCTCGGGCCTATGTCTCAAGCAGCTCACTTATTGGAACTTGTAATGAGATCAATGCAGGTGTCGCCAATCTTTAAACGGATGCTGTAATGACTAGTATTGTACTGTTCAACAAACCTTATGGCGTTTTAAGTCAGTTTTTAGATCACGATGGACATCCTGGTCTAAAGCATTATTTGAGCCTCCCGGACATCTATCCAATGGGCAGACTTGATCGTGACTCAGAGGGACTCTTATTGCTATCTGATGACGGTCAACTACAGGCTCGGATTGCAGGCCCGAAATTCAAAATGGAAAAAGCCTACTTGGTACAGCTTGAAGGTAGTGTGACTAAGGCGGCATTAGACAGTTTGGTGCGTGGTATTAAGCTTAATGATGGTATGACTAGGCCAGCACGGGCTAGGGAAGTAACACCGTCGGTACTGTGGCCAAGAGACCCTCCTATCCGGGAACGGCTGCAACAGACCACCAGTTGGATAGAGTTGAAAATTACTGAAGGTCGAAATCGACAAGTGAGGCGAATGACCGCTGCCGTTGGCTTCCCTACCCTACGATTAATTCGCAGTGCGATAGGACCTTGGCAGTTGGGTGATTTGGAACCAGGGCAGTATCGACAGGAAACAGTTCATTTACCACAGGCACAAAAGCAGAGCTCCCGGCGCCCAGTAAAAGCTAAGTCAAGGAAACCCAAAATTGCCCGATAAAATCCACCTGACTGTTGCTACGGTAGTTGAACACGAAAATCATTTTCTACTGGTAAGAGAAATTTGTGAAGGCCGTGAGGTTTTCAATCAACCTGCAGGTCATGTGGAGCCCGGTGAATCCCTTGTTGAAGCGGCTATACGAGAAACCTATGAAGAGACTGCTTGGCACATCAACCCAACCGGCGTGATCAGTTTTAGTTCCTATACGTCGACTAGTAATGGTGTCACTTATTATCGACTAGCCCTGACTGCTGAAGCTATTGAGTTTGACGACTCTGCCACCATTGATAGTGATATCGAGGAGGTTGTTTGGCTCGATTATGCAGACATTCTACAAAAGTCTGCTCAGCTGAGAAGTCCGATGGTTTTACAGACAATTGATGATTACCGTGCCAAGATCATTTATCCATTGGATTTGCTAAAAACACACCGGTAGAATCCGCATCCCAGTGCACTTTTGCCAATAAGCCCGCATTTAACAAAATGCCCTACTCCAGCTAACCTAATGAACTCTATGTCGAATCCAAGCAAAGTCATTGTCGGTATGTCCGGTGGTGTTGATTCATCCGTCACCGCCTTGTTGCTACAACAGCAAGGTTACGAGGTGGAAGGCTTGTTCATGAAGAACTGGGATGAGGATGATGGCACTGAGTATTGTTCGGCAATAGGAGACCTTAGCGATGCTCAAGCCGTCGCGGACACACTTGGCATACCACTTCACACAGCCAATTTTGCTGCGGAGTATTGGGACAATGTCTTTGAATACTTTCTTGATGAGTACCGAGCTGGACGTACACCGAATCCAGATATTCTCTGCAACCGGGAAATTAAGTTTAAGGTGTTTCTCGAGTATGCCCAAGTTTTGGGTGCCGACTGCATTGCTACCGGACACTACGTTAGACGCCTAGACCGTGATGGTCGGACCTATTTGCTCAAGGGGTTGGATAACAATAAAGACCAGAGTTATTTTCTTCATGCTGTTGATGAAGAAGCCTTTAGCCGGACGTTATTTCCGATTGGTGAGATGGAAAAGCCCGAGGTTAGAGCTATCGCTGAGCAGTATGGTCTTATTACAGCGAAAAAGAAGGACTCAACCGGCATCTGCTTTATCGGTGAAAGACGCTTTAAGGATTTCCTTGAGCAGTACCTTCCCGCTCAGCCCGGTGATATAGAAAACCCTGAAGGTGAGGTGATCGGTCAGCACCATGGGCTGATGTATCACACGTTAGGGCAGCGTCAGGGCTTGGGTATTGGTGGCCTTAAAGGGGCAAGCGAAGCACCTTGGTATGTTGCGGTAAAGGATATGTCGCGCAATGTACTGGTCGCTGTTCAGGGTACAGACCATCCACTGTTATTTACTAACAGACTCTATACCTCTCAATTTCACTGGATTAATGATGAGCCGGGATTAATATCCAATTCACAGGAGTTTAGCTGTACGGCAAAAACCCGTTACCGCCAATCAGATCAGTCTTGCACAGTGCGTCGAGATGAAGGTGGTTATGTGGTGATATTTGATGCCCCTCAACGTGCAGTGACACCGGGGCAATCTGTCGTTCTGTACCAAGGGGAGTTATGCCTTGGTGGCGGTGTTATAGAGCGGTCCTGGAATAGTTCGGAGTAATAAATGTTTAGTAAACCGACGCGTGATCAAGTGATTGCTCTGGCAGGTGTATTTCAGGCATGCCAGCTGGTGGAAACACTGGCTAAAAATGGTTCTATTCCATCGGATCGTTTTAATGTTTGTATTGAGAGTTTGTTTCAGAAAAACCCGGAAAGTACCGAGGCGGTATTTGGCTCGATGCAACATCTGCAACTGGGTATCGAATCCATGCAGGAGCTGATTACTCTGCAGTCCAGAGGAAAACAGTCCGATACCTTACGGTATGTGGTCGGTGTAGTTCATCTCTCAAAGAAACTGCGTCAAAACAAGACAATGTTGAATCTCATCGGTGAAAGGTTGGAGCAGGCATCCCGGCAGGCAGAACACTTCTCTACCAGCCATAGCAATGTGGTTGCCAATTTAGCTCAGGTCTATCAAGACAGTATTAGCACCTTCCGTCATCGTATTCAGGTGAATGGTTATGCTAACTATCTACAGCAGGACAGTATTGCCCAGCGAATTCGCTGCTTATTGTTCTCTGGTATTCGTGCTGCCATGCTATGGCACCAGTTGGGCGGGCGCCGCCGCCACCTGATACTCAACCGGAAGGATATTTTGGCCCAGCTGCGAGAACTGAGAGTTAGCCTCTAACCTCTTGGTTTATTTGTCCTTGCTCTTCGGATAATTTCCACCTGAAAAATACCCATAATTACGGTAGAATTTGCGCCTCTGTTAATGCTGCTACCCATTTTTTCAGTGGCTTGATTTTCAACTATTTGAATCATCTTAAATGTCGGATGCACAATGAATCTCTCTAGTTTGACCGCAGTATCACCCATCGATGGCCGTTACGGCAGCAAAACAGCTGATCTTCGTTCAGCTTTTAGTGAATTTGGCCTTATCAAGAACCGTGTACTGGTGGAGGTCCGTTGGTTACAGCACCTAGCTGCGCATCCTGAATTGACAGAGGTCGGCCCCCTTTCCTCCGAGTCCAATGCGGTACTCAACCATTTGGTGGATAACTTTACGGAAGCAGATGCTGAGCGTATCAAGGAGATTGAGCGTACAACGAACCATGACGTTAAAGCGGTTGAATACTTTATCAAGGAAAGTATTGTTGAGAATTCAGAGCTGAATGCCATTAAGGAATTTGTGCACTTCGCCTGTACCTCCGAGGATATTAATAACCTGTCCCATGCGTTAATGCTGAAGGAAGGTCGAGATCAGGTGTTGTTACCGCAAGCAGAAGAGATAGCGGGTCAAATGGCATCGATGGCGAAAGCCTATGCAGATGTGCCTATGCTCTCCCGTACTCACGGTCAGACTGCATCCCCCACGACCGTTGGCAAAGAATTTGCCAACGTGTGTTATCGCCTGAATCGTCAAATTGAGCAAATTCGTCAGGTGACATTGATGGGTAAAGTTAATGGTGCTGTGGGTAACTATAATGCCCACCTATCCGCATATCCCTCTGTTGATTGGGCAGAAAATGCCGATAGTTTTGTGGCCAGCCTGGGGCTTAGTTTAAACCCTTACACAACGCAAATTGAGCCCCACGACTATATTGCAGAGTTGTTTGATGCCATTGCCCGGTTTAATACCATTTTGATCGACTTCAATCGTGATATTTGGGGTTATATCTCACTGGGTTACTTCAAGCAACGCACTATCGCGGGTGAAGTGGGTTCATCCACAATGCCCCACAAAGTGAACCCTATTGATTTTGAAAATTCAGAAGGTAATCTCGGTTTAGCTAATGCTGTCTTTGGTCACATGGCACAAAAACTACCAGTATCACGCTGGCAGCGCGATCTGACTGACTCCACTGTCCTTCGCAATATGGGCGTTGGCTTCGGTTACAGTATGATTGCCTATCAATCGACACTGAAAGGTATTAGTAAGCTAGAACTTAATGAGCAGCGCCTGGCTGAAGATTTGGACAACACATGGGAAGTCTTGGCTGAGCCCGTACAAACAGTCATGCGCCGTTACAATATTCCTGAGCCTTACGAAAAACTGAAGGCTCTGACTAGGGGGCAAGGCATTACCAAAGAGGCGCTTCTCAGTTTTGTGGAAACTTTGGATATCCCCGAGGATGCCAAAGCGGAGCTTCGTGCGCTGACGCCAGCCAGTTATATCGGTAATGCTGTGGAACAGGCTAAGGCTATTTGATTTTTATTGTCTCTTGATATCCTTCATGAGGACACTCTTGAGTAAAGAGACCGTCATTCAAATAACCTAAAGGCGTTTATCGATGTCAGATACATTTCCTATTCTAGGTGATATGTCAGCCGAAAAATTCCTAGCGGAATACTGGCAGAAAAAACCGCTGCTAATTCGTCATGCCCTCCCCGGCTTTGAATCACCTATAAACCCTGATGAACTTGCAGGCTTATCTCTGGAAGAAGAGATTGAATCTCGGCTCGTTATTGAAGAAGGTAAAGAAGGTCCCTGGCAGGCACTACATGGCCCATTTGATGATGAAACCTTTAGCCAATTACCCGAAACAAAATGGACTCTGCTAATTCAGGGGGCCAACCTGTGGTTGCCTGAAGCAAAGACGCTACTGGATCATTTCACCTTTATACCACCCTGGCGCCTTGATGATGTGATGGTTAGCTATGCACCCAAAGGTGGTAGTGTTGGTCCTCACTACGACTACTACGATGTGTTTTTAATTCAGGGCTTGGGACAACGCCGCTGGCAGGTGGGGCCTGTGTGTGACCAAGACTCCCCTCAACTCGATGGCACTACTCTGCGGATCTTACGTGATTTTGATGCCACTGAAGACTGGGTGCTGAATCCGGGGGATATGTTGTATCTTCCCCCGCAAGTTGCACACTCCGGGGTCGCCTTGAATGATTGCATGACCTATTCCGTAGGTTTTAGGGCGCCGTCTGCTACCGATATGTTAGATGATCTAACCACGGAGCTACTGTCTCAGGGGAATTCAGTTTATTACAGCGATCCCGCGCTGACCCCGGACATGGCGACAGAAAATATCGACCCAGCATTTATTCATCAGGTGAAATCGTTATTGTCTAAAGTGCTTGATGATGAAGCCTTACTGGCCGATTGGTTTGCCCGATATATGACGGCGCCCAAGTACCCTGGCTTAGTTGATGAGTCAGAAGAAATACGAAGAGCCGAAGTTAATGGTCTTCAGTATGAAAATGGTGAGCCAAAAGCCTAACTTGGTTTTTGGACTAGGGTGTTAGGGTTAGACCTAGCCTAGACTTAGGGATCACTTGGCAATTGCCGCCTCTCCACCTGGCCAGCGTGGGTCTGTAATACCAGAGAGAACATGCCCATCGCTGCTTATTGCTTGAACACGGCCCATCACACGGGGCGTTATATTTATCTGATGCCCCATTTTCTTGAGCACCATAATAGTGTCTGGGCTAATACCAGCTTCCACTCGTACTTGGTCAGGTAACCACTGATGGTGAATTCTGGGGGCCGCAGTAGCCTCCGCGATATTCATACCAAACTCAAGTTTATTGAGAATATTCTGCAATACAACGGTAATGATTGAGCTTCCTCCGGGGCTGCCGGTGGCCATAATCGGCTTGCCATTCTCGAATACAATCGTCGGTGTCATAGATGACAATGGACGCTTGTTCGGCTCAATAGCATTGGCTTTATCACCAACTAATCCATAGGCGTTAGAGACACCGGGTTTGGCGGAAAAGTCATCCATTTCGTTGTTCAGTAGAAACCCGGCACCAGCGACAGATATCCCACTGCCATAGGAAAAATTCAGCGTATAGGTGTTGCTGACCACATTACCTTGGTCGTCCCATACAGAAAAGTGAGTGGTTTGTGGGCTTTCTTCTGGCAGCGTTAAAGCTGGTTTAATCTCCACTGATCGAGAAGATTTCTGCAACTGAATATTCCCTCGTAACTGTTTTGCATAGGCTTTGTCTGTTAGTGCTACTGCAGGTACTGGGTAGAAGTCAGGGTCACCTAAATATTGGCTGCGATCAGCATAAGCACGGCGCATTGTTTCTATCAACCGATGCAAATACGCAGCACTGTTATGTCCCATTTTGGCCAAGTCCCAACCTTCTAGCACATTCAACATTTGAACTAAGTGGATACCCCCGGAAGAAGGCGGTGGCATAGAGGCAATGGTGTAACCTTTATAGGTTCCGGTAATGGGCTGACGTTCAATGACACGGTATTTGGTCAAATCATCGTGTGTAATGATCCCCCCACCTCGCTTCATTTCGGCCACTATGAGATCAGCCACTTCTCCCTGGTAAAAGCCGGGAGCACCTTCCTGAGAAATCCTCTTCAATGTTTTGGCTAAATCCGGCTGCTTCCATGTGTCGCCTGACTGCAATGATGCCCCATCCGTTCTCGAAAAATAGCGAGCTGAAGATGGGTCAGTTTGTAGCCGAGGTTGAGCTCTAGCGAGTGAATAAGCGAGCGGCTCGCTGACCTGAAACCCTTTTTCTGCCAGTGCTATAGCTGGTGCCATCACCTGTCGAAGACTCATGGTGCCGTAGCGCGCTAGCACATGGGTAAGACCTGAAACTGTGCCTGGGACGCCTGCAGATTGATGGCTGAACCAAGCAAGGGTTTCATCAACGTCTCCCTGGCTGTTAAGAAAAAGTGCTTTATGGGCAGCAGCGGGAGCCATTTCACGATAGTCGATTGCCAGGGTTTTACCGGTTTCAGCAAGATGGATGAGCATAAAACCGCCACCACCTAGATTGCCGGCTTGGGGCAGTGTGACGGCCAGGGCAAACCCGGTGGCTACAGCTGCATCAATGGCATTACCGCCGATAGACAGGATATCTGCCCCTACACGACTTGCGATAGTCTCTTGGGAGACCACCATCCCGGTTTGTGATACAACAGGGTGAAACCGGGCAGATCGGTCAAAAATAGGTGGAGTAGTATCAGCCAGTAACAGTGAGGGTCCCAGCAGAAGGATGAGAAGGGCTGGAATGGTTAGGTGGCGGATGATACTTTTCAAGTGGTTGCTCCGGTTTGATTTAACGCAAATCTTAACAATCCGACACTGTTTATACAGCCTCAGTGGGACTAATATTTAATACATAGGATTAAGAATAAAGGGTCATTATGATGGAAACAGTTGAATACTTCCCTATTGAGGTTGAGCGAACCAGCTGGAAGGTGTCCAGTGAAGTCCTGACTGA
>CAJXWQ010000037.1 GCA_913062605.1 uncultured Cellvibrionales bacterium
TGAAAATGCGCCATGTGCGACTGGGCAAGGATGTGCGTATTGCCGATGCTGTGGGTTTCAAAGCGGGTGAACGGATTGTTGTGGAGGAGGCCGTTGCCGGCGATATTATTGGGTTACACAACCACGGTACGATTCAAATCGGTGATACCTTTACTGGTGGTGAGTCGCTGAAGTTTACAGGGATACCACATTTCGCACCGGAATTATTTAGGCGGATTCGTTTACGTGACCCGCTGAAAATGAAGCAATTACAGAAAGGTCTCCAGCAGCTTTCAGAAGAGGGTAGTACGCAAGTATTTTTCCCCCTCAATAACAATGACATTATTGTCGGCGCGGTAGGGCAGCTGCAGTTTGAGGTAGTGGCCTATCGACTCAAGGATGAATATGGGGTTGAAGCAGTCTACGAACCTATTAATGTCTACACCGCGCGGTGGGTTGAGTCTGATGACCACAAGAAAGTGGAAGAACTTAAACGCAAGGTGCCCGATGGTGTTGCTGTGGATGGCGGTGGCCACCTGACCTACCTTGCATCTACCCGGGTCAACCTATCGCTCACTGAGGAGCGATACCCAGAGATTGAATTTAGGTCTACCAAGGAGCTTTAATTACTCCAGCCAAAAAATTGTGATGGGGTAGTGCCTTTTGGGCGCCCCATTGCTACCTAATACATGACCTCAGCTCAACTTAAGTTAACTATACTTTTTGTATAGATCACTATGAGTTCATGCCTTGTTACATCCTAGATTGACACACTTGGCCCTGCACGTTACCGATATCGATGCATGTATCGATTTTTACCAATACTATTGTCACATGGAAATTAGCCATGAACGATGCACTGGTCATCAGCGTATTGTCTGGATGGCAGAACCTGAGAGAGAAAAAGAGTTTGTCTTTGTATTAATGAATGGCGGAAGTAATCTTAACTTGTCCAAGGATGATTACCGGCATTTTGGTTTTGCCGTGGCAAGTAGAGTTTTAGTGGATGACATAGCACATCGTGCCAAGATGCGAGGTGATCTGGTTTGGCCTCCCCGTGATGAACCTTATCCGGTAGGATATTATTGCGGCCTTAGAGACCCGAATGGTAATTATGTAGAGTTCAGCTACGGCCAGCCCCTTGGGCCGGGAGCCCCAGAATAACCATTGCCCGATAAGGATGGTTGTAATAGTCTGGTTGGCATTCCAATACTGGAAAAATCAACGTGTCATGTAATAGGTGTCGTGTAATTTAACAGCAACAAAGATTAACTGTAACAAAGAGTAATCCTGAATTAGTTTTCTTGGGTAATTCAATGATTATCCTGAATGCGAAAGCTACCAGAGAACAATAATAATCTGTGAGGAAATGGCCGTGGATAACCGTCGAAGCAGGGTAGTAATTAATAGTAAGTTTCAGTATCAGTATTCCCTGCTGACGGTATCCCTCACTGTACTACTGGTTAATTTGTTCGTCATTATCAACGCCGTGCTGCCTGATTCAGCGGGGTTTCCGCTTACTACCAAGCAGACATTGTTACTGGCCATTGTTGAAGTGATATTAATTGCTGGTGTTTGGTGGGGTAGCTTACTAGCAAGTCATAAAGTTGCAGGCCCAGTCTATGTGATTGTCAGGCAGATGGAAAAACTTGCAGATGGTGATATGACAGCCAGGGTCAGATTGCGGAAAAAGGATATTTTTCAGGATGAAGCGGTCATGATCAATAACTGTATTGAAGTGCTTCATGAGCGGTTACATGAAGTGCGAAAAATTGCCACAGAGATCGAGCAGCTTGCTGACCAAGACAGTGAGAAACGAACGGTATTATTTGCTCAGTTAAACCAGGAGCTTTCTTCGTTCAATACGGAGTAAGGAGCACATACTCATTGAACTGGCTTGAACGAATAGTGATGCCATGAATTTTTTACTGACATTATTTTTTACCTTTATTTTTGTGGTGCTCATTTTCTTGGTCTTTATCCGGGTGGGAACACCCGTTTACCATCTAGATAAACAAAACCTGATCACGCTACTGACATTAGTCGTGGAAGGCCGGGCCACAGAAAATGACTGGCAGGTATTTCTGGGGATGCCGATCAGACATAATGAGCAACTTGAGGAAATTCGTCGGCGTTGTTATGACATTAGTGAGCACGAATATATCGGTGGCTCGGGTTATTTGTTAACGGAAACAGGCATTGAAGAAGTGAACAAGCTACTGACAGAGTTGATTGGAGAGAAAGAATGAGCAAGGAATATTCACCAATGGCGAGAGGGCTCCTCGTTGCCGCAGCATTTGTGGTTGTGGTTGCAGGCATCAAAGCCGCAGAAACGTTACTTGTGCCTTTTTTGCTTTCGGTCTTTATTGCGTTGATTTTTTCACCATTGTTGGCTTGGTTGAGAAAAAAGAAAGTACCTAGTGGATTGGCCATTTGCCTGATTATCAGCTTGGTGGTGTTGGTGGGTTGGCTGATTGGCATTTTAGTGGGATCTTCTATCAATGATTTTCGTCAGAATTTGCCAGAATATCAGACCCGGCTACAGGAAATGAGTGGGGGCTTACTGCATTGGTTAAGCGATCGCGGCATGACCTTTAATATGGAACAGATGAAGCAAAGCTTTGACCCCAGCGCTGTTATGCAATTGGCGGGCAATACCTTGGCATCCTTTGGTAACGTGATGACCAATGCCTTTTTGATTTTGTTGACGGTGGTTTTTATTCTGGCAGAAGAAATGGGGTTTAGTGAAAAACTTCAATCCGCTAGACATCATGCTGGAACCCCCAACGAGGGACTGTCTCGGTTTGCAGAGAGTGTGCACAGCTACTTGGGTATTAAATCCCTTCTAAGCCTGTTGACCGGTGTTTTGGTGGTTATTTGGTTATGGATACTGGGTGTGGATTACCCTGTGATGTGGGGGCTGATCGCTTTTTTGCTTAATTTTATCCCCACCGTTGGATCCATTATTGCTGCGGTGCCTACAATTTTATTAGCACTTATTCAGTTAGGCCCTTTATCTGCCGGGTTTGTCGCCCTAGGTTATCTGGTGGTTAATATTGCTGTGGGGAGTCTGTTGGAACCCCGGTTGATGGGCAAGGGTCTGAACTTATCACCATTGGTTGTCTTTTTATCTTTAGTTTTCTGGGGGTGGGTTTTAGGTCCAGTGGGCATGTTGCTCTCAATACCACTGACGATTATGGTAAAAATTGCACTGGAAAATGATGAAGATACCCGTTGGATAGGTGTGATGTTAGGTGCGGGGGCGCGTTCTAGATCTTCAGCAGCGCCCTCTGATTGATAGGGCTTAGGTTGTAGGTATTGATATGTCGAATAAAAGTATCAATCTGACAGAGCAGTTGTATGCCTACCTTCTTAATGTATCGCTTCGTGAGTCGGATATTCTAAAGGCACTCCGAAAAGAGACGTCAAACCTCCCCACAGCGAATATGCAAATTGCACCTGAGCAGGGGCAGTTTATGGCACTTCTGGTCCAGTTGATTGGTGCTAGAAAGACCATCGAAGTGGGGGTCTACACCGGTTACAGTGCTTTAGCTGTGGCAATGGCCTTGCCCGACAATGGGCAAATTATTGCCTGTGATATCAGTGAGGAATATACCTCCATTGCACGTCGTTATTGGTTAGAGGCAGGCGTGTCACAGAAAATTGATTTGCGATTGGCTCCGGCGACAAAAACCTTAAAGAGCCTGATAGGTGAGGGGCTATCCTCTACCTTCGATTTTGCTTTTATTGATGCAGATAAAGAAAGTTACAGTGATTATTTTGAGCTTTGTTTTGATTTGCTACGTCCGGGTGGATTAATAGCAATCGATAATGTGCTGTGGGATGGTGCTGTGATTGACCACCAAAAGCAGGATGTGGATACCTGTGCTATCCGTACATTTAATCAACAGTTATTGTCTGACGGTCGTGTAGATATCAGCTTGGTTCCCATTGCTGATGGGTTAACGTTAGCAAGAAAAAAATAAGCCAAGTCATACTATGAAGAGCAACTCACACTAAGTTGCTGGCTCCAGGCTGGCGGATGTTTTGCGTATTCTTCGCACTCGGGATGTTCATCAAACGGCGACTGTACAAGCAACAGTATTCGGTCAATTTCACGGTAATCATTTTTATCCTCTGCCTTGCGTATGGCTATTTCGGCCATGTAATTACGCAACACGTACTTGGGGTTGGTTTGTCGCATGGTCTCTTGGCGATCTACGGGACTCCGTTGTTCAAGAGCTAGGCGTTGGCGGTAACGCGCGATCCAGTCGTCACAGGCTGTCCTATCGAGGAATAGATCCCTCAGCTCGACGTGTGAAGTGCTTTGGTCAGGGGCATTTTCATCAAAATAGCAAAGTCTTCGAAAGAAGATGGTGTAGTCCACTTGATTTTGGGCCAAGCTGTCGAGTAAGTCCTCAATGAGGGTTTCATCGTCCGACTGTTGTTGCTCTAGTCCCAGCTTGCATCGTTGAAGTTTAAGCAAGGTTGAAAGTAGTAGTGGTTCATATTCCTCCAGCACCCCGGTTAATTGCTCCACAGATATCAGGCTGGTGAGAGCATTTGCAAGTGCATTGCAGTTCCATAATCCGATAACGGGTTGGCGACTAAAGGCATAGCGTCCACTGGTATCGGAGTGGTTACAGATATAACCAGGATTGTAAGCATCGAGAAAGCCGAAGGGGCCATAGTCCATTGTTTCCCCAATAATGGACATGTTGTCGGTGTTCATCACCCCGTGGGCGAAACCAATGGCTTGCCACTGGGCAATGAGTTTGGCAGTGCTGTGGACTGTGTGCCGAAACATCTCAAGATAACGGTTCTCCTTATCGATGAGCTCGGGCAGGTGCTGTTCAAGCACATGATCTGCCAGTCGTTTGACAGCATTTGGTTCGTTGTGGTGATGAAAATATTCAAAGGAGCCAAAGCGTACATGACTGCGTGACAGGCGAATTAACATTGTCGCCGTTTCTTGGGTTTCCCGGTAAACGGGCTCATCGCTGGTCGTAATACTGAGTGCTCGGGTGCTTGGAATACCCAGCCCGTGCATGGCCTCGCTACATAGATATTCTCGAATAGTGGAGCGCAATACAGCACGGCCATCACCAAAGCGTGAATAAGGGGTTTTACCGGCACCTTTCAGGTGAATATCCCATTTACCTTCGGGTCCTTTTATCTCACCCAACAACAGCCCTCTACCATCCCCCAATTGTGGCGAGTAGCCGCCAAACTGATGGCCGCTATAAACCATCGCTAGCGGGTCACTACCCGGCATACGCTGATTGCCACTACACCACTGTAAAAACCAGTCTTGCAAAAGATCGGGTGGTTCCAGCCCCAGTAATTTTGCCGCCTCAGGGTTGACGTTGGTCAATGATGGGTTGGGCAGACCCGATGGCTGAACCCGAGTAAAAAAATGCTCGCCAAGTTGGGAAAAGCTGTTGTCGAAAATAAGTCTATTCAAGGTGTTTTTCAGTCATTTCGTGTGGGTACAGTTAAGTCTGCTGGAAAGTGAGCCTACTGGAAAGTGCCGTAAATCTTAGACCTGAAATTACTGTAGCAGTTGTGAGTAAAAGTAACACGGTGTTCTGGAATGGAATCGTTGGCTTTCCATTGTGGTACACCCTCGATTACCATGATGGCTCTGATACAGAAGCATGTCTGTGTTGCCGTGTATGAAAAAGGTGGAGAAAAAATTGAATGCCAATGTACGAATTGCACTGATCATCTTGGTGTTGATTGCTGTCTGGTTTGCCAGTGGTGTTATTAATGGTGGGGCTGATGACGCTGAAAAAAACAGCTCCCCCATTGCTACAGAGTTAACAAAAGTCCGTGTTGGTTGGGTTGAGGCGGAGGACTATTCCCGCCAAGTCGTCTCACGAGGTCGAACCATGGCTAATCGCCACGTGACGCTTCGGGCAGAAGTGAGCGGTAAGGTCATCGCTGTCCCCGTTGATAAAGGGATGCCAGTTGATGAGGGAGACACCATTTGTGAGCTGGCAAAAGAGGATCGTGAGCAGCGTGTGGTAGAAGCCAAGGCCGAGGTGGCCAGGGCCGAGATTGAGTACCGTGGTGCGCTGAAGCTCAAACAAAAAGGTTATCAGTCAGATGTCGCTATTGCTCAGTCCAAAGCCCGGCTTGAGAGTGCCAAGGCAGACCTGACTCTCAAGCAATTAAATTTAATTAACACCAAAATTGTTGCCTCCTTTTCAGGGTTTATTGATAGTCGGCCGGTGGAAATTGGCGATTATATGGATCGAAACAATATCTGTGCTGAATTGGTAGAAATGAACCCACTCAAGGTGGTTTCTCGTCTGTCGGAGCGAGAAGTTGTTCAAGTATCTGTGGGCAGTACTGCCAAGGTTCATTTGGCAACGGGAGAGGATGTGACAGGTGAAGTGGTGTATTTGAGCCACTTGGCTGACCGGCAGACCAGAACCTATGAGATGGAAGTTATTCTGTCTAATACCGATTACCGCTTACGAGCTGGTGTCGCCAGCCAGGTACTAGTGCCTGCAGACCAACTGCGGGCTCATCGTGTGCCTGCCTCCCTCCTTTCTTTAGGGGATTCCGGGGAGATTGGCTTAAAAGTGGTGAATGATGAACGTCGCGTTCAGTTTATTCAGGTGAACCTAGTGGGTGACGATGGTGAAGGTGTCTGGGTGACAGGTTTACCACAGCGAATTCAATTGATTACTGTGGGGCAGGAGTATGTGACCGCCGGTGAGCAAGTTATTGCTGAACTGGATGAAACCAATGCCTTGGGTCATCAGGCGCTATGAAGTTTCTTGAAAATGCCATAGGCCACTCCAGAGCCACCATTTCTATTCTGCTGTTTGTGCTTTTTGCCGGTATTGGTGCCCGATCGTTTATCAATGTGGATTTGAATCCTGAAGTTTCTGTACCGGTAGTTATCGTCATGGTCAACCACCAGGGGATTTCTCCAGAGGATGCCAGTCGTCTGTTGCTCAAACCGATGGAGACAGAATTAAAATCTCTGGATGGTATTGATGAACTTAATGCCCATGCCCTTGAAGGGCTCGCCTATGTGGTCGTGGAATTTGAGGTCAGTGTAAATGTTGATGTGGCTCTGGCTGATGTGCGGGAAGCTGTGAACAGGGCAAAAAGTGAATTCCCTGATGATACGGATGAACCGGTTGTCAGAGAGGCTGCTGCCGCGCCGGAACCCACTGTCGTTCTTACCTTTTCTGGGGATCAACTGACGGAGCGTGAATTATTTATCATTGTTAAGCAGTTGCGCCAGGAGATTGAATCGCTACCAGATATTTTAGAGGCCAATCTTGCCGGAGATAGAGAAGAAGTGGTTGAAGTGTTGCTGGAGCCATCACAATTAGAGCACTACAACATAACGGCAAGTGAATTTTTACAAACAGTTGCGGCCAATAATTTACTGGTCCCCAGCGGTGAATATGATACGGCCAAAGGGCGTTTTGGTGTCAAGGTGCCGGGTTTAATTGAAGACCGGCATGATGTGCTCAGTCTTCCAATAAAGTCTAATAGTGACGGTGTTGTGACGCTGGCTGATGTGGCCACTATCCGTCGTACGTTTAAGGACCCATCTACCTTTAGTCATGTGAATGGTCGCAGGGCGATGGCTATTGAGGTGTATAAGCGCAGCAAGGCAAATGCGATTAACTCAGTGGTTGCGGTTAGGGCAGTGGTTGATCAGGCTAAAGAACATATACCCCAAGGAGTGCAGATTGATTACATCTTTGATGTGTCTGATTTTGCCTTACAAATGGTTAATGAACTCCAAGGCAATATTCTCAGCGCGATTGTATTGGTGATGGTGGTCGTTGTAGCAGCTCTGGGAGTGCGCTCTGCCTTACTGGTCGGTCTTGGTATCCCATTCTCCTTGCTGGGTGCCACCATCATTGCTTATGTTCTGGGTTATAGCTTTAATTTTATGGTGATCTTTGGGTTGCTGTTGGCTTTGGGAATGTTGATTGATGGCGCGATCGTCATTGTTGAATACGCAGACCAGCAGTACGTCAGGGGTTTGTCTCTTAAAGAGGCTTATATCTCAGCGGTACGCCGTATGTTTATGCCTGTGGTTGCCTCCACCGCAACGACTCTGGCGGTATTCCTACCGTTAATTCTATGGCCGGGGGTGGTGGGTGAATTTATGTCCTACCTGCCTATCACCGTTTTTGCCGTATTGAGCTGGTCATTATTGTATGCACTGTTTTTTGTGCCGGTACTTGGTGTGTTAGTGGGTAAGTCCCGGAATAAAAAAGAGAGTAGTGATATACAAGCTGGCACTAATAAATTACCCCAGAAAGACCCCCTCGCGGTATTGGGGGCGTTGGGTCGGTGGTATGGCAACTTTATTGGAAAGGCGCTAGCGAGGCCGGTATTGACTGTCGGCATGGTAACGATACTGCTCGTGAGTATTTTTATGCTCTACGGGGCCTTCGGGCGAGGGGTGTCGTTTTTTGTCGACACTGAAAGTCGCTATGGCATCGTCTCAGTTCGAGCCCAAGGAAACCTCACTATTGAAGAGCAGTCGCGTTTGTCTTCAGAAGTGGAAGCGAGGTTGATGAAGGTCCCCAATGTAAATGCGGTATATGCAGCAAGCCGGGGAAATGGCATCGGTGCTAATCTGGAAAAGGCCAAAGACCAGATCAGTAATATTCTGGTTGAGTTGAACAAGGCCACAGAGCGAAGTAAAAGTAGTTTTGACATTTTTTCTGATATTCGTCAGGCAACGTCGGATATGACGGGCATTATTGTCTCCGCTGAGCCGGTGCAGGGAGGCCCTCCCGTGGGCAAAGATATTCAGATACAACTCTCTTCAAATAATCGTGAAAAAATGCGGCAGGAAGTCAGGCGTATCCGTCACTTTATTGAAAATGATGTGGAAGGCCTTCTGGATATTGAAGATACGCTGCCATTGCCAGGGATCGAGTGGGAAATAGTGGTAGATCGCGCCGAAGCAGCGATGCTTGGTGTTGATACACGGCAAGTAGGTAACATGGTCCAGCTTGTTACCAACGGGATCAAGATTGGCGAGTTCCGCCCGGATGATGCGGAGGATGAGGTGGAGATTCGGGTCAGATACCCCGCTGCTGAGCGTGGAATTTTTGCTTTGGATGAGCTGCGCGTTACCACGCCGGGTGGTGCCGTTCCTGTCAGTTCATTCGTCACTCGCCATGCCCAGCCCAAAGTAGACAGTATTCAGCGTATAGACCGAAAGGAAGTTGTTTTAATCAAGGCGAATACGGAAGATAACGTGCTGCCAGATGACAAGGTAAAGGAGATTATGGCCTGGTTGGCATCAGCGAATATTGATCCTGCTGTCGATGTGGTCTTTCGCGGTGCCAACGAGGAACAGAAAGATTCCATTGCCTTTTTAGGAATTGCCTTTGGGATGGCGTTGTTCCTGATGTTGATTTTGATGGTAATACAGTTCAATAGCTTTTATCAGGCATTCCTGATCCTTTCCTCCGTTATTATGTCCACAGCGGGGGTGCTGTTGGGCCTGCTTTTGATGCAGCAGCCTCTCAGTGTGTTGATGTCAGGTATTGGTATTGTCGCGTTGGCCGGCATTGTGGTGAATAACAATATTGTGCTGATCGATACCTATAATCATTTGAAGCGGGAAGACGTGGATATTACATCGCTAGAAGCCGCTCGGCGTGCGGCAATGATGCGGTTACGTCCAGTGTTATTAACAACGATTACCACCGCCGTTGGCTTGATGCCATTGGCCTGTAATATCAGTCTGGATTTCACTCATCGGCTCATAGAGGTAGGTGGTGAATTGGCTTCTTGGTGGCAGCAACTGGCGGCGGCTATTGTGAATGGGCTGCTTTTCTCTACGATATTGACCCTGTTAGTGACCCCCGCCATGCTGGTTATGCCCGATTACCTTCGTCAACGCTGGAATCACTACTTTGGCAAGTCTGATATTCAGGCTGTTAGCTAGGGGGTGATTGGGGGCATGAAAAAACTATTCTCTATTATCTTCTATGCTTGGCTCACGGCCTCACTGGGTTGCGCCTTGATTTACAGTGCTATGTTTTACAGTACCACGAGTTTTGGTGGTGCGAATTTCGATAAATCTTGGTTGGGGGTGCTATTGGCAGCGTTGGCTCCATTGGTTAATAGGTTTTGGCTCTATGATGATGGATCGTCAACGAGTGACAAGGTAAGGCTGCCCAAGGTGTCGTTGTTAGTGATGCTAGGGGTAGCTTGGGTTTTGCTCACTGTTTCGGAGCGGGGCTGGCCTTTGTGGCTGGTTCTGGGAATACTTGGCGGGTTCTTACTCAATACCTATTGGGCCGCAGTGGGTGATGACAAGGGAAGCACTGACTAAATGCCTACTTGGAACTTCAGATTTTACTGGTGTTGTGATGAAGTCATCCATTTTTTACAGCAACATGCGGCAGAACGGCTTGGCTAACGTAAGGTTGTGAACAAGTTCTGATATGCTACGGAATAGGATATTTATACTTTTTAGTGATTTTAAGGAAGCTCCATGAATAACAAGTTTATCGATAGGTCAAATTATATCCGTGTGCCAGCATCTGGGCTAAAACTGGGTATGTTTGTCGCTGAGCTCGATAGACCTTGGTTGGAAACACCATTTCTTATGCAAGGCTTTACTATCAGGAGTCTTTCGGAGATACGTAAACTACGGGAATACTGTGACTATGTTTTCGTGGATAAGCAAGGTCGCCTCTGGGGGGACAAAAAAGATCCGTTTAGAACAGGGTTTGGTATGCCCAAGCGTAATATTGATGGCTCAGGCGATACCGGTTTACAGAAACGTGTTCGTAAACCCGATGATACGGCTTCAGCGGTAGAGACGATGTATAGCCGGACTGAACATCAAATACAATGTGGAACAGAAGAAGAGCATCCCGCCGCATGGGAAGCCTATAAAGCTGCTCATCATACGGTATCCGGAATACTTGAGGATGCAAGGCTTGGTAATGCCTTGGATACTCAGGCAGCGAAGACGGTAGTTACCCATTGTGTTGAGAGCCTTT
>CAJXWQ010000038.1 GCA_913062605.1 uncultured Cellvibrionales bacterium
GCCGTGCATTACCGGGAAACTGATGAAAACGGCGACCACGTGGGCGGGCCGATGTATTACATCAAAAATGGCCTCGGCCCAAAATGGACCTGGCTGGCGACCATGTTTGCGGTGTTTGGCGCGCTGGCAGGGTTTGGAATTGGTAATACCGTGCAGTCCAACTCGGTTGCGGATGTGCTTTCCAGTACCTTTGGATTTTCCCACAGCATAACTGGCCTGGTGATGGCTTTGTTGGTGGGTGTGGTTTTATTGGGTGGTATTCGCCGCATCGCTAGTGTCGCAGGCCGATTGGTCCCGCTGATGGGGTTGTTCTATCTCGTCGCAAGCCTGTTTGCTCTTGCCACCCAGTTTGACAAAATCCCGGCGGTGCTTGATCTGGTATTTACCCACGCATTTTCACCGACAGCAGCGACTGGTGGTTTCGCTGGTGCAACGGTTTGGGCGGCAATCCGCTTTGGTGTTGCGCGGGGTGTGTTCTCAAATGAGGCAGGCCTTGGCAGCGCGCCAATAGCCCACGCAGCGGCAGAGACAGACAGCCCGGTTAGACAGGGCACTATCGCCATGCTGGGTACTTTTATTGATACCTTGGTGATATGCAGTATGACGGGGTTAGTGCTGATTATTACTGGTGCCTGGAATAGTGGTGAGCAGGGAGCGGCACTGACTACCTTGGCTTTCAATTCAGTTTTGCCCTTCGGCGATAAGGTGGTGTCGATTTGTCTTTCACTCTTTGCTTTCACCACCATACTTGGCTGGAGCTATTATGGTGAACGCTGTGCTGAGTATCTTTTGGGTGTAAAGGTTATTGTACCGTTTCGCCTGCTATGGGTGCTGGCCATCTACATTGGTGCCACAAGAGAGTTAAGTGAAGTTTGGGGTATTGCTGACATCCTCAACGGGTTAATGGCCATTCCAAACCTGGTGGGTTTATTGTTGCTCAGTCCCATTATCTTCAAGTTAAGCAAAGACTATTTTGACCATAACTCCCATGATAATTAAACAGCACTCCACAATGGCGCCGGCTTGAGCTTTTCAAGCAAAGCCATTACATTAAACTGGTCGTCATTTATGACAGAGAATTGAAGATAGAACATTGAGGGTTAGGTCGTGCCAAAGAATTTTGGTGACAAGCTGGTTATCGCTATTTCATCCAGAGCTTTATTTAATTTGGATGAGAGCCATCAGGTCTATGAAGATAAGGGGCTAGATTCCTACTCTCAGTATCAAGTAGATCATGAAGACGAAGTGCTTGCTCCTGGTGAAGCATTTCCTTTGGTAAAAAAACTACTGAGAATCAATGAAAAACTCGGGGGCGAACCACGGGTTGAAGTGATTTTACTGTCTCGAAATTCTGCCGATACGGGGCTCCGGGTGTTTAATTCGATTGAACATCACAAACTTAATATTAGTCGTGCTGCATTCTGCGGTGGTGAAAGTCCCTATCGCTATGTCACGGCTTTTGGTTGCCATCTATTTCTCTCCACTAATGCTGAAGATGTACGTAACGCACTAGATAACGGGGTAGCAGCGGCCACATTAATATCATCTGGGGCAGGGGATCGCGACGATGATGAACTTCGTTTTGCCTTCGATGGTGATGCGGTACTGTTCTCTGATGAGTCTGAACGAATTTACAAGACAAGTGGTTTGAAGGCCTTTACAGACAATGAAAGAGCGGCAGCGAAACAACCCATGAGTGGCGGCCCATTCAAGTATTTTCTACAGGCATTACATAGTTTACAGGCCGAATTCCCGCCTAAAACCTGCCCCATTAGAACGGCATTGGTGACAGCGCGCTCAGCGCCCGCCCATGAACGAGTAGTTCGAACACTTCGAGCTTGGAATATCCGTATTGATGAGTCTCTCTTTCTCGGTGGGCTTAATAAGGGTGAGTTTCTGAAATCCTATGGTGCCGATGTCTTCTTTGATGATCAGCATAGCCATTGTGAGTCAGCTAGGCCCCATGTGGCGACTGGCCATGTACCACATGGTATTGCCAATGAAAGTGAATGAACGATTTATACGTAGGTAGTGAGTGGCTAAGTTAACATCCTAACTTTTTAAAAACAGTCGATGTAAAAACAGCCTCGACAGAGCACGTCTAAAACACCGTAAACTTCAATCCCATCCCCAATAGCAGGAATGCCAGAATTGTTTGTAGCACATGACTTGGCAGACGTGTTGCCAATTTGGTTCCCAGCTGAATTGCGGGTAGGGATCCAATGAGCAGGCTTGCCAGCAACACAAAGTCCACATTCCCCAGAAAAAATAGATGACTGAGGCCCGCAATCAGGGTGAGTGGTACCGCGTGGGCAATATCTGTACCGACAATATGTAGTGCAGGCAATCGTGGATAAAGAGTCATCAATAGGGCTGCACAAAAGGCACCAGCACCAACCGATGACAATGTCACGAAGATACCCAGAAAAATACCCACTACAAAGGTCACACGCGTGGCATGGAGTTGAAAAAATGCACCTATAGGTCCATGTGGCCGGTCCGAAGTATCACGAAGGAAGCGTTTAAATAAAATCACAATCGCCGTGATGATCAACATAACACCTAGGCTGGTGGTAAGAATCCCATGATACTCGTCGGCGTGAGTAAAGACTTGATTGAGCAGTATGGCAGTAACAATGGAGGAGGGAATACTACCTGCGGCCAAAAAGCCAACCAGCCGCCACTGTACGCTGCTCTGGCGGGCATGGGCTACGACGCCACCCGCTTTGGTTATAGAGGCGTAGAGCAGGTCCGTACCAATGGCGACGTTATAAGGTATTCCAAACAGAATGAGGAGAGGTGTCATTAGCGAGCCACCACCAACACCAGTCAATCCAATGACCAGACCGACACAGGCACCCGACGTAACGTACAACAGAAAGTCCAGCAACTTATTGTTTTTCCGGCCAGTAATCTAAAGGCTGGCAACTCTAGCAATTTCTATCTATTCTTCAAAGTAATAGTTTTTTATATTTTTAGATCATCAGAGTCTAGATAGGTAGGCAGGTAGGATAATGAAACTACAGCAACTTCGTTATATATGGGAAGTAGCACATCATGAGTTAAACGTCTCTGCTACAGCCCAGAGTCTATATACCTCACAGCCGGGAATTAGTAAGCAGATACGGCTTTTGGAGGATGAACTCGGTGTCGAAATTTTTTCTCGTAGTGGCAAACATCTCACTCGAGTGACGACAGCTGGTGAAGAGATTCTTGCCGTAGCTGGCAATATTCTCAGGCAGGTTGACGATATCAAGCAGCTTGCCCAAGAATACAACAACCCAAGCAAGGGAAGCCTGACACTGGCAACAACACATACTCAGGCTCGTTATGCACTTCCAGATGTTATCGAATCCTTTATCAATAAGTACCCGGATGTCTCACTACATATGCATCAAGGCACACCCATTCAGATTTCTGAACAGGCGGCTGATGGCTCTGTGGATTTCGCCATTGCTACCGAAGCACTGGAATTATTTCATGACCTTTTGATGATGCCTTGTTACCGATGGAATCGCTGTATTCTTGTTCCCAAAGGTCATCCCTTGGCACAGATTACATCCTTGACGCTAGAAGATGTGGCCAACTATCCCTTGGTTACCTATGTGTTTGGTTTTACCGGCCGTTCTAAACTTGATGAAGCATTTAATGACCGGGGACTAATACCCAAGGTGGTCTTTACTGCCACAGATGCTGATGTCATCAAAACCTATGTGAGACTTGGTCTAGGTATTGGGATTGTGGCTCACATGGCCTATGACCCAGAGAAAGACAGTGATCTGGTAGCCCTTGAAGCAAAACACCTGTTTAAATCCAGTGTTACCAGTATTGGTTTTCGTCGAGGTACTTATCTTCGTACCTACATGTATGACTTTATTGAGCTGTTTGCACCCCACCTAACCCGAGACAGGGTAGATGAAGCCTGCTCTATTCGCGCCAGAGATGATCTGGAAAGATTCTTTAGCTCGATAACATTACCTGAGTACTGAGTAAGCGGAGTACAAAAAGTAGAGTGCCGAACAGTGAATATGAGAAGTCGAGTGCTATGTAAAAGTGTTAACAGGCCCTAGTACAGATAAATCATTGGATTAGAGAAAATCTAAATCTGGGTTGTCATTGAGAATTTCTTTTAAGTCATCTTCTTCACGCGTTTTTTGATTTAATACGTCTTTGACGAACTTGAAGTAAATCGTATGAATCTCCGGTGCTTCACCTTCCCGCTCAACCAGAAAAAATGGCGCTCTATCCACATTAAAGAGTGAGGCAAGTTCCATTCCCTGTGATGAAGGATCACGTTCATCGGCAATCAATACCTCGTCGATCAGGTCAATCTGTCCAGTAGCTTCCAACTTCTGCTGTACTTCTTCGCACTTCTTGCAGAGGCTGCCATCCAGTTTAATCTTCTTGACGAGGGTGATTTTCATGGGAACATTCCAAATGACTTTTGGCCAGTTTACTTTTTGATATTGACGTCGTGTAGACCACATTCTTTGAGAGTAGCTTCTTCCCACCACCAACGGCCTTCACGCTCATGCTGGTTTGGACCAGTAGCGCGAGTACAAGGTTCACAACCGATACTGACAAAACCACGATCGTGCAATTCATTGTAAGGCACGTTATTGCTGCGGATGTAAGCCCATACCTGATCAGAGGACCAGTTTGCCAATGGGTTGAACTTGGTCAATGAGGCACCCGGACGAGCAAAGGCCTTATCATCCTGAATCACAGGGATAGCAGCACGAGTTCCAGGGCTCTGATCACGGCGTTGGCCAGTAATCCAGGCATCCACAGTCAACAACTTCCTGCGCAATGGCCCAATCTTGCGAATACTGCAGCACTCTTTGTGGTCATCCTTGTAAAAGCTAAATAGGCCTTTCTCACGAACCAGGTTATTTACTGCTTCAGATTCAGGAAATACCACATCGATAGTTATATTGTAATGTTCACGAACTTTTTCAATGTAACGGTAAGTTTCTGAGTGCAACCGACCCGTGTCCAAAGAGAATGCCTGCACCTTTTTTGGGGCAATCTTATACGCCATATCGATTAGAACAACATCTTCCGCACCACTGAAGGAAATTGCGATATTGTCAAACTGTTCCAAGGCGTAAGCAAGAATCTCTTGAGGTGTCTGTTCAGAGAGTTTCTGGTCAAGGTCGACCGTGGGTAAGTGGTTTTCAGACATAGGGGTTACTCAATATTCTCAGTAAGTTATCGGTGGATGTTCTTAAGGCCGCGAATAATACCAGAGCCGTAACTAAAGGAAAAATAATCAGAAAATATAATCTACATACATTCAGCTATTAAGGGCGGCAATGACACAATATGAAGTAGCGGCCTCTTTGATTAGGGCTATTTTTGCCATTTAAGATTATGAGAGAAGCTCATTATTTCTGCTTGAAGATACCCGTGGCAAGTTATGCTCATTTGTTGCGATATTTCTATGAAATCGGTAGAGTGGCGCGGTTTTATAGCCTGTTGAATTATTGAGGAATGCATTGTGGAAATCGCATGTTTGGACTTGGAAGGTGTTCTGATACCAGAAATCTGGATTGCTTTTGCTGAAAAGACTGGCATTGAAGCATTGAAAAAAACCACTCGCGATGAACCGGATTATGATGTGCTCATGCGGTATCGACTGGATATTCTTGAAAAGAATGGTTTGGGGCTTAATGAAATTCAAGAAGTGATCGCCACACTTTCACCTTTAGAGGGTGCCAGCGATTTTATCGACTGGCTGCGCGAGCGTTTCCAAGTCGTTATTCTTTCCGATACCTTCTACGAATTTGCTCAACCATTAATGAGACAACTGGGATTCCCAACACTGTTATGCCACAAGCTGGAAGTCGATGTGAATGGTCGAGTGACCGACTACAAACTACGCCAGGCAAACCCTAAACGGCAAGCTGTTGTGGGCTTCAAGAGCATGTACTATCGGACTATCGCTGCAGGCGACTCCTACAATGACACCACGATGCTGGCTGAAGCAGATGCGGGCATTCTGTTTCATGCACCACAAAATGTTATTGATGAATTCCCTCAATTCCCCGCGGTGCAAGATTTTGAGTCATTAAAAAAAGAATTCATTAAAGCAAGTAATCGGGATTTAAGCCTGTAGCCAGATAGATAAAAACCTCAGAATGAACTGGGGTTGTTAGGGTTGGATTAACACCCTGATTTTATCCAGAGTTTCCTCAAATTCACTCTCGGCGATAGAGTCGGCTACAATACCGCCACCACCCCAGCAATGAAGTTTTTCCCCATCAGCAATCAGGGTTCGTATGGCAATGTTACTGTCCATGCGCCCAGTCGCACTAATATAACCAATACTGCCGCAATAGACTGAGCGGCGGCATACCTCCAGCTCCTCAATAATTTCCATTGCTCGTTTCTTAGGTACACCAGTGATCGAGCCTCCTGGAAAGCACCCACGCAACAGCGATAAAGCTGATTCATTACTACGCAATCTACCCGTGACAGTGCTGACGAGATGATGCACATTGGGAAAGCTTTCCAGTGCAAACAGTTTAGGAACACGAATAGAGCCTGGCTCACAGGTCTTGCCTAGATCATTACGCAATAAATCCACAATCATCAGGTTCTCAGCACGATTTTTGGAACTATTCATTAAGGCAATCGCATTGAGCTGGTCTTCATCAACGGTATTACCCCGCCGAGCCGTCCCCTTGATAGGCTTTGTCTCCACATGACCCATCGATAATTTCAAAAATCGCTCTGGAGAAAAACTAAGTACTGCTTGATTCTGTTCACCCCATTGGTAGAAACAACTATAGGCTGCTGGTAATACTCTGCGCAGGGATCGGTACAGTGCCCAGTTATCGCCATTAAATGGTGCTGAAAAATGTTGGGCAATATTTGTCTGATAGCAATCGCCCTCAGAAATATACTGCTTCACCTTGGAAATTACTTGCAGGTAGTCATCTTTGGGGATGGAGGGACTAAAACGTCGGCTAGCAACCGCATGGCTAGTAACAAAGTCATCGGTTGCAGCATCAGCCTGTTTCAATCGCTGAGTAATTTCTTTGCGAAGGGGTGCGGGACAGTTATGGCGGAAAAATAGCCAAGCCTTCTGTTCGGAGTGATTTAATACCAGTGCCCAACTGTAATTACCTACTCGCATATCTGGAAGGTTATCGGCCTTTTTCAGTGTGCTAGGGAGTGCCTCGATAGAACGGGCCAGATCGTAACCAAAATAGCCTGCCAGACCACCGATAAATGGGTGGCTGTTATAACTTTCATCCACACTACCGGTAGATACGAGTAAATCTTCAGCCAGCGAAAAGGGGTCATCTTCGCTTGAGGTGGTGGTATTTGAAGTAATAATGCGGGTTATTTTCCCGATAGTTTCCAGCACGGTATCAGGCTGAGCACTAATGATATCGAACCGCCCGTATAAGCTACGAGGTTTACCGCTGTCCAGCCAAATCGCATCCGGCATATCACGAACAGCACCAAATAACTTCTCGGCATCTGAGCGATAGGGAAAGTCGACAATATCCACCTGTTTCATGGTGGCCTAGTCTACGGTACTGCCCACCAAATTCAATTTTTGATAACCAAACAATACAAGATAATAAACCAATGACAAGCCTACAAGGGTTGTGAGTTAGCCATAAGATATTTGACCACCTAATGACAACTATTTCATGCTAACCATTGCCCCATAGACTGTAAGGTGGCACTCTCGCCATCACTATGAATTTTCACCCTCTAGACGATACCAGTAATATCAGCGAAGGTTATCTGAAGTGCTTTGCTGTAGCCGGGCGGGATATGCTGCTGGTTCACAGCGCTGGTCAGACCCGCTTAATTCCTAATCGGTGCCCCCATGATGGCTCACCATTAAAAAAAGCTCGTCTTGCGAACGGCTGCATACAATGCCCAAAACACAAGATTGTATTTCGTCTGGATAACGGCGAACCCCTCGGCGGCGAGGCTGTTGCTGATATATCACCACTATCACACTACGAGCTGGTGGAAGAGGGTGGAAAAGTGGGGATCTTAATTAAGTAGATGTTTTGACTGAATAACAACTGGAGCAAATATGTCTTTTTCAACCCCTGATTTATGTGATGACCATCCAAAACTCGTTCGAGTACTGGAACCAATGATGGGTAATTTTGGCGGCAGAGAATCCTTTGGTGGTGAAGTCGTTACGATTAAATGCCATGAGGACAATTCATTAGTGAAGGAACAAGCTGGAAACTCAGGCCAAGGAAAGGTCATGGTTGTGGATGGTGGAGGATCACTGCGACGAGCGCTACTGGGCGATATGATTGCAGAAAATGCCGTTAAGAATGGCTGGGAAGGTATCATTATCTATGGCTGTGTTCGCGATGTAGATGCCTTGGTGACCCTAGATTTAGGTGTACAGGCACTTGCCAGTATTCCACTGAAAACGGATAAGCGGGGTATTGGTGATCTCAATGTCCCGGTAACGTTTGGTGGTGTGACGTTTAATCCTGGTGACTATGTTTATGCAGACAACAATGGTGTCATTGTTTCAAATGAACCACTAGAGAACTGAAAGAGCACATACACATGCCCTTTTTAGTTATTCACATATTGTGTGCTAATCTCGCGGTATGTCTTAAGTAGAAAGAACACTGAGATCGATCGTTGCTGTTAAGGAGAAACTGATGAGAAATATGAAACCAATGCTTGCTGTTGGAATTGCGGCTGCTCTTATTGGCTGCGGTGGCGAGAAAACACCACCCGACCCCTCTATTGTCGCTGGAGAAGCACTGTTTCAGGAAAATTGTTCTGAATGCCACCCAAGAAGTGGCCGTGGTGATTATCTAAAACGTATACCCGCTACGTTGCTGACCCGCAAATCCCAGAGTGAACTGATGCAATGGATAAAGGGCTCTGGAGAACACAGAGAAATGCCATCATTTGATAATCTCACAGATGAAGAAAGGGCAGCACTGGCTAATTATCTCCATAGTCAGATTCTGAAATAATACTTAGTTTCTACTTCTGATGATCTAGGAGTGCCTACATAGTAACTTCCTATATAACCCCGGTTCTGCCGGGGCTGTCGCGTCCTGTAATTTAAGTTGTTTTCTGTCGTTTAATTTCTACTGTTGGTCTTTTCTAAAGAGTTATATCTGGCACCTACATAAAACAAAGGCAAAAAAAAGGAGCTGTTAATAGCAGCTCCCTTAAAAATCCTAAGAAAGGATTATGTGAATATTGATTTTAGCCAAATTGGTTCATGGTGTTGTCTTTACCAGAAGCTTTCAGTGCAGCTAACTATGAAATCATCATTCTACAAATACAATTAGCCAGTAATTATATCGAGGTATGAAACACCAACATCCGCATTAAAATAAGCCATTCCTAATTTACTTAAGTACTCCAAACGGTCTGCTTTCATCAAATCTATTTCAGGTGCACCGAAACCATTCGTCTGATAAATACCCGCCAGATAAGCCATAAAGTTTTCACCCTCTTTCACTAAGAGTAAGCTTGCTGCACCCACGTCGGGTTTTACTTGGGCATTCAATGCTTCTGGGAGTTTTACTTCAAACACGACTGGCTGCTCATCACCCTCAACTCGCACACTGCGCTCTCTCACAGTTTGCTCAGCCCAGTAAAAAGCTAATTCTTTACTTTGCGTCAAAAAAACCGGCTCAATTGATTCTGTATAGCTATTCCCGATAGTTGCCATGGTTTTTTTGGCGGCGTCCTTCAACGCTTTATCTCCGGAGCGTTTCAAGCCCTGCTCTTTGATTGAGTCGACCAGCGCCGAGGAAGTACCGTGATACCAGATATCACTCGTAGCAAACCCTTGTTCGGTTAACAAATCTTTAGCATCTTGAAGAAAAGTAGGTGTATCAGTCATATTAGAAATCACTTAATCAGTTTGCAGTAGAAAGCAGGTTGGAATTCTAACGTACAAAGCCATTCGATTCTTTCGTAGGGATAGTTAGAAGCCATCCTAGTCATAAACCTATCCATAAAAAAGGCGACACCTTATTCAAGGAGCCGCCTTTATGTCCAAGGATGGACATAACCCTGGTTATGCAGAAGCAATCACCAGGACCTTCACTTAAAAACTAATTCAGCTTAGCCGAACTGGTTAGACGTGTTTTTCGCGCCGCCAGCTTTCAAAGCGTTCTCACCAGCAAAGTATTCTTTGTGGTCGTCGCCCATGTCAGAGCCAGCCATGTTTTGGTGCTTAACACATGCAATCGTTTGACGGATTTCTTTACGCTGTACGCCGGCAACATAGCCAAGCATGCCCGCATCACCGAAGTACTCTTTAG
>CAJXWQ010000039.1 GCA_913062605.1 uncultured Cellvibrionales bacterium
ATTGAGGGCGCCTTTAAGCCTCTGTAAATCATCAATTTTCTGCTGCACTTTTTTCCCATGCCGTATCGCGATTGTTTTTACCTCCCCGCAACAATGATTTGGCTCATCAATGAGTTTAAGTAGTTCTTTGATTTGTTGAATGCTAAACCCAAGCTCACGACTGCGACGTATAAAGTTAAGCCGCTTGACATGTGATAACGCATAAATCCGGTGTCCGCCCTCGGTGCGTGGTGGTTTCGGCATTAGTTTGATCTTTTCGTAGTAATGCACCGTCTCCACTTTGCAGTTTGCTCGTTGAGCCAGTTGTCCAATAGAACATGTTGCTACTTTCATTTTCAAAACCTCTTGAACCTATAGTTACTATAGGATCTAAACTAGTAGACATATACAAGAATTTGAGGTGCTGATGAACGAATTTATTGAGCGATCAGAACTCACATGTCCGGAGTGCGGCTATACAGAAACACTGACGATGCCTACTGATCTCTGTCAATGGTTTTATGAGTGCGTGGGTTGCCACGCCTTACTGACACCACTGCCAGGTGATTGTTGTGTGTTTTGCTCGTATGGCTCGATGCCTTGTCCGTCAATACAGTTACAGAATACTGGTCAAACTAAAGGAGGGTGTTGTGGCGTCAATTAAATGGTCGGACAAACCCTATTTTAGATGGCTTACTTTGTTTGTTGCCAGTGGCACTTTGGTGTGTTGTGTATTACCAATTGTGTTGGTGTCATTGGGTTTTGGCGCGGTGGCTGCCGGTTTGTTCTACAACATTCCCGGTCTTGTATTTTTGGCTGAACATAAAATGTGGACATTAAGCCTATCTGCTTTGTTGCTGGGGTTTCTAGCCTGGATGATCTGGAGCCCCAATCAACAATGCCCTGCCGATGCTCAATTAGCTAGACACTGCCAACAGGCGAAACGCTGGAATAAACGCATATTCTGGTTAAGTGTTAGTGCTTGGAGTATTGGCTTTTTTTTCAGTGTGCTGTTGTTGCCGCTACGGCAATTATTGGACATGTAAGAAAGGTAAAGAGATGAGGAAATTATTAGCACTTACTTTGGTTTTGTCGTTAGGGCTAGCTCAAACAGTTCTTGCGAGAACTGTTGAAGTCTATGTGCATGGCATAACCTGCGCCTTTTGTGTTGATAGCCTGGAACGAAAGTTTGGAAAAATGGAATCGGTATCCAAGATTCAGGTGAGTTTGAAAATGAAAAAAATTCGCCTTGAAACCGATGAAAGCTTACCGAGCGTCGACACGATAAAGCAGACCGTTATCGATGCTGGTTTTACCCCCACAAAAATAGAGGTTCTGTCTGATAGAAAATTCCAAAAGTAAATGTTACATAGCTATAGTTTTTGGTGCCCTTGGTCTGGGAGTTATAAATAATACGTATGCTATGGGTTTGCGTTCATTCGTGGCATTGCCCGTCGAAAAACAGGGCTCAGTGGTACGTTTGGCATTTGAACATGCGGAAGATATTGGTACGGATATATTAACAACCAGTGTTGCTTTCGGTATTAGTAGCAAACAAACTTTGCTGCTGGGTATACCTTACAGATTTTCACCATCGGCTGGGGATCGACAGGGCGATGTATCTGTTTTGTACCGGCATACTGTTTGGCAACAAGACAGTTTTTCAGGAACTAATCGCCTGGGCTTATTGGGCGGCATCATTATTCCCACAGAGGATGATCGTGATAGTGCTGCACAAGCTGGTTTTGTTTTTACACACGTCAAAAATCGGCATGAAATAGATATTGATGCCTTATATCAAGTTGGCAGTAATAACCGATCGGATAGCGGCCGTTACGATATGTCTTGGCAATATCGTCTTTCTCCCACGGAGTATCCCGATTGGGGAATAAAACCGGAATTAAATAGTGTTTTAGAATTAAATGGTCGATGGAGTGAAGGAAATAGTACAACCCATCAAGTGACCGTGGGCTTGCAGCGAATTCACCAGAAATGGGTGGCCGAAGGAGGGGTTGTCAAAGACGTTATCAGCGGAAGTGAGTGGCGTTACATATTGAGCCTACGGTTTCACTTTTAATGGACTGAAAAAAATAAACCGTTGTTTGGTGACAGGTATTTATGCTTAGTTTGCGTAGCCATGCTCAAAAATTATTATCCTTTTATCTCCTCCAGTTCCACCCATCGTTCAGATGCGGCATCCAGCGCGTGTTGTTTTTCTTCCAGTGAATCCAGTATGGGTTGGGTTTCAGTGAAGGCCAGACTATAGAATTCAGGATCAGCCGTTTGCTCTTGTAGTATGGCCAATTCTGTTTCCAGTTTATCGATAATCGTTGGTAGAGCATCTAATTCACGTTGAAATTTGTAGCTGAGTTTACCGGTGGGTGCTTTTTTCGCATGAAGGGTGGTGTCGTGATCAATGATGTGGCCGGAGGGGTGATCTTGGGTGTCAGCGATTTTCAGGTCTTTTCCACGGCGAGCCCAGTCACTATAACCACCCACGTATTCCTGAATTTGACCATCTTCTTCGAAGACCAGCACGCTGGTGACCACGTTATCAAGAAATGCCCGGTCATGACTGACGATAATCAGCGTGCCCTGATACTCCATTAGCTGTTCTTCGAGGACTTCGAGCATTTCTACATCGAGGTCATTAGTTGGCTCATCAAGTACCAACAAATTGCAGGGCTGGGAGAATAGCTTGGCTAACAGTACCCGGTTTCGCTCACCACCGGAAAGTGCGCTCACGGGGGTCATGGCGCGTTTGGGGGCGAATAAAAAATTTCGCAGGTAGCCGATAATATGGCGGTCTTTGCCATTGATCTTAATATATTCTTTGCCGTTACCGACATTCTCGGCAATGGTTTTATCCGTTTCCAGTTCTCGGTGAATTTGATCGAAGTAGCCGATGTCCAGATTAGTGCCGAGCTTAACGGACCCTTGATCGGGTTTAATTTGGCCCAGCAGGATTTTCAATAGGGTGGATTTCCCCACACCGTTATTACCAATCAGGCCAATGCGGTCGCCGCGCCGAATTTTGACTTTAATATTGTTGATAAGCTGTTCGCCGCCATAACCATGGCAGATACTACGGGCTTCGATGACCTTGCGGCCCGATTTATCCGAGGTTTCCACGCTGATCTTGGCTTTACCCTGACGTTTGGCTCGCTGTTCCCGTTGTTCGCGCATGGCTTCCAGTGCCCGTACCCGGCCTTCGTTGCGGGTACGACGTGCCTTGATACCCTGACGAATCCAGACTTCCTCTTCAGCCAGCCGTTTATCAAACAGAGCGTGGCGGGTTTCTTCTTCCTCAATCGCCTTTTCTTTGAGGACGAGGTAATTCTGGAAGCTACCGGGCCAACTGACAAGATTGCCCAGGTCAATTTCGACAATGCGCGTGGCTAGTTTTTGCAGGAAATTCCGGTCGTGGGTAATAAATATAACGCTGCCTTGATAGCCACGAACTTTATGTTCCAGCCACTCGATGGTGCTGATATCCAAGTGATTAGTGGGCTCATCCAGTAGTAGTAAGTCCGGGTTGGAGACCAGAGCCTTCCCCAACGCTACGCGGCGACGCCAGCCGCCAGAGAGCTGTGCCAGGGTTTTGTCGGCGGGCAGATCCAGTTGACTGATAATGGTTTCTACTTGCTTGTCTACCTGCCAGCCACCACCGGCATCAATCTGGGCTTGGAGTACTTCCAGATTTTTTAGTCCCTGCTTGTCCATGGTTTGCTGAGAGAGTTCATTGAACTGGTCTATCAAGGTCTGTTGGTCGGCGAGCCCCTCTCTCACGACATCAGAGACTTTTCGGTCGATGGCGGTGGGCAGGGCTTGTTCCAGTTGGCTGATACGCAGGTGCTGGCGATAGTGAATCTCACCCTGGTCGGGTTTGATCTGTTGAGTGATTATTTTCAGTAAGGTCGATTTACCCGCACCATTTCGCCCGATTAGACAGATGCGCTCACCCGGCTCCACCGTAAAGTTGGCGTGGGTCAGTAGTGGCACATCGCCAAATTCAATGGATATGTCGTCGAGACGGATCAGGCTCATGGGTAGTTTGGATGCGTGTGCACCCCCTAATGAAGAGGCGCGGATTTTAGCAGAGTTTCATGTCAGTAGGGCTATCGGCAGGCGTAAAGGATGGTTAATCTTAGTTGGAACATGGCATATGCTATGGCGGTGAACAGTGTTTGAATTGTATAGACGAGTACCACACAGGAGAGAACCATGGCCTTGACCGAATCCACCATGATGTCACTGGGTAGCAGGGCACCAGATTTCAATTTACCAGAACCGCTGACAGGCCAAGACTTGTCTCTTGAGCAGTTGAGAGGTGAGCACGCCACACTGGTGATGTTTATTTGCAACCACTGCCCTTACGTTATACATGTAATCGAGGGTATTGCTGAGCTGTCGGCTGATTATATGCCCCGTGGTGTGGGCTTTGTTGCGATTAATAGTAATGATGTGGATAGCTACCCTGAGGACAGTCCCGAAAAGATGTCAGCATGGGCAACACAGGAGCAGTTTTTATTTCCCTATCTGTTCGATGAATCTCAGTTTGTGGCTCAGGCCTATGGTGCAGCCTGTACCCCGGATTTTTTCCTGTTTGATGATGGGCTTAACTGTATCTACCGGGGGCGAATGGATGGTGCTAAACCAGGTAATGATGAGTCCGTAAGTGGGCATGATTTGCGTGAGGCGTTAGATGCCGTGTTGACTGGTATGCCCGTTAACAAAGATCAAAAACCTAGCTTGGGTTGTAACATTAAGTGGAAGTGATTTTATACTGTGGTGCTCACTAGCAAATCGATTGAGTGAATACTCTTGACTATACTGTAGGTTGAAGGTTTATAGTGGCCACTGTGAAAAGAATCATCGCCAGAAATCGCTCCGTTGTTGCCTCGCTGTTGGTGGGATGGCTATTGCTCTGCGGAATGATGCCGTTGATGGCCGTGGATATGAGTATGGATATGGTCATGGATGACACAGCTGTATCCATGAGCCACCACCATGGCGCCTCAAGTCTTGGGATTGATGAAGCAGGTTCAGAGGGCGTTAATCAGCATTGTTGTGATGCTCTGGATGACAGCGTGTTGGTGGCCCAAAATCAATTCACTAATTTGTTTCTTGATCTGTCTCTTATTGCTGCGGTCTGTAGTTTCTTTTTTTTCTGGGGAATGGCCACAGGAAGAATTAACACCTATTACTATTCCTTTATTCCCCCTCCCGGTCCCCCTCTCCACCAACGACTTTGCGTCTGGCTGGATTAAATAACCTGTAATTCCTCACTTTACTGATCTGTTAGCAGGTCATGTTTCCCCTTTGTTGCTAACAATGGTTGTGAGCGATATATAGGTATAGGTTGATTTCGCACATTAATGGTGTGCTCCTTCAAAATTTATACCTCCTCCAGTGATAGCTGCACTTGATAGATAGAGACGCTCTGATGATGGAGTATGAAAAATTATGAAACGACTTACTCGCTTATTTGCAAGAATAGAGCGCCCAAACTCTGTTCATAAAATGGCAGTAAAAACCAACCAATGTATTTTTGCTATGGGTGTTATAAGCCTTGCTTTAGCAGCCAATGCTTCCTCTGCCAGCGCACAAGTGCGACAGGAGACGTTGTCTGTTCCGGCTGCCGTTGAAATTGCAATAAGAGACAACCCGAATCTTGCAGAAATGCAGGCACGTTATGAAGCCTTGGCAGAAGTTCCCTCACAAGTAGGTACATTGCCTGATCCAATGGTCAATCTGAATGCGATGAACTTTCCAGCGGATACTTATGACAGAGATCAGGAAGCGATGACACAGGTTCAGATTGGCTTCAGCCAAGTATTTCCTTTTCCGGGGAAGCTGAATTTGAAGGAAGAGGCGGCGGAATACGATGCACAGGCTGCCGGGTATTCGGTGGATGAAGTGCGACTGCAACTCATTAAAAACGTGAAAGGCAAATGGTGGCAACTCTATTATCTGGATCGTGCACTAGAGACGGTGGATATCAATCAAAACCTATTACGCCAGTTTATTACGGTTGCAAAAACCAAATATGAAACGGGTATGGGCTTGCAGCAGGATGTGCTGCTATCGCAATTGGAATTGTCCAAGTTGATGGATCAGGACATTCAGCTACAAGCGATACGTCGTAATCAGGCCATCCAACTTAACATCCTTATGGATCGGCCCGCCAAAAATGAACTGATATTGCCGGGGCAGGTATCGAAGGTGATGCCGAAACTTGTTGATGAGGATGAACTGTACCAAAAAGCCGAGTTAATACGGCCGCTATTGAGACAAATGGAGACGCAGGTAGATGCAGCACAATCCCGTCTTGATCTTGCTAAGCGTGATTATTACCCCGACTTCAAGCTGGGTATGACCTATGGCGCCCGTACTGGCGATAACCCATTGCCCAGAGGTGGTGCGCGCTCAGATTTTGTTTCCGTCATGGTAGGCGTACAAATACCTTTGTATGCGGGTAGAAAACAATCGAAGGCCGTTAGCCAAAAAAGTTCTGAGTTGCAAAAAAACCGCTATGCATTGCTCGATGAAAAAGGTGTTGTGATGGGTGCTATCTCATCGGCAGTCACTGATTATCATCGCGCTAAGCAACAATTCTCACTATTTGGTAGTGGTATTGTGCCGCAAGCACAGCAAACCGTGGAATCCATGTTGGCAGGTTATCAGGTGAGTGAAGTTGATTTTCTTAACCTGGTTCGTAGCCAAATAACTCTCTTTAATTACCAACTGCAATACTGGAAGGCGTTGAGCGATGCGAAGCAAGCGTTGGCGCGCCTGGAGGCCGCCGTTGGTGAGGGCCCTGTTTATGAATAAATCTACTCTATTAATCGCCATTCTGATGTTAGCCACTGGCGTAGGCGCAGGCTATTGGCTGTTCGATAATGATGGGCTTTCTACGGTGATGGTAGAAGAGAAAAATGAGCCGCTGTTTTACCGCCATCCGATGAATCCTAGTGTTACCTCTCCGATACCGGCAAAAGGTTCTATGGGGATGGACTACATACCGGTTTATGCAGAGAAGAATGAAAAATCCTCTTCACGGGAAATACTTTTTTATCGCAGTCCCATGAATCCTTCTGTCACCTCACCAGTACCCGCCAAGGATTCCATGGGTATGGATTATGTGCCGGTTTATGCTGATAACGAGAAAAGTGAAGTGGCTGGCACTGTGAAAATTGATCCGGTAGTGGTACAGAATATTGGCGTTCGAACCGCAACAGCCAGGAGAGCATCAATAAGTCGAACAATTCGCACCGTGGGCCGGGTGGACTTTGATGAGAAACGCATGGCGCGATTACACCCGAAAGTAGAGGGGTGGATTGAAGAGGTTCGAGTGGATAAAACCGGTCAATATGTGGAGAAGGACGACATCCTGCTGAGTGTTTACTCGCCCAAATTGGTATCAACTCAGCAAGAGTATTTGTTGGCGCTGAATAACTTATCTGCTTTGAAAAAAAGCCCATTTGAAGAAATCAGGCAGGGTGCAGAGGATCTGGTAAAGAGCTCCAGAGAACGGCTGACGTTGTTAGATGTTCCTAAACACCAGATTCAGGAGCTGGAACAAACTCGAAAAATTAAAAAAAGCCTGCACATACATTCACCCGTGGCCGGTACGGTAATTCGTATTGGCTCACGCCAGGGTCAACATGTTACGCCGAAAACTGAGTTGTACATGATGGTCGATCTCAGTCAGGTCTGGGTCTATGCCGATGTGTATGAATACGAGTTGCCTTGGGTAAAGGTTGGAGATGAAGTCGAGATGACGTTGGCTTCTGTGCCAGGGAAAACCTTCAAGGGTTCTCTTGCCTATATTTATCCCTATGCGGAATCGAAAACACGGACTACTAAGGTGCGTTTGGTCTTTGACAACCGTCAACGGCTACTACGTCCGAATACGTTTGTGGAAGTCAGCATTCAATCCGACACTTTGAAGAATGTAGTGGTCATACCCGCTGAAGCTGTTATTCGTTCCGGCGATCGTACACAGGTATTTGTTGTTCGTGGCCCAGGAAAATTTGAACCGAGAACGGTTAGATTAGGGTTTGAATCCAATGGGCAGGTTGCCGTGTTGGATGGTGTCGATGCGGGCGATGAAGTGGTGACCTCTGCTCAGTTCCTGGTGGATTCTGAATCCAAGCTGCGTGAAGCCACGGCTAAAATGATGGACACATTAAAGGCTTCGGATAATGGTCAGGATGGAATGGGTGATCATGAGGGGGAGGGACATGGCGAGATAAATTCTAGGGAGAAGGAGATGACAGATCGCGCCGGCGTGCAAATGAACGATTACTCTGACACGGAGAAAAGCGAACAGCCGGGCAGCCCAACGCAGGGAGCGTATGACCATGATTAATGCCATTATCAGCGCCTCTTTACGTGATCGTTTTATGGTCTTGATTGCCACCGTGATCATTGCGTTGGTGGGGTTGTTTGCCTATAAAAATGCACCGTTGGATGCGATTCCTGATCTTTCGGATGTGCAAGTTATTATTTTCACCGAATACCCTGGTCAGTCGCCGCAAGTTGTCGAGGATCAGGTGACGTATCCATTAACGACATCTATGTTGGCTGTGCCTAAAACCAAGGTGGTCAGAGGGTATTCCTTTTTTGGTATGTCCTTTGTTTACATTATCTTTGAAGACGGTACCGATATGTATTGGGCGCGGTCACGCGTACTGGAATCCCTTAATTATGTCAGTGGGCGTTTACCGCAGGGCATTACTCCCACGCTAGGGCCGGATGCCACCGGGGTGGGTTGGATTTACGAATATGCGCTGGTAGATAAAACGGGCAAGTACGACCTGGCTCAATTGCGTTCCCTGCAGGATTGGTATTTACGCTATCCATTACAGACAGTGGAAGGAGTAGCCGAGGTCGCATCTGTTGGTGGCTATGTTAAACAGTATCAGGTGGAAGTCGATCCCAACGCGCTACTGCGATACAACATACCCCTGAACAAAATTAAGATGGCGATAAAAATGTCCAACAAGGACGTTGGCGGCCGACTCGTTGAAATGGCTGAAACCGAGTATATGGTTCGAGGTTTGGGTTACATTCAATCTATCGATGATCTCAATAGTATACCGGTCAGTGTTGATGCCGATGGTACCCCAATACGTCTGAAAGATGTTGCGCATGTCCACATTGGGCCTGAGTTGCGCCGAGGGGTTGTTGACTTGAACGGAGAAGGAGAGGTTGCCGGTGGTGTTGTTATCATGCGCTTCGGTGAAAATGCGTTGGCGACGATCCAAGCCGTACGCGCCAAACTTGATGAGTTGAAAGGCGGCCTGCCTGAGGGTGTAGAGATTGTTCCCGTGTATGACCGGGGCGACTTAATCGAACGTGCAGTTAAAAGTCTCAATACATCGTTGGTGCAGGAACTGATCATCGTCAGTTTGGTAGTTCTGCTGTTTTTACTGCATGCACGTTCTGCCTTCGTGGCCATTATTACCTTGCCATTAGGTATTTTAATGGCCTTTATTGTGATGCGTTTTCAGGGTCTGAATGCGAATATTATGTCCCTAGGTGGTATCGCGATCACCATCGGTACCATGGTCGATGGTGCTATCGTGATGGTCGAAAATGGTCATAGCCACCTTGCAGCGGCGCGCGACAATAAAGGGCGTGAATTGACGCGGGAGGAACACTGGAAAACCATTGGCGAATCCTGTCAGGAAGTTGGTCCGGCGCTGTTTTTCTCTTTGCTTGTAATTACTGTATCGTTTCTTCCAATTTTTACCATGCAGGCGCAGGAAG
>CAJXWQ010000040.1 GCA_913062605.1 uncultured Cellvibrionales bacterium
AACTGAGAGGTCAATTATTCTTATAGGTTCCACAAGCGGCGTAACTTTACGCTGAAACCCATTTTTCATGCAAACTAATATCGACCTTCTGTGTGCTAACATACGCTGCTTATTTATCCGTATAGGGCTATTGATATAGATTCGCCGGCATAACTGCTTTGTCGTGCATGAAAGCCCTGTGCCTGAACCATGTGTTAGAGAGCCAAATGTCTGAAAGTCCCACGCCTGAGAATCAAGAACCAGAAAATACGTATATTGTCCGTACCTTCCCGGTTGGTCCCTTGCAGTGCAATTGCACGATTATTGGTGATGCTGTTAGCAAGAAAGCCCTGGTCGTAGACCCTGGTGGCGATGCACAGATTATTCTGCGCACCCTGGCAGAGCTTGAGCTGAAGGTGGTGGCCATTATTCATACCCATGCCCATCTCGATCATATCCTCGCTGCGGGAGAGATAAGAACCGCCACGGGCGCACCTATCTACCTTCATGAGAGTGATATGTTCCTGTGGAATTCGGTAGAGGATCAATGTGTGATGTTTGGTGTGCCCAACACTACATTGCCTGACCCTGATCATTACCTCAATGATGACCATGATCTTGGCTGCTGTGGTGGTGTGGCGATTCATACCCCCGGCCATACGCCGGGCTCAACCAGTTTCTGGTTTGAGGAGAGCAAGACGCTTATCGCGGGCGATACGCTGTTTAAGGGTGGTATTGGCCGCACAGATTTCCCGGGCGGTAATTATGATCAAATAGTGTCATCAATTCGTGAACGGATATACACGCTGGATGATGATGCGGCGGTGATAACCGGTCACGGGCCAGCCACAACGATCATTAGTGAAAAACAAAGCAACATGTTTGTTAGAGGCTAAAGAGTGGTTTGTTAGGGCCTAAGAGCGGTTTGTTAGAGCTTAGGCTTGTTTGTCAGAACGTAAGAGTTTTTTAGGAGCACACATGAAACAACAGATTATGACCATGCTGGACTTGCAAGATGCCATGAACAGCAAGGTAAATGAGAACTGGGCTCAGCAGGGGTTTGCTTGGTATCGGGCGATTTGGATCGAGTGTGCAGAATTACTAGATCACCATGGTTGGAAGTGGTGGAAGAAACAAACACCGGATGCTGACCAGGTGAAGCTTGAGTTAGTGGATATCTGGCACTTTGGGTTGAGTATTCTGTTACTCGAAGCAGATAATCGTGATGACCTTGTTGGTGATATTGAGCAGAAGATCGTCAAGGCAAACTCTTCCGGGAATTTCCCTGAAGATCTGGAGGCCTTTACCCTGAGCACTTTGGAAACCAAGGGCTTTGATGTGCCGGGTTTTGCCACATTGATGGCAGGCATCGATTTGTCATTTGATGAGCTATACACCCGTTATGTGGGCAAAAATGTGCTGAACTTTTTCCGTCAGGATCATGGGTATCAGGACGGTAGCTACCGCAAACAATGGGGTGGCAAAGAGGATAATGAGCACCTTGTGGAAGTGGTGGCAGCGCTTGATCACAGCAGTGCCAGTTTTAAGGACGATCTGTATCAGGCGTTGGAGCAACGTTATACCTTGAATTAGGATTGATATCGTCCGCTATACACTGAACGGACGATAAACACTCCTGATGCCCGATGACAAAGGCTTGGGAGCGTGAATCAAAAAACGTACAATAGCGCTCCGTTGTTAGCACTAAATTGTTACCTCTAACTTGTAACCCCTAATTATCAACAATCGACATCATCAATATTAATCTAATGACAGAATCTTCTATTCGTAAAGAACGACTCGAAACCAACAAGCTGCATAAGCGCCTTCGTCGGAATGTGGGTACAGCTATCGCTGACTACAACATGATAGAAGAGGGCGATAAGGTGATGGTCTGCCTTTCGGGTGGCAAGGATTCCTACTGCATGTTGGATATCCTGCTGCACTTGCAGAAAACAGCACCGATCTCTTTTGAGATTGTGGCGGTTAATCTTGATCAGAAGCAGCCGGGGTTCCCACCAGAAGTACTGCCTAACTACCTGACTCAAATTGGTGTGCCTTTCCATATTTTGGAGAAGGATACTTATAGCGTGGTGACCGAGGTTATTCCCGAGGGTAAAACCTATTGCAGTCTTTGTTCCCGACTACGCCGTGGTTCACTTTATGGTTTTGCGCAACAAATAGGGGCTACCAAAATCGCACTGGGTCACCACCGTGACGATATTATCGAAACCCTGTTTTTGAATATGTTCTATGGCGGCAAGCTCAAGGCTATGCCACCCAAGCTGCTCAGTGATGACAAACAGAATATGGTGATACGGCCACTGGCCTATTGTAAGGAAGAGGATTTGGTCAGCTACACTGAGCTTAAACAGTTCCCCATCATCCCTTGTAACCTCTGTGGCTCACAAGACGGTTTGCAGCGGCAGGTGATTAAAGACATGTTGGTTCAGTGGGAGAAGCAACACCCTGGGCGGATGGAGACGATCTTTGCCTCCATCAAAAATGTCGCACCTTCCCAGCTCGCCGATACTGACCTGTTTGATTTTGCCAATCTAAAAATCGAACGAAAAATTGAACAAGAGCAGCGCATTGGTATGGTCAACTTGTGGGATGCTAGTGCTGAGACTGCCCGTGAATCTGCATGAAGCTGACGAGTCACAAGGTGGGGTGGTTATCCCGTCCATTGCCGCTTTCGATACCCCGTGGATGACCTTATAATGATTTTTTCCCCGCTGGATTTAACTTCATGAGCTATCAGGTTCTTGCCCGTAAATGGCGTCCTAGCAACTTCAACGAGATGGTGGGGCAGGAGCATGTATTACGCGCTCTGGTCAATGCGCTGGATTACGACCGTTTACACCATGCCTATCTGTTTACCGGGACTCGAGGTGTCGGCAAAACCACCATTGCCAGAATTTTGGCCAAGTGTTTGAACTGTGAGCAGGGTGTTAGCTCTGTACCTTGTGGTGAATGTAGTGCTTGTGTGTCAATTGGCGAAGGTCGTTTTGTTGATTTGATCGAGGTCGATGCGGCGTCTCGTACCAAGGTGGAAGATACCCGAGAGCTTTTGGATAATGTCCAGTACGCTCCCGCCGTAGGTCGTTATAAAGTGTATCTGATCGATGAGGTGCACATGCTCTCCACCCACAGTTTCAATGCCTTGTTGAAAACACTTGAAGAGCCACCTCCCCACGTTAAGTTTTTGTTGGCAACCACCGATCCACAGAAGCTTCCAGTGACTATCTTGTCACGCTGCCTGCAATTCAATCTCAAGAACCTTAGTCCTGAGCGTATTGTTGAGCATCTCCAATTTGTGTTGGGTGAAGAGAAGGTTCCAGCGGAAGAAGCCGGACTCTGGTCTTTAGCAAGGGCGGCGGACGGCAGTATGCGTGATGCCTTGAGTCTTACCGATCAGGCAATCGCTCACGGCGGAGGAACGCTCACAGAGGTCGAAGTAGGTGCCATGTTGGGTACTATTGATCTCACCGCCATTGCCGATATCGCGCGAGGGTTGGCCAATGGTGATGGCACGGAAGTGCTCGCTGTTGTGCAACGGATGTCAGAGCATGCGCCGGATTATACGGCAGCGCTGGGTGACCTTCTGTCAATTTGGCACCGTGTGGCAATCGCTCAAACAGTACCCGATGCATTGGATAATCGGCATGGTGATTATCAGTTAGTTCTGGAGCTATCAAAGGCGTTAAGCCGCGAAGATGTTCAGCTCTTTTATCAAATAGCGCTACTGGGTCGTAGAGATATTACTCTGGCACCGGAGCATCGGGCTGGGTTTGAAATGGTGCTATTGAGAATGCTTGCCTTCCAGCCAGTGGCTGAAAGTCGGATTGACCCGCCTGCGCCTAGTGTCTCCCGTGCCAACACAGAGGAGGCAGCAGCCCTTGTAAAAAAGCCTGAAGCTGCCCCGACTGCGGGCAGCCGTATACCGGAGGAGCCTTTGGAGCTTCCCGAGCATGGCCCATTAGAGTCTATGCCTGAACCTGAGCTAAGTTCAGTCTCTTCTGAAGCTGAGGGGAAAATATCCCCAGTATCACCGCCACCAGAATCAGCACCAATACCGCCAGTTTTTGATGATCAGGCTGTACCGCCCCATGTAATGGATGGCGAGCCTATCTCTACAGAAACCTTGTTGTCGCTTTCTCATGAGGCGCACAGATTTGAGGCTGCTGAAGCCTGTGGTGTGGAGGATTTCTCAGAAGAGCCCTCTATCACTGAGTCGCCTACGGTGGAGGTCCCGGTCAGGGAGCAACCTTCTACTGACTTGGTTGAATCTGAGGTATCAATCCCTTCTCAACCTAGCCCGTCTCAACCCAGGCCCTCTCAACCGATACCTTTGCAACCTAGGTTAATTGAAAAATTACCTCTGTCATTAGCTGAACCTAAACGGTGGATCGATATCTACCAAGGACTTGCTGTTGGCGGGGTTTTACAAAATACGGCGGCTAACCTTGTGTTGATCGATGTTCGTGGTCATGCTTTTCGGTTTGAGTTGGATATCAACAATAGCGCAATGTATGAGGAGACTCACCAGCACCGTCTTGCTGAAGTGTTGTCTAACTACTTTGACCAGCAGGTGACGGTTGATATTGAAGTGGGCCCGGTGACCTCGGAAACACCCCATGCCTACCGAGAACGAACTCGTGCAGAACGGCAGGCGGCAGCAGTCGAGAGTTTGAAGTATGACCCAAATGTGCGCCGTATCCAGGATGTTTTTGGTGGCGTTTTATTAGAAAATACTGTCAAACCTATAGATTAACCTTATTTGTAAGGAATAAGTGGTAAAGTTATGAATATTAACGATTTAATGAAGCAAGCCCAAGGTATGCAGGAGCAGATGAAGCAAATGCAGGACGAGGCGGCTAAGGCAGAAGTAACCGGTGAATCCGGTGCCGGTATGGTAAAGGTTGTGATGAATGGTCGGCACGATGTCCGTAAGGTGACCGTCGACCCTAGTGTTTTGACTGAAGATAAGGAATTTCTTGAGGACCTTTTGGCTGCTGCGGTCAATGATGCGGTGAGAAAGGTAGAGGAGACTCAGCGCAAACAAATGGAAAAGTTAACAGGTGGCATGCAGATGCCTCCCGGTTTTCAGATGCCGTTTTAACCTGTTGTTCTTGATGCTCCACTCTAGGGGTGACAGGTCTCTATAAATAGGATTCTCTACAAATAAGGTGGCACTGTGTTCGGCCCATTAATAGATGAACTAATCGACAGTCTTCGTTGCTTGCCCGGTGTTGGCCCCAAGTCAGCGCAGCGCATGGCACTGCATTTATTAGAACGAAATCGTGATGGTGCTGTGCGGCTAGCCAACGCTATTGCGGAGTCGGCAGAGCATGTCGGGCGGTGTCGGCAGTGCCGGACACTCACAGAGTCAGATACTTGTGAGATTTGTAGTAATCCACGTCGTGAAGCCCATCAACTCTGTGTGGTAGAAACCCCTGCAGATTTTATTGCCATTGAGCAAAGTGGCACATACCGGGGCCGTTACTTCGTGTTGCTCGGTCATCTGTCACCTATTGATGGCATCGGCCCTGAAGCGATCGGTATTGATCAACTGATGGCCCGGTTGGCTGATGAAGAGATCAGCGAACTTATTCTGGCCACAAACCTCACGGTGGAAGGCGAGGCCACAGCTCACTACATCAGTGAGCGAGCCAAGGCGCTTCATGTCACGGTCAGCAGGATTGCACATGGTGTCCCTATGGGCGGCGAGTTGGAATATGTTGATGGTGGAACGCTCTCTCACGCATTTAGTAGCCGGAAACAACTTTAGTCGGGAGCCAGTTGATGTCATTAGACCCTGTTATACCACCACCTATTTTGGTTACCAGCACGGTTCAGCTTCAGGACTGTATTGAACAGTTGAGCCAATGTGATGCGGTTGCAATAGATACTGAATTTATGCGGACGGATACCTTTTTCCCTATTCTGGGATTGGTTCAGCTCTTTGATGGTGAGACCTGCTGGCTAATCGACCCGCTTGAAGTTTCTGACCTTACTGCTCTGGCAGAGATGTTGGAGAACCTGGACATCACTAAGGTGTTTCACTCGTGCTCTGAAGACCTTGAAGTGTTACAGCATGTACTTGGTTGTGTCCCAGAACCCCTGTTCGACACACAGGTTGCCGCAGCAATGGTGGGGTATGGTTTTTCTAAAGGTTATGCGGCACTGGTTGATGTGATGCTGGGTATTCACGTGCCGAAGGGTGAAACCCGATCAGATTGGTTGAAGCGGCCACTGCGGGATGCACAGTTGGGTTATGCGGCATCTGATGTCTACCATTTACTGCCGGTCTACCGTCAGTTGTGCGAGAGTCTGAGCCAATTAGGTCGATGTGCCTGGATGGATGAGGAGATGACATCGTTGATCGTGAAGTCTGCCGATCGCGATGACATTGATCATTATTATCTGAAAGTAAAAGGCGCCTGGCAGCTCGCCCCCCAAAGGCTTGCAGCACTTAAATTACTTTGTCAGTGGCGTGAAACAGAGACGAGAGCACGTAATAGACCGCGTAATCGCCTGATAGCTGATAAAGCGTTGTTGGAGATTGCTATTATTAATCCTCAGGGAAAACATGCACTGGCTGAAATTGAGGGTATGCACCCAGGGATTATGCGCCGCTATGCTGACATACTCCTTGAGCTGCTTGGTCGCGGGCTGAGTACCGATAAAGCTGGTTGCCCCAAGCCGTTACCAGAGCCTTTACCCAGGCAGGCGGGAGACACGATTAAACGACTTAAAAAAGCTGTAGTTAAACAAGCTGAGATTCTAGATCTTCCGCCAGAGGTGTTGGCTCGCAAACGTGATCTTGAAGCATTGGTGCGAAGTATGCTCGAACAACCGCATGTTGAGTTACCTGCATCTATTGCTAATGGGTGGCGGTATGAGGCTATTGGAAAAATTTTATTGGATGCGGCGAATGTATCATCTAATAAGAGCACTAAATAAGTGTTCAGAATTAAGAGAGCTGGGTAAGAGAGTGACATGGTAAAGAAAATTTATAGTGGCTGTATTTGTAGTGTCTATCGAAGCCCCAAGGAAGAAGGGATGTATCTCTATGTGGACAAAAAAAATGACTTGGAGTCTGTGCCAGAAGCGTTGCTCAAGCGGTTTGGACAACCGGAATTAGCCATGACCATCCTATTGACCCCAGAAAAAAAGCTCGCTCGTGCTGATGTGAAGCGTGTGCTAGAGATGATTGAAGAACAGGGCTTTTATCTTCAAATGCCTCCGCGTCCTGATGAAATAATGCAGGAATTGCGAAATAAAAATACGTTGATGTAACAGGTGACCCTTTGAGTCAGCCATCCTGGGTTTCCAAGCCATTTACTGAGATGTCTCAAGCTGAGTGGGAAAGGCTCTGTGATGGTTGTGCTAAATGTTGCCTGCACAAGCTGGAAGATCAAGACACGGGGGAGGTCTTTTATACCAATGTGGCCTGTGAGTTACTTGATGATCATAGTTGTCAGTGCCGAGATTATGACAATCGATTCCCTCAGGTAGCTGATTGCCTCAAACTGACACCGGAAAATCTGCCTCAGCAGACGTGGTTGCCCAGCAGCTGTGCCTATCGTCTAATATTAAATGGAGAACCATTACCTTATTGGCATCCATTGGTTTCTGGTGATAGCCAATCGGTGCACGACGAAGGTATGTCTGTTCGTGGTAGGGTCTTATCTGAAGAGTCTGTTCATGAGGATGATCTGGAAGACCATATTATTCATTGGGTCGAGTAAGACCGCTTGTAGAACCCGGAGATCACGTATGGGTTTGCTTGCAAGTAACCTGGTTTAACTTAGGACGAGTAGAAAGAGTATGGAGACTTATATGTATACGCCAGAGAACTACCTTTGGGGGATGGTGGGCTATTATGTTGGCTGCCTTTTGGTTTTACTTTATCTGTGGCGATTCAGAAAGTTAATACCGGGTCGATATTTTCGAGGTTTATTCCTGCTGTTGATAGCTGCCATATTATTGGTCCCCATAACGGCTTATCCTGATGGACATTATTTAGCCCCGGCCTGGTTTGTCAGTCTGTTTGAAGGGTTGACGGAGGCTACCGAGAACGGTTACCTACGGGGTGCCAAGCCTATCTTCGTATGTTATCTGGCGGCAGTCTTTCTCTATATCTGCTGGGCAATATTCCGTATTTCTCGACGTCCTGCTAGAACAGAACAATGCTCAGATCCCTCTGAGCCTATAGGCGAGTGAGTGGCTGCTGTCATCGTATGAAATAATGGTAAGCCATGCCACCGCTGATCCATATAACCCTAAACCGCTGTGTCTATTGAGCAGGAGGACACATTGTTTTTAAACTTCTGTTTCCACCATCGGATTGTCAGTGGTACCGATATATTCAGTAGAAAAGCAGTAAACATCAGTGTGTAGAAGGACTCGGCGTTCATAATGTTATGTTGTACATAGGCAATATCCATCACCACAAAGGCCAACTCAGCTCTGCCCAGCATCCCAAATCCAATCAGCCAGCTATCGGGCCAATCAAATTTTCCGGTATATCGAGCAGCAAGGCCCGCAGAAAGAATCTGCCCAACAAACAGCCCGGCAAAAAGGAGCAATGAGTAGGGTATAACAGCGATAAATATCTCTGCATCAAATATCAACCGGGTGCCCAACGTGACAAAGAAGACGGGGCCGATCCAGGAAAATGCGACATTATCAATAATCTGTTTGGCCTGATCATGAAAATCAATTTTTCTGTGGTGATGAAATTCGAAATATTCACGTTTAATGACAAGGCCTGCCATATAGGCACCTACAGCTGGATGGAAGCCAAAATGGTGGGCGAGAATGGCAACAGTCACTGCCACCAGTAACAAGGCCAATACGGTATATTCACCTCGGGCCATGGCCAGTACGCGCCGTAGGTTGAAGTGACCAATCAGTGGAATTCGAGCAACCCATCCTTCACTGGCTGGGAATAACCAGCCACCAA
>CAJXWQ010000041.1 GCA_913062605.1 uncultured Cellvibrionales bacterium
CCGCCGCAGCGGCCAGCCCTGGCTCACCGTAGGCATTACTGCAAAATGCCAGCCCGATAACCGCTAAATTGCCACGAAATGCACCTTGCACAAACACACCGCAATCACCTTTGTCCTCAATAAACAGGCGGCCAATGGGCAATGACAGGGCGAATAACAACAGAGTAATGGGAATAGCCACCAGCAATGGAAAACCCATAGAAAAGTTATCCAAATCCGCCCGGTAGATACTTAAAAAAGAATAGCGGGTAGTCCCACCTTGAACACAAGATCAGAAGCAGGCTGAACAAATTGTGTTTGGATCACTCCACCTCGTTTTAATAACAGGCCCAGTAAAACCACCATAAAAATGGGGCCAGTAATGGAAATTGAAAAGGCGAGCAGGCTTGCTTCGTTCATGGGGGGGGGAGGCTAAGTAAATGGGATCGATATGATACCAGCTAGGTGGTAAGCAGGAGAAAAAAGGCGCTATGCTCAAGGTGAAACTCCGTGAACAGCGGCCACAGGCCGCTGTTCACTTGTAAATGCACCCTAACCCTTTGATTTTAAAAGGTACAGGAATATGATAAGTGGAAAAGGGAATAAATAAAAAATTTAGGGAAAGCACTATATGTCTGTTGGAAAAACAACTCGGCACACTTAATCACTTGTTTTATATGGGGAATATAAAACCAACATCTTTGGCCACCCTTGGATAGGGAGCCAAAGTAATATAGTACCTGGGTCTTTATAATTCACTGTTAGCTTTTAAGGAGGTCATAGTGGTATCGAAAGAAAAGATGACAGAATTCTTGAGTTCTGAATTTCCTCAAACGAAGTGCGTCGTTGAGGCCGTTGGGAATCAATCAGCAACCGTCAGGCATGAGGTCGGTTTTGATGAGTTACGTCCTGGCGGCACGGTATCCGGTCCAGTTCTAATGGCTGTAGCTGACGTTGCTCTATATGTTGCTATACTCGGGGAGATCGGCTTGGTCTCGCTTGCAGTAACAACCAGCTTGTCGATTAATTTTCTTAGAAAACCCGCATCAGATAAAGACATCATAGGTGAGTGTAAATTGCTGAAAATCGGTAAAGCATTAGTTGTTGGTGAGGTCGCATTATACTCAGACGATGCCCCAGAGCCCGTAGCACACGTTGTTGGCACTTACTCAATACCTCCATCGAGTCAAAGCTAACTAGGCTATGAACTTGGACATTTTAAGCATACTTCCGCTTCGCTTCAGCACACTCAAAAATCCTGATTATTGCGGCGTTAATATCACCAGAGACTCTATTTTGACTAACCAAACCCTATCCTTATCATCTGATGCCATTTCTGAAGCTCATGTGCGTATTCAGGCAGACTTCGAGGATGTTAATCCCATTCTATACTTGGGAAATAAGGTTCAATGAACCCGTTATCTGAAAATACTATTAGCTGCCCATATTGCGGAGAATTGATTGATGTGCTGATAGAACCCTCTGAAGTGGATCAAGAATATATAGAAGATTGCCAGGTATGCTGTAGACCCATTCTATTTACAGTGACAATTTCAAATAGTGGCGACCCCATTGTATCGGTGCGTAGTGAAGATGAAGCTTATTAAAAATGCATTAAAGATGACGCCTGAGTCTCGTGCCCTATACGCGGGCGTTAGCACGCAATAGTGATGAGTGTATTCTCATGAGTTTAAATAAAAGGCGTGCCGTATTGGTGCTGTCTTCACTGCTACTGACCTTTGTGGTGCTGCGGCTTTATTTGCACCTTTTTCCTAATATAAATTTTGATGTCGGAATTTACAATATTCACCACCTATTTTTAGGGCTGCTCTTAGTCACATTTGGAGGTTTACCTTTGATTCTGTTTGAAGGTAACAGTCGAAAATTAGACGTTGCATCAATAGCATTTGGGGTTGGGCTTAGTATGGCTTTGGATGAATGGGTCTATCTCATAGTGACAGATGGGAGCGATAAGTCCTACCTGCTACCCGTTTCCTTTTGGGGTGGGGCGGTCATGTTAAGTTTGGCATTGGGGTATGCTCTTACCATGGTCATTGTCTCTCACAGGTGTGAGCGTGCTAACCATTCACCCCAGCCTGACGCAGCAAAGCCGCGCAATTAAACTTGATCGTCATACAAAAAAGGCAATACATGCAAGATTTTGATGTTTTTGTTTTTGAGTCATTATTTTTCCATAGATGGTTTCACTAGAAAGCTACTGAAAATAGCGATACTGCATTTATAAAGCTTCATACCATGCATATCATCTTGTTACTGCTTAGCTTGATTGCTGTATTTGGCGCAATTGCTGGGTCTCATGGGTTCCTGTTCTTTTGAGGTCAAGAACCAACAAATCAATCGACTTACCTCAGTAAGCTGTCCCGAACTTACAAAACACTATGTGTTTTTCCGGCCTATTATTAAGACGTGTTATTGAGACAGGTTTTTAAGGAATAAGCCGCTAAGCAAAAACAGCATGATGGATTTTAAACATTTACCTTATCCTACAAAGTGCTTTTGCCAAATCTCTTCTGAAAGACTCAGGAAATGGATTATAGAGAGATATATAAGGAACAGACCTACTATAGATCTATTGGATTCTGTCAGTGATCCTCTCGACAAAGAAGCGATTACTGCCGTAGCCTTGGTTGATACAGATGAAGGTACACTGCTGGCGATGATGGGGGATGTAGACCTCCCTGACCACCACATATTGCACTGCCGGGAGAATGCTAAAAAACTGATTGAAGAGTTGAAGAAAGAAAATGGTTAATAAGACACTACACCCACGGTGAGTCATCTGTCCGGCTAGCGAGCTTGGTGTTAAGGTTCTTCACTTACTTATGTGCTTGCGACGAGTTAAATTTTTTCGGTTTTAAAATGACAAGAGCTCCTATGTTGACTGATAAGCCCTTATCTCTATTATCTGATGCCGCAACTGAAGCTCATGTGCGTATTCAGGCGGATTTCGAGGATATTAACCCCGTTGTAGGTATGAGCCAAAAGATGCGCTCACAGGGTATTCCTGTTGATATGATGACGATTGATTGCTTGAAAAGTGGCAAGCGCATCATCGTGATATTGCATGATGAGCAACCGGATATCGTCAGCTATCAGTTTTCCTTTAAGGATCAAGACCCTGAGGATAAATTTGAAATCATCCCACTTAATGAGCTAACCGCTCAAACCCTGTACGAGTGGATAAAAAGCTATTTTTCAAGTGCTACCAATTAGCGGTAACGCGGCTGAGCTAAAGGACTAATCTCAGGCTTAGCACTTATAAGACAGTGTGAAATCGTTAATGCTATTGTTCTGTATCACGGCGTATTTTCATTAAGGCGTTATACTCTTTCACTTATAGTCGCTTGCTTACAATCCCTTATAAGTATCGTCCTATACCTACGGTAAGGACATCAAAAGGAGTATGAACATCAACATTACCAGCTATGAATCCCTATTGTCCGCGGCCAATCAACAACCCGAGCCGCAACGTCTATTGTTTGTTTTTTTAAGAACATCACTGCCTGACGATCATGGAGAGGAGGATGAAAGCCGTTTCCATTCCGGGCAAGGCGGTGCATTACAACCCATCATGTGTGTCGATAAGACATTGGGTGAATTGAGTACATTCTCGGCGCTGGTGGCTGAAGCTGAGAGAATAGAAAAAGATTGGCAAATTGTTTTGGTCGCCGGCCTTGCGGGCAAAAATGGTGTTGTTCCGAGTTCCGATGATGCGGAGGAGCCGCTTAAAATGATGTTGCATGCGGTAGAAAATGGCGGTGATCTCTCCAAATATATGGCGTTTGACCGAGAGGGTGTGCCCGTGCAGTTTGGTTAGCACGGTTACCCTTATTTTACGCTTTAAGCTTCATACTCTAATGCATGTTTTCTTATAGCTTATGATTTCACATTATCTGCTTGATATTATTATTTTGCTTACAGCGGCGGTGATTGCTGTCCCTATTTTTCAAGCAATCAGGTTAGGTGCTGTCCCCGGGTTTCTGATCTCTGGTGTCATTGTCGGTCCGTCGGGATTGGGCCTGATTGGTAATGTAAGTGAGATCAGATACCTCGCAGAAATTGGGGTTGTACTGCTGCTGTTTGTGATTGGTATTGAGCTGAAACCATCACGTCTCTGGCTAATGCGACGGTTAGTGTTTGGTCTGGGTAGCCTTCAGGTGCTGCTGACCGGGGTTTTACTGGGTTGTATCGGATATTTTGTGTTCGATATTCCCCTGCGTGCGGTGACCTTAATTGGCCCTGCGCTAGCACTTTCTTCAACGGCATTTGTGCTGCAACTACTTACTGAACAAAAATCACTGACATCGATTTATGGGCGCACGTCTTTTTCGGTGTTGCTACTTCAAGACCTTGCTGTCGTGCCTTTATTGGCTTTGGTGCCATTACTGACCATGACAGAGCTCAGTATTGGTAAAGATATTGGGTTTGCACTGGTTGAGTCGATATTGATCCTTGGGTTAATTGTGCTGGTGGGCCGCTACCTGTTACATCCGATACTACATCGTGTGGCACTGTCCGGTAATTCGGAAGTTTTTACAGCTTCTGCGGTTCTTATTGTGCTTGGCACGGCATTGGTCACGGAGCATATTGGACTTTCTATGGCGATGGGTGCATTCCTGGCCGGGTTGCTGATATCAGACTCTTCGTATAGGCATCAGGTGATTGCTGAAGTTCAGCCCTTCCGAGGGTTGTTTTTAGGCCTGTTTTTTATGTCGATGGGCATGCTTCTTAATTTAGGATTGTTGTTTGAAAACCCACTTATGTCAGTTGGGTTGGTGGGCGGATTAATTATCATAAAAGTCATTGTGCTTTTCCCGTTAGCGTATCTGTTTGGCATTAAGACAAAAAATAGTCTTGCCGTTGCCATGATACTTGCTCAGAGCGGTGAGTTTGCCTTGGTGTTATTTTCTCTCGCCTATCTGGCGGAGCTTTTTAGTGAAAAACTGTTTCAACAACTCCTGATTGTCGTACTTCTCAGTATGCTTGTAACACCGATTCTTGCACATTTCGCACAACGGCTTAGTAAAGAAAAAGAGAAAAGGAAAATTAAAAATATTGAGATGCCGGTGGCACCAATAGTACTGGCAGGATTCGGTCGAGTTGGCCACCGAATAGGTGAAATATTTTCGATGGCAGATATACCGTTTATAGCCCTGGATTCAGATGCTTCAATTGTTGAAAAAGAACGAGCGAATGGTCACCCTGTTTTTTTTGGCGATGTGTGTAACCCAACATTATTGAGTGCTGCTGGTGCAGGTCATGCCAAGATTATTATTGTGACGTTGAATGATTTTGATGCGACGGAGAATTTGGTTTCAATATTAAGAAAAACCTATCCCGACATGGCCATTTATGTGCGTGGTCACAGTCTGCATAAATGTGCTGAACTGCGAAAGTTAGGTGCATCGGGTGTTGTCTCTGAAAATGTAGAGACAAGTATGGAATTGGCTAGTATGGCACTGGTCAATATAGGTTTTGATGATCAGAAACGAGAGAGTATTCTCGGGGAGTTTCGTCAGACCTATTACGATCAAATAGATTGTGCGGCTAGGTCAAAAGATACAGAGAATTAGAAGGAGAGGACTCTTGTTAAATCAATTCAAAATATTCGATAGCCACTTTCATGTTATCGATCATCAGTTCCCCCTTGTTCCCAATAATGGTTACCTGCCTAACGAATTTACCCATGATAATTACTTAGACCGCATGAAGCCGTATGACCTCTGTGGTGGTGCGATTGTCTCCGGCTCTTTTCAGGCATTTGATCAAAGCTATTTAGTGAATGCATTAAACCAGTTAGGGCCATCCTTTGTTGGTGTCGCGCAGCTTCCAGTTACGGTTTCTGATGATGAAGTTATCCAGTTGGATCATGCCGGTGTGCGAGCTGTACGGTTTAACTTAAAGCGTGGCGGTTCGGAGAATTTACGTCATTTGTCATCGATGGCACAAAGGCTTCATGAGTTAGTTGACTGGCATGTGGAACTGTACGTTGATTCAACAGAGTTGCCAGATTTATACGATACTCTGATTGCATTGCCTTCCGTCAGCATTGATCATTTAGGCTTGAGTCAATCAGGATTAAGTGTGTTGATCAAGCTGGTGGAGAAAGGGGTTCGAGTCAAGGTGACTGGCTTTGGTCGAGTCAATTTTGATGTTAAACGTGCATTGCAGGACTTATATTCAGCCAACCCCACATCATTAATGTTTGGTACAGATCTACCCTCAACGAGAGCACCTATTCCGTACAGTGATAATGATTTCCTTTTGGTTATAGATGCTCTAGGCGAAGATGGTGCTAGTGATGTGTTGAGTCGTAATGCTATTGATTTTTATCACCCCTCAAAAGTGCAGGGATGAAGAGTGTTTTTAACGTTTATTCCGTTTTAAATCACGAATAATAAACCGCCCAGGGTGTACGGCTTGCCGTAAATCCAGTTCCAGTGGTGGCACTTCACCACAGATTTGACTGGCTACCAGTTCTGCACACAGTGGCGCGTAGCTCAGTCCCCGTGAACCGTGGCCAATATTGAGATATAGCCCCGGCCAAGTGGCTCCGGCTATGGGGATGTGAGAGCGGGCATTTTTTCTCAGTAATTCATAGTCGTTTAGATAGCTCTCCAGCTTAGGTGCTGGCCCCGCGATGGGCAGATAATCCGGCGTGGTACATCGGAAGGCGGCGCGGCCCTGCAATTGGCTGACATCCACTTGGCCAAAGGTATCTGCCATGGTGGCATCTGTGGTGGCGAGTTGTTGCATATTGATTTTGTGGTCTTCAGGACGCACGGTAGTGCTGGTTTCTCCAATGTTATAGGTGGCCCCAAGGGTGTGTTCCCCTCCTGCTGCCGGTGCGACATAGCCCTCACCACAGAGTACCGTTTTTAGCGCAGAGCTTTGCTTTGTGGCTGGTAGACGGCTGATCTGTCCACGAATCTTTTTGAGAGGTAAGTGACTTGTTTGGTTAAAATTACTGCTGTCAAAACCGCAGGCGACAACCATTACTTGCGCCATGGCGATGGTGTTACCGGTATTATCCAGCGCTTGCCAGCCGCAATGTTGAGACAAAGAGCCTGATTTAGATAACGAGCTAGGCTCAGAATTGATACTGGCGACTTCTGCCGTTTGAATAGTAATTAACGGATGCTCAGTGAGTATCTGACAGGCGATAGGTGGTTTAATCCAACCGAGCTTGGGGAAAAATAGTCCAAACTGATTGGTGAGAGAAAGACCTGCCGTCTGATTGAGCTGTTCACCTTCATGTAACTGCACCAGTTCTTTAGGGAACCGTTCAGCTATTTTTTCAAATTGTTTTTTATCGTTCTCTGATGAAGGCAGTAGCAAGACACCACAGCGATTACCGATAACAGCTTTGGTGCCTAGTTTACTATCCAGACGTTTGCTATCTGGTTTTAGGTCTAAAAAGTCACGGTGGTAGCGGCTGGCATTGAGCAGTGCCGCCAGTCCAAAGCGTGTCAGTTGGGATGTGCTGGTGGATAGCTTGGGATAAAGAATACCCTGTGGATTGCCCGAACCTTCTTGCCCCATTGTCCGATGACGCTCGATTAACGTGACAGCAATACCTCGTTCAGCCAACGCACGTGCCGTGGAGCAACCGGCAATACCTCCACCTATCACAATGGCCGTTTCTGGCGTCGGATCAATGGTAGATGGAAGGTACCAGGGTGGTTGGTAGGGCGAGTTAAAGGCGGCAGGTTCAGTTGTGATAGGTGAGCGTGAGCTGTCTCGGCGTGGCGTTTGTTGGTTGTCGAGAGCTGAGGGCGAGGTCGTGTGTTTTATCAGGCTGCCATGCAGTATTTCACGTTTTAGTCCAAACCCCGGTGATCGATCAAATTGAAAACCCGTGTGCTCCAGTGCGTGTCGAACGGCTCTCGCCACAGTGAAGGTGCTAAATGTCGTGCCCGGCTCACTGAGGTCAGCGATTGTTTGAAATAATGTTTCGCTCCACATCTCAGGGTTTTTTGAGGGGGCGAAACCATCGAGAAACCAGGCATTGATAACCGGGTTGCCCTGTCGCTGGAATAGCGGGTGGTCACTGCCTTTTAGGACGGAAAACATGTCATTGGCTTCGCCGTACATCAAGGTGAGAATGATGCGGTTATTGGCCAGCTTGAGTCGGTGTATTCCGGGAACTGCAGGGGGGTACAACTGAATTAATTCATCTGCCAACTCAAACAATTCTGGCCAAAGCTTAAGTGTGCGCTGTAGATCTTCTTTGGATAGAGGAGATTTTTCCACGGAAACAAAATGAAGAATGCCGGGGTTTGTCTCTGTACTGGTATGTTCCAGCCAGGCTTTTGCCGTCACCAAAAAATTCAGCCCGGTACCAAAGCCGGTTTCACCGATGGTAAATGAATGGCCAGGGTTGCTGTTCCATCGCCTAGGAAGCTGATTCTGTTCCATGAAAACATAACGGCTTTCATCGATACTGCTGTCGCTATTGAAATACACATCATCAAAGGCGGTAGAGATCGGTTGGCCATTGTCATCCCATACAATATCCGCTTGCTGAATAACGTTTGGGGGGTTGTTTTCCGGTGCTTTTTTTACTGGCCTAGGTTTTGATGACGTTTGTTTTGACGGTGTATGTTTTGACATGGGATGCCTTGGTGACAGTAATGCGGTGTTTAATTCGAGGCTGGGTCAGGATTTGTTTTTAGGTCAAACTCT
>CAJXWQ010000042.1 GCA_913062605.1 uncultured Cellvibrionales bacterium
TTTCATGGGCGGCCGGTGCGTTTATATCGATTAACTTGTCAGCAGTGGAATACATTGCATAGCAATGCCACGTACGCGATAAGCACGTGATGGTAAGCGTTATGCATTACAGGAAATTAGATAATTAGAAGGGGAAAATCCTTAACAATCACCTGACCATTATCACTAATCTCACACACTTCCTGCATCACTACTAGATCCGCATTTTCAGGAACTGCAGCGCCGGTAAAAATACGAGCGCAGGTATTTTCTTGTAATATTTCAGGCGCATCACCCGCGGTAATACGTTGCGAAATAATTAATTCAATTTCCCCATTATCTGCAACTTGCTGCTGACAATCACATAAGCGTAAGGCATAGCCATCCATCGCACTGTTATCAAAACCAGGAACATTGATACTCGAGGTAATCGATTCAGCCAGTACTCGGCCTAATGCTTCATGCAAAGGTATAGATTCAGAGCGGGTCAAAGTACCATATTGATTTGCGCGCTCTGCTAACACAGCACGCGCATCAATTAATGGCACCAATCCTTTCGCTAATGCAGGGGAATCACAAGAAGACATATTTGCTCTCTCTTAAATTTTATCGGTGCTGGTTTAACTAAGCATCACTCTTTTCATCAGCACGATAATAACGACGTATTAAACGGCTTAACGCTTGGCGCCAAGGCTTAGGTTTAATACCAAAAGTATGTTTAATTAATTTACTATCAAGAATGGTTTCACTCGGAGTGCAATCGTCATCATCCAACTCTTCTAGAGCGACATGAGCGAGGTCTTCATATTGACGCGCTTCTGCCAATAATACTTCAGCAAAACCATAAGCTGTGGTGCTTTCAACACTGCAATAATGATAGGTGCCCCACAAGCTTTCGTCACAACTGATTTGTTGTAATAAAGCATGCAGTACTTGTGCAATATCATCTGCAGGGGTCGGAGCAATGCGAATGAGATTATCCAGCGTTAAACAATCTTGACTGCGAGCTTGAGCTAACAGCTGCACAGCAAAATCGCCAGAGAGAAAGCTAAAAGGCTGATTAACGCGCACAATCAAATGGCGAAGTTGCTTACGTACTTGATTCTCTAAAGCGATCAACCTCTCATCGCCCGTCATCTCGTCTTCTTCAAGACTTCCGACTTCGTTGTACTTAAATACCTTAGCGGAAGACAATAATACGATCGGAATGTCTTGCTCGATCAATACCTCAATCCATTCAGCGATATGTCCGGAATTTTCAGCCTCTTCGCCTGAGGTCGCAATAATCGCCATCGGAGCAGCAGACATGCCCATAGGTAAAGTTAACTGGTCACGGCTATCTAAGCGGCGACTGGTGTAAGGAAGCGCTAACTCATTAGCCAGCTTTGCTAGACACTGCCCTACCGGAAACTCAGCGCCAATAATAAACCAATGTCGGTTAGTACCACTAAATCCCATGCCACCCGCTCCATAACCTGTTAAACCGTTGAATGCTAATGATTATAACGCACCCCGTTGATTATTAATGTTTTATCTACTCTTGTTAAATCTCCTGTTGCATCCTTGACACCAATAATATTTTTTAATTCAAATAATCTAGCCATTGTTTCAACTGACATATCAATCACTGATCTTCCAGGAATGTTATAAATAAGAATTGGAATTCCACATTTATCATTTATTGCTTTGTAGTGCTGATATAAACCTTCTTGGGTTGGCTTATTATAATAAGGGGCCACCAGCAAACAGGCATCAGCACCGGCCTGCTGCGCCCGGCGAGTCCATTCAATAGCCTCGCGTGTGGAGTTGGCACCCGTACCAGCAATCACCGGCACACGGCCATTAGCATCTTCTACAATCGAAGCAATAGTCGCCATGTGCTCCTGCACATCCAGTGTCGGTGACTCACCCGTCGTCCCAACGGCTACAATAGCATCAGTACCTTCTTCAATATGCCATTCTACAAGCCGTTTGAGGCCATCCCAGTCCACTTCCATGGTATCGGGAATCATAGGGGTTACCAGAGCAACAATACTGCCGGTGATCATCGTGTGCCTCAATATTTGACTGAATGTTTAACTGAATATTTAACTGTATGTTTGACTGAATTTACGAAGCCGTAATGGTACTGACCCAAGTCAGGGGGCACAAGCATTTGCTGGCAGTTTTGCCCTACCCATAGTTGACGCCGTTTACTCATCACTTGTTCTTTTTGGGATAGGGTTTCTGTTCTCCCTCGGGACGTGTTTTGAAACGACGATGAATCCACATATATTGATCCGGCTGCTCCAGAATAAACTCTTCAATCTTACGGTTAACGATTTCTGCATCTGCTACATCATCACCGGTGGGAAAGTTTTCCAGTGGCGGGTGAACGGTCACACGATAGCCCTGATTATTTGGCAAGCGCACATGAGAAAAAGGTAACACTGCCGCATTACCTATTTTGGCGAACTTGGCTGTTGCTGTAACCGATGCCGCAGTCACACCAAAAAAATGAGCAAATATACTTTGCTTACGGCCATAATCCTGATCCGGGGCATACCAGATAATCCGCCCTTTACGCAGCGCCTTGAACATCCCACGAATGTCTTCCCTGGGATAGACAACACCCGCAGGGTCACGTACACGACGCCCTTTACTTTGGACATAGTCATAAACAGCATTTTTATGAGCGCGATACATACCATCAATAGAATGCCTTGAGGACAATGCCGAAGCACCTACTTCCAACGTGGTGTAATGGATAGCCATCAACAAGGCGCCACGCCCCTCCAATGCCTCAACATGCTCCATCCCTTCCATCTGAACAAGCTTATTGAAACGCTCAGTAGACCACCACCAAGCCATGCCGACTTCAAAGAACGCAATGCCGTAATTGGTAAAATTATCCCGCAATAACTGGTGCCGGGCATCCTCATCCATATCTGGAAAACACAGCTTCAGATTTATCTCTGCCACTTGGTAGCGATAGCCACCCACGGCAAACATCAGAGCACCCAATTGCCGGCCAAGCCACATCATTACCGGATAGGGCAACATGACAAGCAGCCACCAGCAACCTATACCGAGCCAGGTCAGCCAGTAACGTGGGTGCAGATAAACACCCTGAAATTGTTGATTACTACTCATGAACCACCGAGGCTATGTATCAAAAGCACCAAAAGTACAAAAAATCAGAGGGGGCATTATAAGGGGGATAGGGCCTAAAAGGGATGGCTACCAACGCGTTAAAGCAAATTGCCTCAAATTAATCTCTCAACAAGGTATCCAATTGATCAACCACTTCTGCCCAGTCTGAATCTTCCATTAGAGACTCTTGTAGAAAAGCTCGCTGGCTTGCAGACCAAAAATCAGCTTGAACAAGTCTGGTTTCACTATTCAACAACCTGTGCTGAGCTAAAAAATTTTCAATGGCACAGCCTTGCGAGGGCAACCCAAGCTGCTCAAACAATGCCTGAAGAGTATGAATGTTCGTGTCCATACTCTATTTATAGGCATGGCATTCAATAAACTCAATGAGCCGACAATGTCACTACCCCAATGGTGGTGTCATAAAGGTGGCTAGACCATTAAACACGTCGCTAGACCATCACTAAACCAGATTTTTGATCTCGACCACCGGATTCACTTCGGCATCATAGTCAACGCCATCAATATCAAAGCCAAACAGATTTAGAAACTCATGTTTGTATTCTCGGAAGTCCGTCAACTCAGCAAGATTTTCAGTGGTGATTTGAGCCCAGGCTGCCGCTACTTTATCCTGAATTTCCGGACGTAGCTCCAGCTCATCGACTCGTAGCCGCCCCTCTTCATCCAGTCGAGGGCTATCACTGTAGAGACATTCGGTATAAAGGCGATAAAGCTGCTCAATACAGCCTTCATGGCTACCATCTTCCTTCATAGCCTTGAACAGCAGCGACAAGTACAAAGGCATAATAGGAATTGCCGAACTGGCCTGAGTACCCCCGGCTTTCAGTCCCGACCCCCGAGCATCACCGCCAGTGGTGGCCATTTGTTCACGGATACCAACAACTTTCTTATCCAAGTCTTTCTTGGCCTGACCAATGGTGCCACCCCAATATAAATCCCAGGTGACTTTTTCACCCACATAGGTAAATGCCGTGGTTTTAGCACCTTCGGCCAGAACGTCGGCTTCACTCAGTGCATCCATCCACATCTGCCAATCTTCGCCGCCCATCACCGCCACAGTATTGGAAATATCTTCATCACTGGCCGCTTCAAGACTAAATTCCTGAATCTCTTCCTTGTCGGTATTAATGCCCCGCAAGGTCACATCTTTACCTATGGGTTTCAACGTCGAGTTAAACACTTCGCCCGTTTTAGGGTGTTGACGTCGTGGAGAAGCCAAGCTGTAGATCACCAAATCAACCTGCCCCATATCAGCCTTAATGGTCTCAATCGTCTTTTGCTTGATCTCATCAGAAAAAGCATCGCCATTGATGCTTTTAGCATACAAACCGTCTTCTTCGGCAAACTTATGAAATGCTGCCGAGTTATACCAACCGGCAGAACCCGATTTCTTTTCCGTGCCCTCTTTTTCAAAGAAGAGGCCCAGAGTCGATGCACCGCAACCAAATGCTGCACCAATACGTGCTGCCAACCCGTAGCCTGTGGAGGAACCAATCACCAATACACGTTTGGGCCCATCAATAGGCGCCTGACATTTGATATAGTCGATTTGGTTTTTAACATTGGCCTCACAGCCCACCGGATGGCTGGTAATACACATAAAGCCACGAACTCTAGGTTTAATAATCATTCCCAATCTCCACAGGGTGCCCTCTCGGGCTGCTGGTCAGTTTAAATTCAATCAGTTTAAAACAGGCCGCAATGATACCTTGAAGGTTCTGTGTGACCAAGAAATGTCCGTGGATTAGCTCCCTTAACATCATAAATCCCAACACCAAATACACTACTATCGATGGAAAAACCCGACTATGATAAAACTCACCACCAACATGAGATGAGCCGAACCATGCATAACCAAGAAGCAGTCGCCAAATTAATCCTGCGCTTAACTGTTGGTATTCTGATGTTGTTACACGGCACGGCCAAAATCATCAACCCAGAGACACTGGATTTTATCGGCCAAAACCTGTCCGATATCGGTCTATCGCCACTGATAGCCTACGCGGTTTATCTGGGCGAAGTACTTGGGCCATTGATGATTATTTTCGGTTACTACACCCGTGTTGGCGCCCTGCTCGTGGTGATCAACATGGTATTTGCGATTCTACTGGTACACAGTGGTCAGCTCCTTCAACTCACCTCTCACGGTGGTTGGCAACTTGAGCTTCAAGGGCTTTACCTGTTTGGTGCACTCGCGATCATGCTGCTGGGCAGTGGCCGATATGCCGTCAGGCAGGGCTGACAACTACCCTCCCCAAGAAAAGCACACTTCAGGCACTGGCTCACGTCATGCAAACATGTGGCAACCCGGCGCCTATCTGGTAGAATTCTGCGCCTTAAATTATCTTCGCCCTAAACTATTCAGTCTCCTGCCATAACGTTGCAGGGCACTAACCACCCCAAACAGGACCATTTGTCATGAATCTTGCTGACAAGGTATTAGCCGTTAATAACGATCTTCCCATCCGTACCGATGGCCCGGTACACAGTGGAAAAGTACGCTCCGTCTATTGGCTCACGCCAGAAGATAGCCAGCGGCTGATCAAAGAACGTGGCTACGATGTCGCTGCCGATGCACCACTGGCCATTATGGTCATCAGTGATCGCATTTCAGCCTTCGACTGCATCTGGCACGGTGAAGGTGGAATGAATGGTGTGCCCGGGAAAGGTGCGGCACTGAATGCCATTTCAAACCACTGGTTTAAACTGTTTCGTGAGCAAGGGCTGGCTGACAGCCATATTCTGGACATCCCCCACCCTTTTGTGTGGATTGTTCAGAAAGCCAAACCCGTGATGATCGAAGCCATCTGCCGCCAATACATCACCGGCTCCATGTGGCGCGCTTACTCTAAAGGCGAACGGGACTTTTGTGGCATCGAACTTCCCGACGATTTACAAAAAGATCAAAAACTCCCGGAATTGCTGATTACCCCCTCCACCAAAGGCATTCTCAAAGGTCTTCCCGGTGTACCCGAAGCTGATGACGTCAACATTACCCGCACCGATATCGAAAATAACTACCAGGCCTTTAATTTCGCCACTACTGAAGACATCGACTACTACGAAAAATTATTGAAAGAAGGGTTTGATGTCATCAGTGATGAGCTGGCCAAGCTGGACCAGATTTTTGTCGACACCAAGTTTGAATTTGGCTACGTCACCGATAAAGCAGGCAACAAAAAACTAATCTATATGGATGAAGTAGGCACCCCCGACTCCTCACGTATCTGGGATGGCCCCAGCTACCGCGATGGTAAGGTGGTGGAAAATTCAAAAGAGAGCTTCCGCCAACTGTTGCTCAATCACTTCCCCGACCCCGATATTCTGCTCAACAAAGACCGGATGGATGAACGAGAAGCATTGGCCAAAGATAATGCACTGCCAGAAGCCGTATTGATGGAAGTGTCAGCTACCTATGTGGCTATTGCTGAGAAAATTACCGGTAAAAACCTCAACCTATCAGGCAATCCCAAAACTGAAATTATCGAGATACTCGATAAGGAATATGGTCTGATCGTATAACGCCCTGCACACGGGCGGAGCAACCAAAGGTTGCGAAGCCCTAAGCCCGCAGAGCCTCCGTGCTGCAACTTGTTGTGTGTAATATCACAACAATAATATTTTCAAACCAATCAGTATAAGTACGATACCGCCAAATAATTCGGCTTTACTCTCCAGCCATGTGCCACTTTTTTCTCCAATAAATACACCCACCCAGCTAAAACAAAATGTTGTAACACCAATAATCATGCAGGCAATAAATGGATTTATATCAAGTAATGTCAAAGTAAACCCAGCAGCCATTGCGTCAATGCTTGTTGCAATCGCAAGTATTAACATTACTCTGTGGGTGATTATCGCTATATCTTCTTCAATGCCCTCGACAAAAGATTCATAAATCATCTTGCCGCCAATCATTAATAACAAAAGAAAAGCAATCCATGGCGCATAAGACTCCACCCAGCCCAAAACGCCTACTCCTCCCACATAACCGATCAAAGGCATCAACGACTGAAATAGGCCAAAATAAATTCCTGACATAAGTGCTAACGATGTCGTTTTTTTCTTATGCTTTGAGCCTAAACCGATAGATACTGCGAAGGCATCCATGCTTAATGCCACGGCAAGAATTAATACATAAATCACTTCAAATAACCCTGTTCTATTTTAAAGGCACGCATAATACAGATAAATAAACACATAATCCCTCAAGCAGGGGCACAGCTTTTCTGCGTCCCTTGGCTTGACTTGTTAGGCATTTCCGCTTCAATTTCGTCTAGTATTTGTAGAATATCTTCTGCCAATAAATCTAGGACTATATTTAGAGTCCAGCCCTTAATTTTGAACTCTGTGCCGCGAAGCTGAGTACAAATTTTGTCAGTATGGTCAGACATAGATTTTGGATAGGCAGACTTAGAAAAAGTATCTGCGTGTATGATTTTGTCACACACCTGCTTCAAAGTTGCAGGCCTTTCTATAAGTTCTTTATCGTAGTAGAGCCATGCACTATCAGTTAATGGTTTTTCTGCGTGTGGAATGTTCTTTTGATAGAGGTTAGTACGTAAAGCCACCGCCAATTGAAGAATACTGCTAGAAACTACATTCTGCAGAATTCGGCTGGTTTGCTCAGATATTTCCCAGCTAGAGGAATCTAAGGAGAAACTACTGGTTGATAAATCAAGGCCATGACAGATAAGACATATTTTCCTTATCTCATCAAAGTCTTGCCGGTGCCTTCCAAAGATTTCTTCCATAATCAAATACGAATTCTTGTATGCCTAACTGCTAATTAATAAGCCCGAAAGCATTATAACTAGAAGGCTCTGTATAACCCATTAAAGGAATCGGTGACATTTGATAACAGCTATCGTTTATATTTTTCAGCCGTACAATACTGCGCTGTAACTAGTCGTTAATATAAACACGTGGTGTCCGCCGAGGCATTCGGGTTAACAACTCATAGCTGATAGTGCCCGCACAAGCCGCAATTTCATTGACGGACAAGCCTGCCCCCCAGAGAATTACTTCGTCCTCAATCACCACACTGGGTAAGTCCGTCACATCAACGGTGATCATATCCATGGACCCCCGCCCCACCATTGGGCAGCGCTGGCCGTTA
>CAJXWQ010000043.1 GCA_913062605.1 uncultured Cellvibrionales bacterium
GACCAACAACCCCTTCCCCATTATTTGCGGCACCTCCGCAGGGGCTATCAATACCCTCGCTATTGCCGGGCGTGCAGGTCCCTTTCGTTTGCGCATCAAAAAACTGGAAGCTATTTGGCGACAACTAGATGCCAAGAGTGTCTATCGAACAGACTTTTTTGGGGTGCTGAAAAACAGTATCAATATGTTTTTCTCGTTTTTCCATAGTGGCTATGCACTGGGCAAACCTAAAGCGCTTTTGGATAACACCCCGTTGCGAGAGCTGCTGAAAAATTATATTCGTTTTCGCCACGTGGACGAGGCGATTGCCAGTGGTGAGCTCGAGGCTGTTAGTATTACTGCTGTCAGTTACAGTACCGGTAAGTCGGTAACTTTTTTTCAGGGGACTGAAGCACACAAACCCTGGGAGCGATCCAGACGAATTGGTGTTCACACCGACCTCACCATAGACCATTTAATGGCCTCTTCGGCCATACCCACGTTGTTCCCCGCCATACAAATCGGCGATCGATACTTTGGAGATGGTGCCGTCAGGCAGTTGAAACCGATCAGTCCGGCCTTACGCCTTGGCGCAGAGAAGGTATTTGTCATCGGTGTCAGTGACAATCCCATTCATAAAGGCAAGCAGCCACTGATCAAGCACTCGCCATCCATTGCCCAAATCATTGGCCATATGTTTAACAGCGCCTTTATCGATAGTATTGAGGGTGACCTGGAAACCTTAAGAAGTATCAATCGGCTCGCTGAAAAAATGACCGCAGAAGAGCGGGAGAAAAGAGGTGTAGGTGATCTTAGGCCGGTAGAGTTTCTGGCCATTTTACCCTCACAACCCATCGATAAAATTGCTTCCGACTACCTTCACGAGCTACCAAAGAGCATCAAAATATTTCTGAAATTAACGGGAGCAACGGCCCAAGGTGGGGGTGTTAGTGCCGCAAGTTATGTCATGTTTTCCAGAGGGTTTTGTCGTAATTTACTCGATTTAGGCTATAAAGATGGCATGGCCCAAAAGGATGCCATGCTCAAGTTCTTTGATACTGAATAGTCCGTCCTGATACTATTTGGCCCACCATACGCGGCATCAACCCGACTAAACCCTATACAAAACACGACAAAAAACCCTACTAAACCACTCTCTTTACGCGTATAAACCTGTCTTGTTGATTGATTTGAAACTTCTAGCTTGTAAGATGTGTCCAACATTACGATTAAATTCAAGAGGAAAATTAAGGTATGGCCTACGATAAAGCGATTGTCTCCACCGCACTCGACCCCGCAGTCACCAAAGTACTACGCAATACCTACCTATTGCTTTCCATGACGCTGGCTTTCAGCGCAGCAATGAGCTGGGTGGCCATCGCTGTTAATGCACCCTTCATGGGGTTGTGGATGCTGTTACCCTATATCGGCTGTCTATGGATGGTAGAGAAGAACAAGAACAGCACTGCCGGGCTCTTTTGGGTCTTTGCTCTCACAGGGTGGATGGGCTTTACACTTGGACCAATTATTAGCTTCTACCTAGCAACCTCCGGGTCAGAAACCATTATGACCGCCTTAGGTGGCACAGCTCTTATCTTCTTTGCCTGTTCCGGCTATGTACTCATTACTCGTAAAGAACTCTCTTTTATGAGCGGCTTTTTAATGACCGGTATTATCGTGGCTTTTGTTGCAGCAATAGCCAACATATTCCTGCAAATTCAGGGGCTCTCACTGGCAATTTCCTGCATTTTCTTGCTCCTTTCATCTGGTATTATTATGTGGCAAACCAGTGCCATTATTCATGGCGGTGAGCGTAACTATATCTCAGCCACTGTGACCCTCTACGTGATGCTCTACAACATCTTCACCAGTTTGTTACACCTGCTTGGTCTAAGTAACGACTAGCAACCGACAGAAGACACTGCATCAAAGAGCTAACAGCATCAAAAACCATCTCGAAAACCTTGATGTCTGGTCCGACCTTAGGGCCAGGCAGTTAGCCGAGGAAGAAAATATTAAGCTGACGGATGCGCACTGGGAAATTCTCCAAGTCGCCCGTCAGTTTTATTCAGAGTATGGTTTTTCGCCCTCCATGCGTCCACTGATCAAATATATCGCCACACACCTCGATATCAGTAAGGCTCGCAGTATTTATCTCATGCAGTTGTTCCCCCCCAGTCCAGCACGGGTAACAGCAAAGATTGCAGGCCTGCCCAAGCCCAGAAACTGCCTATAAATTTACTCTTGAACTAAACTAGCTCCTGTAACAGGAGAATTGTCATGCCACTGTCCCAGCCATTATCCCCCCCACTATCTAAGGAATCCTGTGAAGCCTGCCGCACAGATGCTCCAACTGTACCAGAGCACGAACTAACTACTCTGCTCGCAGAAATCCCACACTGGAACATAGAAATCAGGGACGGCATGCCACAGCTTGAAAGGTTGTTCACCTTTGGGAATTTTGTTGATGCCATGACCTTTGCTAATAAAGTTGGAGCGTTAGCTGAAACTGCTAACCACCACCCAGCAATACTGGTTGAGTGGGGAAAAGCGAGGATCACATGGTGGACTCACAAAATTGGCGGATTACACCGTAACGATTTTATCCTGGCAGCCCGAACGGATGAGTTGATCGATTGAACCCATGACTATCCATAAAAGGTCAGCATTGTATTTGCGCGCCTTCCATTCCTCTTCTAACCTTCATGATAAGTGAGAGTGTTAGGTTTCTGAAAACAGTGCTGTCATCCATTAGTTGGTGTTGACTCCCAGCGTGACGAAATTGTCATCGAGGTACACCTCGTTATAGGTTTCTCACCACTATGCCTTATTAAGCACCACAACCTCAGTTGTTTGTTTTCACAACCCTATTTAACGCGATCAACTATTAGCTCCTATGGAGGCGATCTCGTGAATAAGGTGTTAGTCCAGCCAATATTATTATGGAATAGCTTTCCCGGTCTAATGCTAGCAAGCAGGCCAGTGGAACTACAGTCATTATATTCTCCTGCCACTACCTACATAGGTACTCTGATAGTTGCTCTGATAAGTACTCTGATAAGTACTCTGCAAACAATTAGAACCACAGAGAGGCTCTCATGCTAGCAGCGATAATCATTACGTTACTGGTCATAGCCTCTGTAGTCTTCCATTTTCTTAATCCCTGGCAACAAACAGTCCTTGCTTCTAACTGGGGATCCATGGATGAAATACTAAGTATCACTTTTCTAGTCTGCGGACTGTTTTTTGTCGCAATCATGTTCTTCTTTATTTATTGCCTGGTACGTTACCGGCACCGTGAGGGCCATGCCGCTCATTACAGATCTCACAATAAAAAACTGGAAGGCTGGCTGATAGCTGTCACCAGCATAGGCATCTGCGCCCTGCTGGCACCCGGGTTAGTGGTATATGGTCAGTTTGTTAAGCCCCCTGATAACGCAATGAACGTAGAAGTTCTTGGCCAGCAGTGGAGATGGGCATTCAGGTTTCCCGGTAATGATGGTTTGCTCGGCACCACTTCCGTCAAGCATATTGGCCCAAAAAACCAATTCGGCATCAATCCCTCGGATCCAAATGGTCAGGACGATCGATTAATACACACGAATGAACTACGTCTTCCTATAGATCAACCCATAAACTTTTTATTGCGCTCAATCGATGTATTGCACAACTTCTATGTGCCGCAATTGCGGTCCAAAATGGACTTAATCCCAGGCATTGTCACCAGCTTTTGGGCAACCCCCACGCTCATCGGCCGTTACGAGGCTCTCTGTGCAGAATTATGTGGGGTAGGCCACTACAATATGCGTGGTCATCTAGTGATCGTCTCTCAGCCAGAATTCGACATCTGGTTATCCCAGCAACCTACATTTTCCGAAATAATAACGAGCAACACCAATGATGGACTAGCAGAACAAGGACAGCAATTAGCCCAAAATCGAGGCTGTATTGCTTGTCACAGTGTAGATGGCAGTAAAAGTTTAGGACCGGGATGGCTGGGACTCTACGGAAAAACCGAAACCTTGTCCGATGGCACCACCCTCAGCGTTGATGCCCCTATATTAAGGAATCCATTGTCAATCCCTCAGCTAAAATCGTGCGTGATTATCCACCCATAATGGTCGCCTACGAGTTCAGTGAAGAACAACTGGCAGCCATCACCGCCTATATCCAATCTCTAACCAACGATGAGATATCAGCACCACAGGCACACTCCCATGAATAAAAATATTACCCCTCAGTATTGAGGGAGGATTCAGTATGGCTTACGCAGAAGATGCAGAACGACAAGTACTCCACGAACCCAAAAGTTACTGGACAAAATATGTCTGGAGCCAAGACCACAAAGTCATCGCCATTCAGTACTCACTAACAGCCATTGCTGTCGGTCTGGTTGCACTCGTCCTATCTGGATTAATGCGGATGCAACTGGGCTTTCCCGGCGTACTAGATATCAATGCCAGTGAGTATTATCAGTACATGACTATGCATGGCATGATCATGGTCATCTACTTATTAACGGCCCTATTCCTCGGTGGTTTTGGCAACTACCTGATCCCATTGATGGTGGGCGCGAGGGATATGGTTTTTCCTTTTGTTAACATGCTCAGCTACTGGGTTTATTTACTGTCAGTATTGATTCTGATCTCCAGCTTCTTTGTTCCTGGCGGCCCCACTGGGGCCGGTTGGACGCTCTACCCACCCCAATCCATATCCCAGGGCACACCAGGAACGGAATGGGGCATCATTCTGATGTTGGTATCACTGATATTCTTTATTGTTGCGGCCACCATGGGTGGTCTCAACTATGTCACCACCGTGCTACAAGCGCGTACCCATGGTATGACGTTGATGCGAATGCCTCTCTCAGTTTGGGGTATTTTTACCGCTACCATTTTGGCATTACTGGCCTTCCCTGCGCTATTTGTCAGCGGCGTAATGATGTTGTTGGATAAAACCATCGGCACCAGTTTTTTTATGCCGGAGATGATGTCTCTAGGCCAACAGATGTCGCACAGTGGTGGAAGTCCCGTTCTATTTCAGCATCTCTTCTGGTTTTTTGGTCACCCCGAAGTTTATATCGTTGCCCTGCCCGCATTTGGAATCATATCGGACATTATCAGTGTCCATGCCCGAAAAATTATTTTTGGTTACAAAATGATGGTGTGGGCCATAGTGGTCATCGGAGGTTTGAGTTTTGTTGTCTGGGCACACCATATGTACATAAGTGGAATGAATCCGTATTTTGGATTTTTCTTTGCAACTACAACACTGATTATTGCAGTTCCTACCGCACTCAAAGTCTACAACTGGATTCTTACCCTATGGAAAGGTGACATCCATTTTACCGTGCCAATGCTGTTTGCCCTGGCATTTATTCTGACCTTTTTGGTAGGAGGATTGACGGGGTTATTTCTGGGAAATGTGGTGGTAGACATTCCTCTATCTGACACCTACTTTGTGGTTGCTCATTTCCATATGGTGATGGGCGTAGCGCCTATCCTGGTGATATTTGGGGCCATCTATCACTGGTACCCTAAAATGACCGGGCGCATGCTAAATGACACCATTGGAAAGCTACATTTCTGGATCACCTTTCTGGGCACCTACCTCATCTACTTCCCCATGCATTATCTGGGCATTCAAGGTATGCCTCGCCGCTATTTTTCTTTCGAGGGAATAGAGTTTATTTCCCAATCCGCCTACACCTTGAATCAATTTATTACCGTCGTGGCGATTGTTGTAGGTATCTCTCAGATATTGTTTATTTATAACCTGATTCACAGTTTCACCAAGGGAAAACCTTCTGGCAACAATCCTTGGAAAGCGGCATCGCTGGAATGGTGCACACCAGATACACCGCCTCATCATGGCAATTGGGGGCCCAAGCTACCAGTGGTTTATCGTGGAGCCTATGATTACAGCATACCGGGGCTTGCCGATGATTTTGTTTCACAAACATCGACCAACACTTCAGTGGGTATTGTCGGCGATATCCAGGAGGAAGGATCATGACGGGAAAAACCGATATGGCCAACAATACCTGGGAATACTCCATGCAACCCACCGCGGCCCAGACTAAAACCGGTTTACGCGTGTTACTACTAGCGCTGAGCTCACTCTTTTTCCTGTTTATTGTGGCCTTTATGGGCCGCTCTCAATTTCCCGACTACGAATCACTCACTGCTCCATGGCAACCGTTGGTCCAACCTTGGGCTCTCTGGGCTAATACCGGGCTTCTGGTATGTGCCAGCGCCTCATTACAATGGGCACGAATGGCCACCCGGAAAAATCAACGTGAACAGTCCATCGAAAGGTTAATTATGGCGGGTATTTTTACCCTAGCCTTTCTGGCTGGGCAAGTATCCATATGGTTGCAACTTATTTCAACGGGCAACTTAGTTGCAGGAAACCCTGCCTACAGTTTTTTCTACTTGTTAACCGGGCTGCACGCCCTACATTTAGTTTTTGGCCTTGTCGGCTGGACTATTACCAGTCTAGGCATATGGCGGGGTCTTCCGTTCGAACGAACGAGTGTGCGCATTGAACTATGCGCCACCTATTGGCACTTCCTCCTTGCTGTATGGCTGGTGCTATTTGCCTTGCTGACAAGTCCACCAGAAACATTTGAAGCCTTTGCTGCCCTCTGTGGGTTGAGGTAAAACGATGTATAGCGCAACTGAACCGTCGACCAAGAAATCACTAACTCGCCACGTAGTCTCTGATTGGTCATCAGATAAAGATGCCTTCAAGAATATTTCTTGGGGAAAGGCGATGATGTGGCTATTTCTACTCAGCGATACCTTTATTTTCGGTAGCTTCCTCACGGGGTATATGACAGTACGGATGTCTACCACCACACCCTGGCCTAACCCCAGCGAAGTCTTCGCACTCACCATAGCAGGCCATCATATTCCATTGGTCCTGATTGCAATCATGACTTTTATTCTTATTACCAGCAGCGGCACCATGGCTATGGCTGTTAATTTTGGTTACCGCGCTGACAAGAAGAAAGCCGCTTCTTTAATGATGGTGACGGCTTTATTAGGCGCCGCCTTTGTTGGTATGCAAGTATTTGAGTGGACGAAGCTTATCGTTGAAGAAGGTGTACGCCCCTGGAGTAACCCTATGGGCGCGCCGCAATTTGGCGCCTGCTTTTTTATGATTACTGGCTTTCACGGGTTGCACGTATCAGTGGGGGTTATTTACCTGTTAATCGTGGCATCAAAAGTTTGGAGGGGGCACTACGACAACACCAAACAGAGCCATAACATGACAAACGATAGCCGAGAAAACACCAATAGTGCTAAAAACTATCAGATCATCGAAATCACTGGGCTTTATTGGCATTTTGTGGATCTTGTTTGGGTCTTTATTTTTGCATTCTTTTATTTATGGTAGGAGGTAGTGAATGGAACAATCACATAGTCAACAGCACCCTATCAGTCTTTACCTAAAGATATGGTTTTTACTGTTTGTATTGAGTGCCTGTTCCTATCTCGTAGATTACTTTCAATTTGAGGGTTATCTACGCTGGTCTCTCATTATAATTTTCATGCTGTTAAAAGCCGGGTTAATCGTCGCTGTCTTTATGCATGTGATGTGGGAAAGACTTGCGTTCATTTATGCTCTCTTACTGCCGC
>CAJXWQ010000044.1 GCA_913062605.1 uncultured Cellvibrionales bacterium
GCAATATCGCCGGAGTAGCGGATACCACCATCGGCAATTACCGTTACATCTTGATCCTTTAATGCGGCGGCCACATTGGCAATCGCAGAAACTTGCGGTACGCCAATCCCGGTCACAATTCGAGTAGTACAGATGGAACCTGGGCCAATCCCCACTTTCACACCATCAGCACCCGCTTCTGCCAACGCGAGAGCCGCTTCAGCTGTAGCGATATTTCCGCCCACCACATCGATCTGAGGATACTGAGACTTAATCTGGCGAACGCGGTTTATCACATTTAGTGAGTGACCATGAGCAGTATCAACCACCAACATATCAACACCCGCTTTGACCAGAGCAGCAACTCTGTCATCGGTATCCGGGCTGGTACCCACTGACGCCCCCACTCGAAGACGACCCTGATCATCTTTACAAGCATTAGGGTATTTTTCAGCCTTATCGATATCTTTAACCGTAATCAGTCCGCGTAGCTCAAACTGATCATTGACCACCAGTACTTTTTCAATACGGTTTTTGTGCAATAGCACTTTTACGTCATCGGCACTGGCACCCTCTTGTACCGTCACCAATCGTTCTTTCGGGGTCATAATGGCAGATACTGGTAATTCTAGGCTGGGTTCAAAGCGCACATCACGACGAGTCACAATACCCACCAACTCGCCATTATCGAGCACCGGTACACCGGAAATATTATGTTCTCGGGTTAGCGCCAACAATGCTTTCACCGGGGCTTCGGCATTGATAGTAATAGGGTCTTTTACCACACCACTTTCGTATTTCTTGACTGCTCGAACTTCCAGAGCCTGATTCTCGATGGTCATACTTTTGTGAATAATACCGATACCACCTTCCTGAGCCAGCGCAATGGCAAGCCGGGTTTCGGTAACAGTATCCATGGCAGCGGAAACAAGCGGGATATTAAGCGTGATATTTCGCGTCAAGCGGGTTTTGAGAGACACATCTTTTGCAGTGACCTCTGAGTATCCGGGCACCAGCAAAACATCATCAAAGGTGAGAGCTTCTTGAGCGATTCGTAACATCTGAATGGCTTACCTCATCAAAGAGTGAGTTTTGTTACCTCTTTCGTTCGATGCTTCCATTCACTGATTGAAATGCAAATCGGATAAGAGGTTCTTAAAGTAAGCGCGGCATTATATGCCGATATAGCCTAAAAAAACACTATTTTTCACTGACTTGCAGTCGATAACTAAGTCGCTATGCGCCTTATGTTTACATTGACTCAGCACACCAGTAATGGAAAATGGCGTCATGGAACCCCAACCCACCACATTCACGGTCTCACAACTTAATAGACGAGCCCGACAGCTACTGGAAGCCCACTTACCGTTGGTCTGGGTAGAAGGTGAAATATCCAACTTTTCCCGACCAGGCTCAGGTCACTGGTACCTCACACTAAAGGATGAGCAAGCACAGGTCCGCTGTGCCATGTTCCGCAACCGCAATAACCTGATTCGATTTCGACCAGAGAATGGTACCCACGTGCTGGTGCGTTGCCGTGTCAGCCTTTACGAAGGTCGCGGTGATTTTCAGCTGATTATCGAACATATGGAAGAAGCAGGTTACGGAGCCTTACAACGTCAATTTGATGAATTAAAGCTTCGGCTATCAAAAGAAGGGCTTTTTCTTGATGCTCACAAACAACCACTGCCCTCTCTACCTCGCCGAATTGGTGTTATTACATCCCCTACAGGGGCTGCCATTCGAGACATTCTATCAATCCTGAAACGACGCTTCCCTGCCATTCCGGTAACGATTTACCCCAGTATCGTACAAGGTGCCGATGCAGCAGCCCAGCTCGCCGACACTATTGCTCTGGCCAATGAAGATGCCCGGTGTGACGTCTTAATCGTGGGCCGCGGTGGCGGCTCACTGGAAGACCTGTGGGCATTCAATGAAGAGGTGCTGGTAAGAGCTATCTATGCCAGTAATATTCCTATTATTAGTGCCGTAGGCCATGAAGTGGACGTCACTATTGCTGACTTTGCTGCAGACTATCGTGCCCCAACCCCTTCTGCTGCGGCAGAAGTTCTCAGTCCAGATCGGGACGAGTTCCTGGCCACCTTTCGAGGGTTTGAACAGCTCTTGCTGGAGACCGTACAAAGACGCCTACAGTCATCCACTCAACGGGTAGATAACCTACGGCGTCAATTACGCCATCCGGGTGAGCGCTTGCACCACTGGAGACAACAACTGCAGAACCTGCAGTTGAGGTTAAAGCAGTCAACAATAGTTAACCTGACTCAACAACAGTCTCAACTACAAAATCTGCAGGGTAAGCTTAACCAGGTTCACCCCACTCAGCAGCTTGATCAATTCAACCTCCTGCTAGATGCGTTGCATCAGCGTCTGCATAGAGGCATGGAAAAGATCATTGAACAAAAGAACGACCACTGGAAAAATTCAGCTCAACTGTTGCATACCGTGAGCCCACTCAACACCCTCCAGCGGGGTTATGCTATTGTCATGGATCGACAGCAACATATCGTACGTCATACCTCAGATGCCACAGCAGGAGACCAGATTTCTGCCAAACTCATAGATGGCTCACTGTTGTGCACTGTGGACAAAATTATTCCGGAAACATAATGATCAAACATCACACCTTATTCAGCTTAGTATTCGGCCTAGTGTTCTGTATTACATCCGCCTTATCAGCCCAGCCACTCATGGCCGCCAATAAGACTGAAGCCCCAAAGGCTCAAGAAATAAAATCAGAGCCAACCCCTACCCCCACCGAATGGAATCTTGGTGACCTCTACCCTGATATTGACAGCTGGGACAAAGCCCGTAACGAGATAGCCGCTCGCATCACGACCCTAGATGACTGCAAGGGCCAACTGAGTAAGAGTGCAGAGAAGCTCGGCGAGTGTCTCACCAATATCACCAATACCTATAAAGAGTTATTACACCTTTATGTCTATGCCTTTTTAGCCAAGGATACAGACCTTGGAAATTCTGAATTTCGTGAACGCGCCTCTATCACCCAGACCCTGGCAACCCAATTCGATGAAGCCATTAGTTATGTTAATCCAGAGCTGGTGGCCATAGGGGAAAAGCAACTCAACCACTTTATCTCCAGCTCTGATGCCCTTGCCGACCATGATTTTTACATTCGCAATACCCTACGGCAGGCAAAGCATATTCTCAGCCCTGATGAAGAACGTATTATCGCTGCGACCACCGATGCCTTGGGTACGGCCTCCAGTGCCTATGAAGTCCTGACCAATGCAGAAATGCCCTGGCCAGAAGTCACCCTATCTAGTGGTGAAAAAGTCACTCTGAATGCCCCCGGATACACAAAATCCCGAACTCTTGAAAATCGTGAAGACCGCAAGCTAGTCTTTAACAAGTTCTGGGAAACCTATCAGAACTATCGTCAAACTCTGGCAATCACGCTGGAGGGGCAAGTTAAAAATAATGTGCTGATGGCCAAGCTCCGTGGCTTTGACTCCGCCCTTAAGCGTGCATTATCAGAAGATAATATTCCCGAAGATGTCTATCGAGCCCTGATAAGTACGGTCAATAACAATCTGGGGAGTCTTCACCGTTTAATCAGCCTGCGTCAGCGCATGCTAAACATCGATGAAACCCACTACTACGATGTTTACCCTTCTGTGATATCCCTTGACCGGGAATACAACCTTGAAGAAACCAAGGCGCTGGCTATCTCGGCACTCAAACCCCTCGGTGAGGATTACATCAAGACCTTTACCCATGCGACGAGCCAAGACTGGATGCATGTTTACCCCAGCCCAGGCAAGCGCAGTGGTGCCTATGTCATGGGGGCTGCCTATGACACACACCCTTACATGCTCCTGAATTTTGACAATACACTTGAATCAGTCAGCACTTATACCCATGAGTGGGGCCATGCCATGCACTCACTGCTGGCCAACCAAAACCAACCATTCACCAAAGCTGATTACGCTACTTTTACTGCAGAAATTGCCTCTACCGCCAATGAAGTGCTGTTGTTTGATTACCTCCGTAAAAACGCGGCAAATAACAAAGAACGCCTCTACTATCTGTTCAAAGAGCTTGCCCAATTGAGAGGAACTTTTTTTCGTCAGGCCCAATTTTCTGAGTTCGAGTTGGCGATCCACGAGCATGTAGAAAATGGTGGTGCTCTCTCTGGGGATAAACTCAATGTCATGTATGGCGATATTCTCAAGCGTTATTATGGCCACGAACAAGGTGTGATGAACATTGACGATACCTTTGCCGTTGAGTGGGCCTACATTCCCCACTTTTACCGCAATTTTTACGTCTACCAATACGCCACTTCTATTTCAGCTGCATATTTCCTGACAGACCGAATTCTCAGCGATGGCGAAGAGGCACAGCAACAGTTCCTGAATATTCTTCGAGCTGGAGGCTCTGATTATCCCTACAAGATTCTGCTGGATGCCGGCGTGGATATGGCTTCGCCAGATGTCTACCAAGCAGTCATTCATCGAATGGAAACTCTTATGGATGAGGTGGAAGCCATACTCGACAAATAGGGATAAAAGCTCACTTCTCTACTCACTTTCAACAACTCAAGATATGGCGCCATAGTGACACCACAGTCACATCATAGTGGCGCCATAATTCTATAGACACCCCAGTCAACCAAACCTTCTCCCGCACGTTAATACCTGTGAACCTATTTTAAATATTCAAAAAGGACATCACATGAAAATATTTTTTATACTCCTCACCACACTTGGTATCGCCACTGCTGCTTGGGCCGGCTGCATGCATGAAGGGAAACCTCCATTTGGAAATATGATATTTGAAAAAATGGATGCTAACGAAGACGGTGTTATCACAGCTGAGGAGCACGAAGCCAGCATTCAACAAATGATAGAAAAACGTAGCGAACGCTTTACCAAAATGGATACTGATGGTGACGGTAGTGTCACCAAAGAAGAAGCAAAGACTGCCCGCGAATCAATGCGTGGGCAACAAAGAGAACGATGTCGCGACAGCGAGAAAAATAGTAGCTAAAAAGAGAACCATTCTTAATCCCAAACCAGATTTGTAATGCGAAAGGGAACAGGCCGAGCGGCATGGATTTGTTTTGCTGAGGCATTGAGTAGAAGACTGGTTGTTGCCAGTGCCTCAACCGAGACCTGCTGTGGTGTTTGTCCCCTTAGGGGAATACTGGCAACTAGTCTAGCCGGGCCATCTGATGCAGAGGAAAGCCTACGAGTTGACAGGCGTGCGAGCGGTGACCCATCGCCAGAAATATCAAATTGATAACGACGTGAAGTAGCCGGATCAAAGTCTAGCTCAAGAACCAAACATTTAGGAACAGAAGCTGGTGCTGGAAGGGTTATCTGGTGCCGAACCTGACAACCGGATATTGGATCATCTACAGCGGTGGTATGGATTTTACGACGGGGAAAAAAATGGGGGTAAATTTTTGGTACAACATCTCTTTCTCGTTCACCCACACCCAAACCTTTAGGCACGCTGAAAATACGTTTGGACAGGCTGCGTAGTAATTTTCCATGGGGTCGTTTCAACGACGCCAATAAAAACTTAAACCAGGGTGATAGGCTCTCGATACGACCCTCAAGGGATTCGACAAGCGGATCAATCGCCGGATTACTAGTTAAACGATTCACATAGGAGAGTGTTGCAATAGTTGCAGGCAGCGCATGAAACTCTATGGCACTGTCTACAATCCTATCAGGGTCCAGTGCTGACTGGCGGGTCAGCATTTCAATATCAAAGACCCACCCTGCAGCGGGCTCATCACTCGCCTGCGAATGAGTAGTATTTGCGGATGTAAATACAAGTATATCTGCAAGGGTAGGAATCAATACTGACCGGCCATGAAAACTGACTGGCTCAGCCCTCTCCCACAACGCATCAAGCACCTCATCCTTCACCCGAGCACCGTGAATCGGCTGGTGGTGTATATCAATGTCACCATGGGGCTTCATACGCAAATTAGTACCGGGGGCAAAGCGCCACCGTGCACTGGCGTATTCTACGGAATTCTTTGATGTCCAGCCCTCAGCGTATAGCCGTTGAATAGCGCGGGGGAAATCTGCACGCCTTACCAACACATCCAGATCACTGGTGATGCGAGGCCCCCTATTTACGACATTGGCTGCATGGAGTGCGCCGCCCTTAAGCAGCATAACGGGTATACCTTCAGCAATCAGAATATCGAGAGCCTTCGCTGAAGAACGCAACATGAGCTGTGACTGGGTCCAATGGGCCTTGGATAGGCCCTCCAATCTCGGGCGATGTGGGCAATCAGGCGCAATCGATACAAGCCGTCCGGAGATTTTTGCAAATATCTTATGCTCCTCCCAGGTGACCTGTTCAATGTCATGACACTGTTTCCATTGATTCCAATCACGTATCGCCTCTGCCTCCGAAGAAAAAGCCACACCAAGTAACAGGGCCAGATTATCCTTGGGCCAAATCTGACGATGGAGCCGTTGTGTCAATTTATTCTTCATTGGGTAGCCCATTTTTTTCCGCCAGCATTCTGCGCTTGCGATCCAGTGCACGCTTGGCGGCAAATAGGTAGCCCTTATCCTTCTCGGCATCTCGCCCATATGACAGACTACCTGGCCGGATACGACGCAAAGCAAGAGTGTCGGGCAATATTTCAAAGAGCAGACCTAGGTCTCGCCCACGGGCGATCCAATCGACGGTGTCCCCACGACCTCCGGGCGGATCAATCATCTCGCCGATCCGATGAGCCGCCTCGGTTCGAATCATCATGGTGGTCCTGCTCCAAAGCTCGGCAACCGGGCCAAGTATGGGGTCTTCCGTGGGCCCCTTAAATAACTGACCAAAACCGCAGAGGCCAGAGAGCTCTGGCATCTCTTCAAATTTTTGTAGCTGCATGGCAGCCTTATCGGGCAACCAAAGATCATCAGAATCAAGAAAGGCCATAAATGGAGTGGATACCTGCTCCATTCCCACGTTGGTGGCAGTACCACAGCCTTGGTTATGCTGAGAGATCAATGTTACGAGGCCACCGAAATCCTCCACGATGATTGGAGTGGTGTCCGTTGAACCGTCATCCACTACGATAATTTCCAGCGGAGGTATGCTCTGACCCAAAATAGAGTTCAGTGCGTCAGCAATGGTGTTGGCCGCATTATAGGCGG
>CAJXWQ010000045.1 GCA_913062605.1 uncultured Cellvibrionales bacterium
TATCGCTCAAAGGTATGCCCGCAGAGATATTAAATGGGGTTGCTGACCGTGCTTGGTTGGGGAGCAGGTAGTCAGGTTCAAATTGTTGGCGAAAAATACGTTCCACCTGAGTTCTCATGCGGGCTAATTCAGGAATAACAATACCTATTCGACAGGTATTGTCAGCTTGTTGATGTTCTTCAGCCCAGGCCGCTGCTGCCATTATTTCCTGTTGTTCATCATGAAAGGTGATCTGCTGTGCTTGGTGCTTATGCTTGAGGCTAGCAGGACTGTATTTTTCGACACAGTGCACTTCTGTAGCGTTGGATGCTGTGGTTATTAGGGCCTGGTATAAGGGCGGCACGCTGTCAAAACCAACCATCAGGGTCTTGATTTCTTGTGGAAGAACTCCCGCTGTAAAACCCTTCAAAACGGTGGTTGCTCTATCGGCAAAGGTTGCCAAGTGGTGCTGGTTTAGTTTGCTTTGAAAAGCTTTAGTCCACCGCCAAAGCAGAGGTGCTTCCTGTTGTAATCGAGTGGTGGGGATTTGCCAGCGTTGTGTGATGGCGTAGCTATTTCGAGCTAGACCAGCAAAACTCATTGGTAGAAGGTGATCAGGTTTTTCCTGATCCTCCTCGATAACCTGTTCCCACAGTATTTGCTCAATTTGGGGCGTAATGATGGTGCCCAGAGTCGTGTGCTCAATACCCGCATCGCAACAACGCTGCCAGTTTTCATCTATCCAATGTTCAATAGCGTGGATGCTGGGTTGTGGCCAGCTGGTCTGACCAGATGCTTGTTGGTGTTGTCCCCAGGCTTGCCGTATTTTGGTGGCCAAACGGTTGTTGGATGTGAGGATTAGTGCACCCGCCTCAATGTCATCCTTTAGTGTGGCAATATCAAAAAGCGGGCGCATCATGATAGGTATCTTTGTTATCCTAGATCGATTGCCAATGATCGCATAACCTTGATCTAAAATCAGGGTATGTGTTGGTTCAATTCCCTAGTTAGGCAATTGATTAGGGGATTGGACAGACCGTTGGGTAGTACATAAGCCAAAGAGTTGGATAATTACATGGTTATCAGTGAACAAAATCTTATTTTTTTATTAGCAGGGCTTGTTATCGGTGCTTCGCTAGTATTTTTGTTGAGCTTGATAATCAGCAGTCGAAAGAAGACAGCAACAGATTCTCTAACGGCGCGTCTTGATCAGGATGTAAGTACACTCCGAGCAACTTTGGCCCAGCGTGATAGCGAAGTAGCCTCTCTGAATCGGGATAAAGCCTCACTGGAAACTCGGTTAGAGGGTGAACGCACTCGCTATGAAGAGCAGCTTCAGTTATTGAGACAAGCGAGGGAGAGCTTGACCCAGGAGTTTGAGAATCTCGCTAATCGGATATTTGATGCCAAGCAGGAAAAATTCTCTCAGCAGAGTAAACAGGCTCTCAATATCACCATTGACCCCCTGCGTAAGGAAATTACCGATTTCCGTAAAAAAGTAGAGGATGCCTACGACAAAGAAAATGCTGAACGAAATAAACTCATTGGCCAAGTTGTTGAGCTGCAGAAGCAGGCGCAGCGGGTGGGCGAGGATGCGGTTCAACTGGCCAATGCGCTGAAAGGCGACAGCAAGTTTCAAGGTAACTGGGGTGAAGTTATTCTTGAGAGAATTCTTGAGGAATCGGGACTGACCAAAGGCCGAGAATATGAAACTCAGGTGTCTCTTAAAGATGATGAAGGTCGGCGTCGTAACCCTGATGTGATCATCCATTTGCCGGACCGACGAGATATCGTGGTTGATGCCAAAGTATCACTGACGGACTATGAGCGATATTGTCGAGCCGAAGAATCAGCTGACAAGGCGCTGTTTCTGAAACAGCATATAAGCTCTGTCAGGAACCATATTTCCGGCTTGAGTCGTAAAGCTTATGAGCAGCTGGAAGGTGTGAACACCCTTGATTTTGTATTGATCTTTGTACCTATCGAAGCTGCATTTATGCTGGCACTGGAGCACGATCACAACCTGTTTAGAGATGCGTACGATAAAGGCATTATTCTGGTAAGTCCGAGCACATTGTTGGCAACCTTACGGACGATTCACAATATCTGGCGTTATGAAGATCAGAACCGCAATGCGGAGAAAATTGCAGCAGAAGCGGGAAAACTTTATGACCAACTGGTGTTGGTGGTGGAGTCACTGGACGAACTGGGTCGCCATATCGACAAAAGTCAGGATGCCTGGCAGCAAACACGTAAACGGCTCATTGATGGCCGTGGCAATTTGGTGAAAAAATTCGAAGAGATTAAAAAATTAGGGGCTCGCACCAAGCGCCAATTACCTGAGAATTTGATCAATGAGGCCAAGGATCAGGACGAAGCTCCTCAGTTGAGAGAAGTGAAAGACTAGCCTAGGTTTTTTTATTAGTAACGTCTATATCAAGTCCCAACCCATTAACCTAATCTGTTTGGCCATGCTTTGCTGGTCAACAATATATGATGATTTTATGACTATGAATTTATTGGTGGTTTTTGCTGTACTCATTGTAGTTTTCCTCGGTGGTTATGCGTTGCATCTTTATCTTAAATTGCGTACCCAAAAAGCTGAGCGTGAGCAGCAACAGGAGGTATTAGCAGTGGAATTGAAAGGGCGACATGAGCATTACCGTAACAGTATCCGTGTGATTGCCTCAGCGATTGTGGCCGAGCAGGTTAGCCTCACAGAGGGTGCGATTCGCATAAGTATGTTGGTCTCGCAATTGGAAATTTCAGAATCAGAAAAAGCAGACTATCAAGTATTTTTTCAACTGACAGAAGCTACCTCTCATATCCCTATTCTCGAAGAATGGAAAAAGCTCAATACACTGCAAAAACGTGGCTATGATCAGGAGCGTGAGACGTTAGAAGAAACATTCCAGGAATTTATCGAAAACGCTGCGCGTAAGATATTAGGCAGCTCGGAAGGTGCTGATTCAGAGCCACTATTTTATTCTGTAGGGAAGGATCAGGAGGAGGATGAGCCGTCGTAGCTTCTTCTCTAACTTTAATTGTGTACTGTCTATTATCGCCGCTTAAAATCGAGGCCATCTATTCCTATGAATACTGAACAAGCACTTTTACAACGCAGCAACTCAACTTGCGAACTCTGTACCAGTGAGTCCAACCTTGCTGTTTATCAAATACCACCGGTGGCAGATGCCAACGCGGATCAATGTATATTGGCTTGTGATAGTTGCCGTGACCAAATTGAAAACCCCGAAAATACAGAGGCAAATCATTGGCGCTGCCTGAATGACAGTATGTGGAGTCAAGTGCCTGCAGTTCAGGTAATGGCATGGCGTATGCTGACGCGTCTTGCCGCAGAGGGGTGGCCACAGGATCTTCTGGATATGCTGTATCTCGACGATGAGCTTCTGACATGGGCCAAGGCTGCAGATTCTGACGATGAAGATGACGATAGAGCACCTACTCTGGACAGCAATGGCGCTGTGCTTCAGAGTGGTGATACTGTCACGCTGATTAAAGACTTGGATGTTAAAGGTGCCGGTTTTACCGCCAAGCGAGGGACTGCTGTTCGAAATATTTCTCTAACAGATAACCCGGAACATATTGAGGGTAGGGTTAATGGGGTTCGTATCGTGCTGTTAACCTGCTATCTGAAGAAATCGTAACTTGCCTTTATATCAGCAGCCTTTATACAAGTGATTAGCCTTTTTCAAGGTAGGGAATCGTGCCCGCTGCATCTGTATCATCAATCAGCTGAACAGTACTAATACTTCCCTCTAGACGAGATTCTCTGAATTTCTCATAATCGGGGTCGTTAACAAACCCTTGAGCCGCTTCCATATCCGGGAACTCTACCAGAGCAATGAGTGAGGCATTGGACGGTTCGCCATCCACATGGGTGACATTGCCGCTGCGTGAGAGATATTTGCCCCCATGTCTATGTACGATGTCGTGAACACTTACAGCATATCCCGATACCCAGGACTCATCGGTTATTTCCACTGCACCAATCAAATATACCGTCATAATTATCTTCCGATTTAATGTTGTCTAATGAGTTGCGTCAATGATACAAGCTAGCAACAGATGCATTCCCATTGCCATTATTGGTCAATTCGATGATTAGCCGATCACCCCAAAGGCAGTGAAGGCCTTAATTAGAGAGAAAGCAACGGCAAGCCATAGAATAAAAAATACAAAACCATAAAGTAGTAAACGCCAGTTTGATTGAAAACTGAAATTAATAGATACCTCTATATCCTCCTTCTCCATCTGCCATGACGAGGCCATTTGCATAGCGACAAGGGAGTAGATAAAGGGAAGGACTATCTCAGGGAAACCTGAGGGAAGTAATTGGAGGCTAGGAATTAATGCCAAGTTAAATATCACACCCCAAATGACAGTTTGTTTGGCGGCATCGGAGTTCCCTAACGTTTTGAAGTTCTGCCAAAGAAAGTACACCACTGCGATAGGGCCACCAAAAAAGCTTCCAAGAGCTATCTGAAACGGAGAGTAGAGCTTTAATTCATTGATCGTTATTTCGTTCATGGACGGCATTTTCTCATCGCTGGTAGACAGTAGGGGTGCGTTATTCATACCCCAGTATTCTGTCTGATTTGTGTTTTCCTAGCCAAGGCTAGTTAGATGGAGCGTATTCTATACCAGCACAGCAGGCTAACCCCAGCCACACAGAGCTAAATAGAAAGGAAATGACAATTAAATGGTTGGAAAATAGTAGGAGGGGGGAATAGTGATGGGCTGCCTACATCATGTCACTCTGGTACGGAAGCGCTCATGCCACTTTCCATCGTGTTCATTCTTACAGTTTTCTTCAGTATCAAAACCCACATGCCGTTTGGGGTTACGAATAGTAATGTCCAAACACGACAATTTTTCTTTTATCAGGTTACGAAGGTCATCATCCTGATGATTAATGGTGGCTTCAGAAAGAGTTGCATTTGTATCAAATATACACAGCACCAATAACGATTCAGGGAAATGATGATAGTTGACGAAATGCGTGAGCCATTTAAAACCTGGTATGGTGTCGAGCGCATTGTCACAGACCCCGGTGAGGGCCTCACACAGTGCATTTTCAATCTTCTTGTCACTTTTCTTCATGGTCGGTGAATATCTTAGCAGGAGACTTTAAGGTAATGGAATATTTGGCAAGAATCGATTAGGGGCGCTATTACAAGTAGTACTAAGTGAAGCCCCTTGTACTCTAAGATTATGACAATTGTTTTGTTAAAAATACCCCTGACTCTAGATGGTGGGTATAGGGAAACTGATCAAATACAGCAAAGTGTTCGATACGATGGGTGACGGAGATGGCTTCTAAGTTGGCTTTGAGTGTGATCGGGTTACAGGAGATATAGATGATGTTATCAAAGCGTTTAACCAGTGCGACAGTAGCATCGTCTAGTCCAGCACGGGGTGGGTCCACAAAGATAGTGGTGAAGTTGTAGCTATCAAGGTCAATGTCCTTCAGTCGCCGGAAAGGGCGCACACCATTAAGTGCCTCGGTAAATTCCTCACTAGACATGCGGACAATAGTGATATTGTCGATGCCATTGGCCTCAAAATTATACTGGGCCGATCGCACAGATATTTTTGAGATTTCGGTGGCTAGTACCCGGTTAAAATTCTGCGCGAGTACACAAGTAAAATTACCATTACCACAATACAGTTCTACCAGGTCACCGCTGCAATGAGCGCTTTGTTTCAGTGCCCATTCGAGCATCTTCTGGTTAACTCTGGCATTGGGCTGGGTAAACCCGGTTTCAACTTGCTGGTATTGATATTCCTTGCCTGAGACTTGTAGTTCTTCGATGACGTAATCACGATCCAAGACCGTCTTTTGTTTGCGGCTACGACCGATAATGGCGACCCCCAGTTGTTGCTGTAGCTTAAGTGCGACCTCCTGCCATTCGTCATTCAAGGGTTTGTGGTAGATCAGGGTAATG
>CAJXWQ010000046.1 GCA_913062605.1 uncultured Cellvibrionales bacterium
CCTCACTGATTCGGCCACAGCGACCCATGCGCTGATTCGCACTGGCTTGGGAGATGGCTTCAATAGGTAAGCGTTGAACCTTGGTTCTATAACTGTAGCGACTAATCCTGGCTGTGCCCGGATCAATCACATAGCGAATACCCGGTACCGTCAAAGAGGTTTCAGCCACATTTGTTGCCAGCACAACCCTTATGCCCTTGTGTGGTTTAAATACCTTAGTCTGTTCCGCCAGGCTAAGCCGTGCGTAGAGAGGAATAACCTCCAGATGTGGCAAGTGAGCTTTACGAAGCACATTTGCTGTTTCACGAATTTCTCGTTCGCCACTGTGGAAAACCAAAATATCGCCACGCTTGGGTAATGCTAGGATATGCTCAACAGTTTCCAGCACACTCTGTCCGAGGTCACGCTCTTCATCTATAGGGTGGTATTCGAGTTCTACGGGATAGGTGCGCCCGGAAACCTCAATGACAGGCGCTTCGTCGAAGTGACTAGAGAAGCGCTCCACATCGATGGTTGCTGAAGTAATAATGACCTTTAGCTCAGGGCGTTGTGGCAGGATATTTTTTAAATAGCCTAAAAGAAAATCAATATTAAGGCTGCGCTCATGAGCCTCATCGATAATGATCGTGTCGTAACGGTTAAGGTAACGATCATGCTGAATCTCAGCCAGTAAAATACCATCCGTCATCAGTTTGATAAGCGTGTTATCACTGCGCACATCATTAAAGCGAACCTGATAACCAACGGTCTCACCCAATGTCTGATTCAACTCCTCGGCAATACGGTTAGCCACCGTTCTGGCAGCAATCCGCCTGGGCTGCGTATGCCCAATCATGCCTGACACACCCCGCCCCAGTTCAAGGCAAATTTTGGGTAGCTGAGTAGTTTTTCCGGAACCTGTTTCTCCTGCAATAATCACCACTTGATGGTTTGCAATGGCGTCGCGAATATCATCTCGCCGGGCAGAAATGGGTAGCTCTTCAGGGTATTCAATCGCAGGCACGCTATCTTTTCGCGCACCGTATTTTTGCTGTGAACGCTCCAATGCCTGGCTGAACTGTTTCAGCTCTTTATCGAAGGGTTTACCTTGGCTGACACGCTGCTCAATTTTGCTAAGTTGCTGATTAAGGCGGAAACGGTCTGTACTGAGACACTCGGCAATACTCGCTTGCCACTTCTTGAGTTCATTTTGCATGGATTAGCTGTCGCGTAACTCCCGACGCAATACTTTGCCCACATTGGATAGCGGCAGCTCATCACGAAATTCGATGTGTTTTGGCCATTTGTAACGGGCAAGCCTGCTGCTGCAAAAAGTCCGAACATCGTCATCGTTCAAGGCAGAATTAGTACTAACCACAAATAATTTGACCGCTTCCCCAGAATGATCGTCAGGAACCCCAACTGCCGCGCAGTAGGTAATATCAGGATGCTGGGAAATCACACCTTCAATTTCGTTAGGGTACACATTAAACCCAGAAACGTTAATCATGTCTTTTTGACGGTCATGAATATAAAGAAAGCCATCACTGTCCACCGAACCCACATCCCCGGTTTTTAACCAGCCATCCTCGGTAATCGTCTTGGCTGTTTCCTCCGGAAAGTTGAGATATCCCACCATGATTTGTGGTCCACGAACCCATATTTCGCCATGTTCATCGACTGCTTGCGCATTACCCTTTTCATCACTAATACGTAATTCGGTATCTGGCATGGCAATACCCACAGAACCCGGCTTGCCTGAATTGGGGGGGCTGAATGAAACGATGGGGGATGCCTCGGTAAGGCCATAGGCATCACTGATAGTACATCCGGTTTTACTGGCCCAGTCCTCTGCTGGACCTGTCGCCAATGCCGCACCACCAGACATCGTCACTTTTAAAGTAGAAAAATCAATACTGCTGAAATCCTTGTGATCCAACAGTGCGACAAACAGGGTGTTCAAGCCGGAAAAAATCGTTGCTGGCCAACGGCGCAGCAGTTTTATAAATCCATTAATATTACGAGGATCTGGCACCAAGAGTGTATGTGCCCCCATATAAACACCAATAGTGGCGACCAAAGCAAAGGCATAAATGTGATAAAGAGGTAACGGTGAAACAATACGTTCTTCACCTCTTTCTGTGCCTGCCAACCGTAACAATTCCCAGCCTTGACGGGTCACACTCACTAGGTTGCCGTGACTAATAATGGCTGGTTTAGACACGCCCGTCGTTCCCCCAGTGTACTGAAGCAGTGCCATATCATCTGACCCCAATGACACAGGCTGGTAACTATCGATGGAGGCCGCATTCAGTGCTCGTCGTAAAGGAATGGCGGCACCGGAAGCAACAGACTTACCCATCACTTTTAACAGTGTCGACATCAATAAACGTTGAATCGGAGGATGAAGATCAAACGGCGAAGTCACAAAGACATAATTAATGGGTGTTTTCTCTCTCACTGCCTCAACGTGAGGTAGAAACTTGTCAAAAACCACCACTGCTTTTACATCGGCATGATTAAACTGATATTCAAGTTCTACTTCAGTATAGAGTGGATTGATATTAACAACGGCCAGACCGGCCTTAAAAGCGCCATAAGCAACCACCAGATACTGGATAACACTTGGCATCTGAATAGCCAGTCTATCCCCAGGCTTTAAATCTGTCTTCTGCTGTAGATATGTGGCAAAAATTGTCGACAACCGGTCTAACTCGGCGTAATCAGTCGTATGCCCCAGTGCTGTTAACGCAGGATGCTGTGGAAACTTCTCGACAGTTTGTTGTAACACATCCAGCAAGGAATTAAATTCTGAAGGAGGTAGAGTTTTAGGCACACCGAACCGCTGTTGCCCACCTCGTACCGCCTCAGCTACGTCTGTGACAGACTCATTCGATACCATGACAACTCCCTAGTGAACATCCTGTTTAATGCGCAATGGCGAAAATGTACCACAACCCACCCATGCGCTAAATATGCGCTCCATGCTATCGAAATGATCACTCCGAGTGCAACCACAACATCATCGCATTAACCTAAATGAGAAAAACGGGTAACATCCAAAAAGACCAGTTACTATCCAAAAAGACCCGTTATTATCAAGAAAGGCAGCGGGCAAAAAATACAATGGATAGAACACAAAATGCATGACTGACAAGTCTGAACAGTTTTTTGGCCACCCCAAGGGTCTCTACGTTTGCTTTGCCACAGAAATGTGGGAACGTTTTTCCTTCTATGGCATGAAATACTTATTACTGCTGTACCTAACCAAATACCACCTGTTTACAGATGCAATGGGACTGGATGTACTGGGCAGCTACGCAGCGCTGGTTTACTCCACACCAGTGATAGGTGGCTTGTTAGCTGATCGTTACCTGGGAATGAGGAAAGCAGTTATTTTTGGTGGCTGCTTACTGGCACTCGGTCATCTCGGTATGGCCATTGAAGGCACAGCGGCTCAATACCAGAATGGAGGGATTATTCGTGATGAGAACGCTCTTCAGATTTTCTATTTTTCCATTGCACTTATTATTGTGGGTGTTGGTTTTCTAAAACCCAATATTTCCACCATTGTGGGGAACCTCTACGGCATCAATGATCCCCGCCGAGATAGTGGATTCACCATCTTCTATATGGGAATCAATATCGGCGCTTTTATTGCAACACTGCTCTGTGGCTACCTTGGTGAGACATGGGGCTGGCGATACGGATTTGGCGCTGCAGGTATTGGCATGCTGATTGGTCTTGTCATCTTTCTCTATGGGCAGCGTCATTTACAGGGCTTGGCTGAACCCCATGACCCGGCCCTACTCAAGCAGTTCATACTGCCATGGATTAACCGGGAGTTGCTCATCTATCTAGGCGGCCTGCTCTCATTACTCGGTATCTGGCAGCTGGTTCAAGCCCCACACATGGTGGGATTATCACTGAATGGTCTGGCGCTGTTTGTCGCCCTTGGTCTACTCTGGTTTATTCTTACTCAATGTAGCCCGGTCGAACGCGGGCGTATGTCTGTACTTATGGCTCTAACTTTTTCAACGGTGGTGTTCTGGGCATTATTTGAGCAAACGGCCGCCTCAATGACCCTCTATGCGGATCGAGTCGTCGACAGGAACATTCTTGGAATAGACGTTAAAGCATCACAATTTGGCGCCCTCAACCCGTTGTTTATCATGTTGCTGGCACCCATGTTTGCTACCCTTTGGACGGCGCTATCCAAGCGCCAACTGGAACCCAATACTCCGGTTAAATTTTCCCTAGGCATTATTCAAGCAGGATTAGGATTCGGCGCGTTGGTTATTGGTGGCACATTCCCGAATGATGCTGGAAAGGTCGCTGCCATCTGGCTGATTATGGCCTACCTTCTTCACACTACTGGGGAGCTTTGTCTTTCACCTGTAGGGCTTTCAGCCGTCACTAAACTGTCCGTACCACGAATAGTCGGGCTAATGATGGGAACCTGGTTTCTCGCGACCGCCTATTCAGAATTTATTGCTGTACAGATTGCCAAATTAGCCGCCATTGAGGTACCAACAGGTCAACAGATGGATACAGCTTCAGCCCTAACAAGTTACACCAATCTATTTGGTACATTATTTTTGGTGGGTTGTGGTGCAGGTATTCTTCTACTGCTCCTTTGTCCTTACCTGAAAAAACATATGCATGGTATTCACTGACCTGCATCACTACCCATTCAGCCCGCTGAACGGGTAACATATACCTTCTAAACTAAGGCATAAAAAACTATGCATGACCTCACGTTATTGGTGATTATCTGGCTTGGTGTATTCGCTGCATCTTATGCTGCTCACCACACTCGTCTGACCCCTGTACTCTGGTACCTATTCTTCGGTGCCGCGATGGTAAATATAGGGCTACTCCCACAAGTGATGCCCGTATTTATCGTCGACTTTGCAGAACTCGGCATTATCCTCATTATGTTTGCGCTTGGTTTTGAGGAAAATACTGACAACTTCCTAAGCAGTATTAAACGAAGTTGGGGGATTGCCTTTTTCGGTGCATTGGTTCCCTTTATTGTCGCTTACTTTGGCACTCTGTATTTCTGGGGCGACAAGAATATGGCCCTACTCTGTGGTTTGGCCATGACCGCCACCGCAGTTTCACTGACGATGGTTTCCCTTAAAACGGAAGGCCTGAGCAAGACACCGGCGGCTACTGGCATTATGACCTCGGCGGTATTGGACGATATTGCCTCCCTGGCACTGGTTGCCATCATGGTGCCTATAGCTGCTGGAGAAGCCACTGTATCCGTGGCCGGTATTGGCTTGGTCATGGGCAAGGCCGTTCTATTCTTCCTGCTAATCACACTGATTGGTG
>CAJXWQ010000047.1 GCA_913062605.1 uncultured Cellvibrionales bacterium
AGGCCCTGCGTACAAACTGTCCAGGCCTGAGATTGCAAAACCACTGTGGTGGCGGCAGTTTCAAGAGTCAGACGAAAAAGGCAAACAAAAGTGACGCTGTTGTCGCCCTGATTTTGGGTGAAGATGAGGTGGCTCGGGGTGAAGTGTCTATTAAATTTCTGCGGGAAGATAAGCCGCACCAGACATTATCTATTACCGATTTAGTGATCTTGCTAAACAACGAAATTTTAAATTAATAACGGGGATTGACCGTGGCAGAACATCTCAGTGATGAGGAGCAGTTAGAGAGCTTCAAACGTTGGTGGAAAGAAAATGGTATTTTCACCATCGTGGCAGTAGTGCTTGTTACAAGTGGTTATTTTGGGTGGGAGTTTTGGAAAGACTACCGACAAGAGCGAGCAGAAACGGCTTCTGTGTTATATCAAAAAATGATGGTGGCAGCGGACGTTGAACCTGGTGACAAACTGAGTGTGTCGCAAGAAGCTTCAGTGGCAGAATTCGCGGGAAATTTGAGGGATGAATATGCCAATACTCAATACGCTCGTTATGGCGCACTACTACTTGCCAAGGTTGCCGTAGACAAAAATGACCTTGATGCTGCTGCAGAACAATTACAGTGGGTAGCTAATGGAGCAGATGAAGGGCTTGAGTTAATCGCTACGTTACGTCTGGCCCGAGTGGAGGCTGCGCGCGGAAATCTGGACTTGGCGATCTCAATGCTAAACATCGAAGCGAAAACATTGGCTTCTGCCTACGCTGAAGCACGTGGTGACCTTTATTTGTTAAAAGGCGATAAAAGTGCAGCCTATGAGTCCTATCAACAGGCATTACAGCAAGTTTCAGCAGCTGATAATCGGGCTCGCTCTCTTCTGGAGCTAAAACTGAATCAGGTGGCGTCAATTATGGAACCGGCTGAAGAAGAACAAGACGACTCTGGGGAGGATGCCTGATGAAAAGGCTGTCTTGGCTCTTGGTGCCGTTTTTATTAACGGGTTGTGGATTGATGTCATCCCTGGAAGACATAGTTTCTTCGGTGACGGATGACGGCCCAGAGTTCAAGCCTGCGGTTTTGGTTGGTTTTGACCATGAAGTCCAAGCACTTAAGCTTTGGTCGACCAATGCTGTTGGTGAGTATCGCTCAGTGAGTAGTGGCCTCAGGCCGGGTCTTGGTGAAGGCATGGTCTTCGTTGCTGACAGTGAAGGAAGCGTAGCCGCGATTGATACCAGCGCTGGAAAAATTACCTGGAAAGTTGAGCTGAATAGTTCTTTAGGTGGCGGTGTTGGTGTTGGTGAAAATCTGGTGATGGTCGGTAGTACAGAGGGCGATGTATTCGCGCTAGAAGCTGCAACAGGGGAGCAGCGTTGGCATACCATGGTGTCGAGTGAAGTTTTGGCCGCACCGGTAGGTAATAGAGATATTGTTGTTGTCCAGACCCAGGATGGTCGCGTGATAGGGCTCAATACTGCAGATGGTGAAAAACGCTGGCAGTTTAAGTTGGATGTGCCCGTGTTGACACTGCGTGGTACCAGCGCACCTATTATCAAGGGTAATACTGTGATTGCCGGTTTTGCCAATGGTAAGGTTTATGCGTTATCGGCAGATTCAGGGACGATGATTTGGGATAATCGTATTGCGATTCCTCAGGGGCGTACTGAACTGGAACGAATGGTAGATATTGATGGTCAGCCATTGGTGGCAAACGATATTGTCTATGCGGTGAGCTATCAGGGACGAGTTGGTGCTATGGCTAGGGGGACTGGCCGTGAACTTTGGTATCAGGATAGCTCCAGTCATCATGGTATGGCCTATGGCCTGGGGCAGGTTTACATTGCTGAAACTGATGATACTGTCAAAGCCCTACGCTCTAGTAGTGGCCAAGTTCTTTGGACAAATGATCAGCTCAGCCATCGTTTACTTAATCGCCCTTCTGTTGCCAGTGGATATGTGGTTGTAGCTGATGCTGAGGGCTACCTACACGTGTTGTCCCAAACCGACGGGCGGTTTGTAGGTCGAACGAGAGTACACGCTAGCGGCGTCACCGCCCCGATGGTGAGCGATGGGGAAGTGCTCTATGTGTTGGATGATAATGGTGGTGTCAGCGCTTATAAATTTGAATAAGGTTGAGCCTCTTTTCGTGTAGAATGCCGCCTCTACCTCTAGCAGGCGGCATTTTTGTTTCTGCCACCCTTCGTTTTTTGAATCCCCAGAGATCGCAAAACGGCTTGTCATTAAGCGGCTAGCCTGAGAAGGTATTGTGGTACATGGTGTGCGGTATTTTTTGTCAACTTACAGAGCGTAATCAATGATTCCGGTTTTTGCCCTAGTGGGCCGTCCCAATGTGGGCAAGTCGACTCTTTTCAATCGATTGACTAAATCGAGAGATGCGTTGGTGGCCAACTATCCTGGTCTCACCCGTGATCGCAAGTATGGTGAAGGTGAGATGCTGGGGCGGCGTTTCATGCTGATCGATACCGGTGGTATTACTGGTGAAGAAGAGGGTATTGATTCCGCTATGGCTGAGCAGTCGATGCTTGCTATCGACGAGGCTGATGCCGTACTGTTTATCGTAGACAGCCGTGATGGCCTTACACCGACTGACCGACAGTTGGCTGATTATCTTCGAGAGAAACAACGCAAGGTCTATCTTGTAGCCAACAAGATTGATGGGGTTAATCCCGATATTGCTACTGCAGAGTTTTTTGAATTGGGTATTCAGAATGTCTACCCAACCACGGCCACTCATGGGCGTGGTGTGAAATCCCTTATGGAATCCGTACTGGAACCTTTTCCAGAAGTTGACCCAGAGGAATACGGTGATGCCGGTAACCGTGGTATTAAAATCGCGGTGGTGGGTCGGCCTAATGTCGGTAAATCTACCTTGGTTAACCGAATGTTGGGTGAGGAAAGGGTGGTGGTATTTGATCAGCCCGGTACTACCCGAGATAGCATCTATATCGACTACGAGCGGGATGGTAAAAAATACACACTGATTGATACAGCGGGTATTCGACGTCGTAAAAACGTCAAGCTCAGCATAGAGAAGTTCTCTATTGTAAAAACACTTCAATCAGTGGATGACGCTAATGTGGTGGTTTTACTGATCGATGCACAGGAAGGCCTGGTGGATCAGGATATGCACCTGATGGGCAGCGCTATTGACTCCGGTAGGGCTCTAGTTGTTGCTATCAACAAGTGGGATGGTCTTGAGGTAGATCGTAAGGATTGGATCAAGGTAGAGCTGAAACGACGCCTGCGGTTTGTAGATTTTGCCGATATCCATTTTATTTCTGCCCTACACGGTACGGGTGTTGGGCACCTGTATGAGTCTATCAAAAATGCCTACTCAGCAGCTACTGATAAGTTGGGTACTAATCGGTTGACCAATATTCTTCAGGATGCAGTGATTGAGCACCAGCCACCATTAGTACGAGGACGTCGGATCAAGCTACGCTACGCTCATGCTGGTGGACAGAATCCGCCTCTAATTGTTATTCACGGTAACCAGACGGAAGAAATTCCTAGCCACTACACCCGATATTTGGAAAAAACATTTCGTAAAGTACTTGGGCTTCATGGGACACCGGTAAAAATTGAATACCGTTCCGGCGAAAACCCTTTCGCCGGCAAAAAGAACAAACTAACTTCACGCCAGATATCGAAAAAACGTCGGCTGATGAAGCACGTCAAAAAGAAGAAGTAGCCACGCTCTAAGAGTTAACAGTTCTTTGCTGACAGCAAGTCAGTTTCCCCAAAGGGGGTCAGGCTGCAACTTGACCCGGATTTTGCTCCTGAGCCAATAGCTGGTAGTTACTCACAAAATCGGCCACAGTTCCCTTGGATTTTGGATGGAAGTGACGGTGCCAGAATTTCCCCAATTCTACTAGGTTGTGTGCATCCGGCAGTGTTTGTTCAGCACGGCGATAAACCATCCATGCTATTGCCGTGGCATATTTGAGATTGGTGACCAATTCACCGTGGGGAGCCTTCAGAAAGCTGTGTTGTCCTGCCATACCCCGAATTTCGCTTGCCAGTGACGGGTTATGTATCAGGTATTTATCCCAGACGGCCCGATGCATTGCCGGGGTTATATGATAGAGCCCGACGCGTCTACCTGCATGCCAACCCCCCAAGCCAGACTCCTGCGCAGCAGTACCCAATAAAAGGTTTTCAGCGGCGAGAGACCAGTCACCTAGGTAGTTGAGCGTATCTCGAATGACCAAATGACGGAGATCGTCTGCAGTAAAAATCATGGTTTGACTCCCGATTATTATTTTGGTACTTCCCATTGATTCTTATTTTGTTTATTTTTTAACAGGTTATAGCGCTCTATTCAACTAAAAATTAGAAAAATAGTGTAACTTTTATAGATTTACCTTAAAGGTGTTCATTTATTGATCAATTTGAGGTGGGCTAATTAGTTTGACCGCTAACTGTATGGCCTGAGTTCTGTGTGCTGATAACGTTATTTTCTATCAATGTTAGCTGTTGCTCATGTTTGTATTGACGTTAAATCGCGCTAAGGGTTTTGAAAATATTCGGGATAGACTTTCATCATTAATGTCCTAAATTGTTGTAAATGAATTGTTGAGGAGAATGGAATGGAAAATAAGCAGGAATATATGGATACCATCGTTGCATTATTGATGACCTATGGTGCAAAACTGGTATTGACTGTATTGGTTCTGGTGATTGGTTGGTGGTTGGTGTCTAGGGTTCTTGAATTGATGGATCAGGCATTAACGCGGAAACAGGCAGAGCCAACTCTGGCAAAATTTCTTCACAGTATGGCAAATGTTGTACTCAAAGGTGTTTTGCTTGTGATCGTAGCTTCTATGGTAGGAGTACAAACCGCATCGCTGATTGCCTTGTTGGGTGCTGCAGGTTTGGCAATAAGTCTTGCTTTGCAGGGAAGCCTGGCTAATTTTGCCGGTGGCGTGCTGATTCTGCTCTTTAAGCCGTTTAAGGTAGGGGATGAAATTGAAGCTCAGGGTTATCGTGGCGTGGTTGAGGAGATTCAAATTTTCAATACCCGACTAATAAGCAGAGATAATGAAGTGATTGTCATCCCCAATGGCATTCTTTCCAATGGTTGCTTGAAAAATATCTTTGTTGAGCCTACCCGGCGTGTGGATATGACTTTTGGTATTAGTTATGAGGATGATATTCTGCGAGCAAAAGAGTTAATTGGTCGAGTCTTGGAAGCTGATCCACAC